>JAIPKB010000017.1 GCA_021733795.1 Akkermansiaceae bacterium | reverse complement strand
CGATCACCCCGCCCAGCGCCCACGGCCACCATGGCGGCCGTTCGGGTGTTAGAAAGGGCGTCGCCAGCGCGGCGAAAAACAGGGCGACCTTCGGGTTGAGTACGTTGCAGAGGAAACCCCGCCGCCAACACGAGCCGGCAAGCTGGCCGGGAGCGGTGGCCGCGGACCCCGGAGCCGGAGTCGCCGCCCGCCACGCAGCGCGCAGCAGTTGAAACGCCAGCCAAACCAAATAGATCCCGGCGGCCACCCGCAGCCCGCGCGCGACCGGGGAGTCTCCCGCAAGCAGCGCCGAGACCCCGCCCATCGCCACCACCGCGTGAAGGGTTAGCCCGCAGGCGATGCCGCTCGCCGTCCAGGTGCCGGCCCGGCCGCCCTGGGCCAGCGACACCCGGGTGAGCAGCAGCATATCCGGTCCGGGGCTGAACTGGCCCACCGCCATCACCCCGGCAAACACCGCCAATGCCGCCGCCTCGTTCACTGGGATTTGACGGCCGTCACGTAGTCCACCACCGCCTGCGGATCACCGCCTGCGAGACTCGCTCCGCAATCGGATTTGAGCCTGCCAGCCTGCCAACGCGGCACATCGATCTGGTGGGGCAGCTTGTAGTTGTGGCACTCGGCGCATTTCAGCATGTAAACCTCGTGCCCCCGTTGCAGTTGGCCAAGGGCCTTGCCGCTTTTCGCCGCCATTGCGGCATTCGGGTTGGGCACCTCGGAAATCCCGCCTTCCGGGGGATCCGCCCCGCCGAGATCACCCGACCCACCGCCACCGGCACAGGAAACCAGCAAACACCCGGCCGCAGCCGCCAAAAACCATGAAATGCACGTTTGCATGGCCGGAGTATGACGGGATGAGCTCCCGTTCACAACTACTAAAACTTGGCACTTGAATGCAGCGCCATCGTACCTTAACCTCCGACCATGAAAGCGAAGATCACCTACTGGCGTGAGTCCGATGGCAAGTATCTCGGCTATCTGAACGACTACCCGGATCATTGGACCCAGGGTGAGGATTTGGACGACCTCAAAAGACACCTCCGGGATCTCTTCGAACTCTTCGGTCAGGAAAACATCCCCGGAATCCGCAAAGAAGAGGAACTCGAAATCGTGTGAAAAGACGGGAACTCGTGACAGCACTGGAAAAGGCCGGTTGCCATTTGTTGCGCCACGGTTCCTGTCACGATATTTACCACAACCCGGACACCGGAAGATCCCAACCGGTTCCCCGGCACCGGGAGATCAACGAGCTTCTTGCAAAGAAAATCCTCAGGGATTTGACGAAAAAGCCGGAGTGACAAGCCCCCTGGCGCGGGCGATCCGGCGTGCAAAAACCGCCCTAATCGAACCCTGATCGAACCTTTTTGACAATTCCGCCAGCATCCCTATGTTCCGTGCATCCGCAAGCCTCGTCTTCCATCGATTCCAGCAACTACCGTCATGAACACGCTCCGCACCTTCACCACCGGCACCGGCACCACCGGCCATTTCCACTCGCTCCCGGCCCTCGCCGAGCAGGGATTCCCCGGCATTTCCCGGCTGCCGCTCTCGATCCGGATCGTGCTCGAATCCCTCCTCCGCAATCACGACGGCCTCAAAGTCACCGACGACGACATCACCAACCTGGCCAACTACGACGCGAAAAGCCCCGGCGATTACGAAATCCCCTTCGTGGTCGCCCGCATCGTGCTCCAGGATTTTACCGGCGTGCCGCTGCTGGTGGACCTCGCCGCCATGCGCTCCGCCGTCCATGGCATGGGCAAGAACGCCAAAATGATCGAACCCCTCGTCCCCGTCGACCTGGTGGTGGACCATTCGGTACAGGTCGATTTCGCCGGTGCCGGTGATGCCCTCGGCAAAAACCTCGACCTCGAATTCCACCGCAACCGCGAACGCTACGAGTTCCTCAAATGGGGCGAACAGGCCTTCGACACCTTCAAGGTGGTGCCGCCCGGCATCGGCATCGTCCATCAGGTAAACCTCGAATACCTCGCCAAATGCGTGCTTTCTTCCCCATTTGAAATCTCAAATCTCAAATCTCAAATCTATTACCCGGACACCCTCGTCGGCACCGATTCCCACACCACCATGATCAACGGCCTTGGCGTCGTCGGCTGGGGCGTCGGCGGGATCGAAGCCGAAGCGGGCATGCTCGGCCAACCGGTGACCTTCCTCGTCCCGGAAGTCGTGGGCGTCTATCTAACCGGCGAACTCGCGGCCGGCGTGACCGCCACCGACCTGGTGCTGCACGTCACCGAACTGCTGCGCAACACCAAGGTGGTCGGCAAGTTCGTCGAGTTCTACGGCCCAGGTGCCAAGGCGCTCAGCCTGCCGGACCGCGCCACGCTGGCCAACATGGCCCCGGAATACGGTGCCACCATGGGCTTCTTCGGCATTGACGAGGTCACCACCGGTTACCTCGCCGCCACCGGCCGCCCCACCGAACTCTGCAAAACGGTCGAAGCCTACTACCAGGCCCAACAACTCTGGGGCATCCCCACCGACCGCGACGCCCTCGATTTCAACCAGATCGTGGACCTCGATATTGCCACCGTCAAACCCTGCGTCTCCGGCCCCAAACGCCCGCAGGACCGCATCGAAATCGCTTCGCTCAAACAAAAATGGGCCGCGCTGCTCACCGCACCCGATGGTTACAACAAGCAACCGGTGTTGGGTTCCACCGAACCGCTCGACCTGCCACCCAGCCTCGACGACATCCCCGACGAAGCCCCGGGGATCGGCCATCCCTTCGGTGCCGAGGTCGGGGTCATCACCCGGGACGACGACGAGCCCTCCTATCCGTTGTGGGAGGTCACCGTCGATAGCAAGGGCGGGGTGACCGACACCATCAGCCACGGCTCGGTGTTGATCGCCGCCATCACCTCCTGCACCAACACCAGCAACCCGAGCGTGATGATCGCCGCCGGCCTGCTGGCGCAGAAAGCCAACGAAAAAGGCCTCACCATCAAGCCCGCCGTCAAAACCTCGCTCGGCCCCGGCTCGCGCGTGGTCACCGACTACCTCGAAAAAACCGGCCTCCAGGCGGAACTCGACCTGCTCGGCTTCCAAACCGTCGGCTACGGCTGCACCACCTGCATCGGCAACTCCGGTCCACTGGACCCCGGAATCGAAAACGTGGTGAAAGCCGAGGACATCGTCGCCGCCTCCGTCCTCTCCGGCAACCGCAATTTCGAGGCCCGCGTCCACCAGTCGATCAAGGCGAATTTCCTGATGTCGCCCCCGCTCGTCGTCGCCTTCGCCATCGCCGGCACGGTTGACATCGATATGGAAACCGAGCCGCTCGGGTTCGGGATTGACGGCCAACCGGTCTATCTGCGCGACCTCTGGCCGACCGCCGCCGAGGTGGAGGAAGCCATGGCCTCCGCCCTCAGCCCGGAGGTTTTCCAGCGCCTCTACACCGGCTTCGCCGACCAGAATCCCAAGTGGAACGAGATCAAGTCCTCCACCGGCGATGTCTATCAATGGGACTGCGACTCCACCTACATTCAGGAGCCGCCGTTCTTCGACGGCTTCACCCCGACCCCTCGCGACATTGTGGAAATCCACGGTGCCCGCCCGCTCGGGATCTTCGGCGACTCCGTCACCACCGACCACATCTCGCCCGCAGGCGCGATCAAGCAGGACAGCCCGGCCGGCCGTTTCCTCGGTGAAAAGGGCGTCGAATCCGCCGATTTCAACTCCTACGGTTCCCGCCGCGGCAACGACCGGATCATGACCCGCGGCACCTTTGCCAACGTCCGGATCAAGAACCTGATGGTCCCCGGCAGCGAAGGTGGGGTGACCATGCTCTGGGGAGCACACGCGCCCTCGCGTGTTGAGGAAGGCGCCCCGCCTTCCTCCTCTCCCGCGCCTCCTCCCCCCGCCCAAACCGCCATCTACGATGCCGCCGCCGCCTATCAGGCCGCCGCCACCCCCACCATCATCATCGGTGGTGAGGACTACGGCATGGGTTCCAGCCGCGACTGGGCCGCCAAGGGCACCACCCTGTTAGGCGTGAAGGCGGTCATCACCAAATCCTTCGAGCGCATCCACCGCAGCAACCTTGTCGGCATGGGCGTGCTCCCGTGCAACTTCGTCGACAAGGCGGACTACGACAAGGTCCGGGACCTCGGTGACGCCACCTTCGATCTCATCGGCATCTCCAACGATCTCAAACCGATGCAGCAGGCCACGCTCCGCGTTCATCCGGCCTCCGGCGAGTCCTTCGACATCCCGGTGATCGTCCGCATCGACACCCCGGTGGAGAAGGACTACTACCGCGCCGGCGGCATCCTGCCCTACGTGTTGGCGCAGTTGCTGGGCTAACCCGCCAACCGTGGCTTGGCGGACAGCATGTCCGCCTGACTCAGCGTTCAGAATGAACGCGCTCCGGAGCGCCGGCATTTTGCCGGCTATGTGAAGCCGACATGCTGTCGGCGTGGCTGGGGCGGCTCTGGTATTCAAAGCCGCAACGCGGCTTCGAGACGGAATCGCGAGCCTCTCATCACACTCCGGCGCACTCATTGAACCGTATGGGACTGGGCGGATGGAATCCGCCGCCACAGGGCTTTTGGCCTTGTGGAATCCCGGGTTTGCGAAAATAGTCCTGCCCCCCAGCCGCATGCTTTTCAGCACCTACACCTACCTATTGTTTTTTCTGCCCTTGGTTTTGCTTGGGTTCTACGGGCTTGGGCGGATTCATTGGCGCTTGAGCACGGCCTGGCTGACGCTGGCGAGCCTCGGATTCTACGCCTGGTGGAAACCCGATCCGGACCTGCCGTGGACGCCGTGGTTTCTGCTGCTGATCGTCGGCTCCTGTGCGGGAAATTTCCTCTGCGGCAATGCCATCGCCAGGTCTGCCAACCCGGTCGTCCGACGCTCGCTGGTCACTTTCGGGGTCGCCACCAACCTGTCGCTGCTCGCCTATTTCAAATACCTTGGGATTTTTTCGGTCTGGTCACATGCCGTCACCGGTTGGCCCCATTCGATCCCGCATCTGGTGCTGCCACTGGCGGTATCGTTTTTCACGTTCCTGCAAATCGCGTTTCTGGTGGATGTGTTCCGGGGTGACAAGACCGGCTACAATTTCGCCGATTATCTGTTGTTTGTGACGTTTTTCCCGCATTTGATCGCGGGGCCACTGGTGCACCACCGCGAGTTGATCGGCCAGTTCCAGCCGAAGATCACCCGCCTCAACCCGCGGTTCATCGCGATCGGCCTCAGCGTGCTCGCCCTGGGATTGTTCAAAAAGGTGATCATCGCCGACAACCTGGCGGAAACCGCCAGTCCGATCTTTCAATTCGCCGCCGACGGCACCCGCGCGCTGACCAATGGCGAGGCCTGGGTGGGGGCGCTGGCGTACACCTTCCAGATCTACTTCGATTTCTCCGGCTACTCGGACATGGCGATCGGCTCTTCGTATTTGTTCGGGCTGCGGCTGCCGTTGAACTTCTGCTCGCCCTACAAGGCCACCTCGATCATCGACTTCTGGCGGCGCTGGCACATGACGCTCTCGCGGTTTCTCCGCGACTACCTCTACATCCCGCTGGGCGGCAACCGCCGCGGGCCGTCGCGGCGTTATGCCAACCTGATGGTGACCATGTTGTTAGGCGGGCTCTGGCATGGGGCGGGCATCACTTTCCTGTTGTGGGGCGGGCTGCACGGGCTCTATCTGTGTGTCAACAACGCATGGATCGCGCTGCGCCGCAAGCTCGGCTGGCGGCCGCTGCCGCGCCTGCTGGCGGTAACGATCACTTTCATGGCGGTGGTTTTCGCCTGGGTGCCGTTCCGCTCCGGCAACTACGAACTGGCCTCGTCCGGCAACGCCCGGCTGGCCTGGGAAACCACCACCCGGTTTTACCACTCGATGGTGGTGCCGCAGGACGGCCCGCTGTGGACGCCGCTTTCCAAAGGAGCCATCATGAAGGCGAAACGAGCCCTCCGGCCCTTGGTTTATGCCATCATCATTGCCTTCTTCCTGCCCAATACCCAGGAATTCATGGGGCGTTTCTCCCCGCATTTCCGCACCCGGGGTGAACCGCGCGGACGACCCCGAAGGTGGTGGTCCTGGCGGCCGGTGCCGCTGGCGGCGGTGTTTGTTTTCATCCTGTTGGTCATCGTCACGTTGGAAATCGACCGTGGCGGCGAGTTCATCTACTTCCAGTTCTAACCACCTACCCGCCCCGCTCCCGCCGCATGTCCCGCCGATCATTCATCCGCTTCCTCCGCTGGCTTGGCTGCCTGATGGGCGGGTATTTCCTGCTTACGGCGATCCTCTCACTCACCGTGGACCCCTGGCGGATCAACCACACCCGCTGGGCGGTGGCCGCCCTCGATCCCGCCCGCGAAATCAGCAACACCGTCCGCGTGGGAAAAGCCGCCCTCGCCAACCGTGGAGACTGGCAGGTGGTCATGCTTGGTTCCTCCAGGATCGAAATCGGACTGGATCCCACGCATCCGGTGTTTGGCACACGGCGCACTTGCAATCTTGCAATGTCGGCTGCCCACCTTTTGGAAACCATCCCGGCCGGGAACTACCTGCTTGACCGCAATCCGCAAATTGAAACCCTGATCCTCGGTATCGAGGCGGGCGATCTCCACAACGATTGGGACAGCCGCAAGTATGCCCGCTTCTATCAATCCCCGTTCGCCGACGACAACCACTCGATCGAACGCAGCATCAACCAGATCATCGGTGGTCGCTCACTCGTGGATTCCATTGCCACTCTCCAACGGTATTTCGACGGCACCAAGCCGATTCGCAGCCAGCTTGGCCAGTGGCTCCAACCCAATCATCCCGCAAATCTCCGCCAATACGTCGAGTCCGCCTTCGAGATGGGCTTTGAGATTTGCGAAGATCAATGGAACCTCCGCCCCCAGATCCTCCGCCAGCAAAAGGCCGATTTACTGGAGAAATTCATCATTCTCGTCCGCCAGGCCGGGATCGAAATGCACATCGTGGTGCCGCCCCAGCACGCTCTCAAACAACTGCATCCCAGCCTCGATCAACCGGAGACGATGTGCTGGGAGAATGACCTCCGTGCGCTCGCTGATATCTGCATCAAGGCCAATGCGGTCGTGGCAACGGGACCACCGGTGAAACTTTGGAGTTTCATGACTTTCAACGATTATACTACCATCCCGATGCCCGAACCGGGTGCAAAATCCCAGCAGATGCCCGGCTGGTTCGACCTCGGCCATGCCCAATCGAAACTCGGTGACCGCGTCCTCAGCACGATTTTCGCCGGGCGCCCCGGGGCGGACGTCACCAGCGCACCGGTCGGGGTGAGTTTGTTGGAAGGAGACTGGAACGTCCACCGGGCCAACTGGATCGCCGCCCACCGTGAGTATTGCCTCGGCAATCCCCGGGACGTAGCATGGTGGCGAGGCCTCTTCTCCCGTTTCCCGAACAAGCTCAAGGCCGCCCGTCAGATGGCGGAGGCCCCACCCTAATCCACCTCCCGTATCGCATGTCCCCGATCAAGGAACCACCACCCAAACCGCCATTCCCCCAAAAGGTCGCGGTGATCCGCCAGCAGTTGAAAAATTTCGAGCGGGCCCTCCGGTTTTATTGGAAGTCGCTCAAGCCTGCGCCGGTTACCCCCCATGGATTCAAGCTCTATGGCAGCCGTGCGATGCAGGACGGGCGCTTCGAGCCGCTCGAAACCCGCCTGATCAAGCAAGTCCTCCCTCATTGCGACGCCTTCATCAACGTCGGAGCCAATGTCGGTTACTATTGTTGCCTGGCGATCCAGCAAGGGGTCCCGGCATTCGCCTTTGAGCCGATCGATCTCAACGTCCGCTACCTGCTTGCCAACATCCGCACCAACGACTGGGCTGGAAAAATCGAAATCTATCCGGTCGCCCTCGGCGCGGAAACCGGGATTCTCGAGATTTTCGGCGCAGGCACCGGAGCCTCACTGATCAAAGGTTGGGCCAACACCCCGGAGTACGACGTCACTCTCGCCCCGGTGCTCACTCTCGACCAAGTTCTCGCCAACCGTCTCGTTGGCCAGCGTTGTCTGATCATGGTCGATATCGAGGGAGCCGAGCAATTCATGTTGGCCGGTGCCTCACGATTTCTTGCCGCCGATCCCAAGCCGGTCTGGATGATCGAGATTTGTGTGGACCAGCACCAACCGGACGGCACCACCATCAACCCCCATCTCGTTCGCACCTTCGAATATTTCTGGAGCAACGGCTACCATGCCTGGACCGCCGGTGATCAGCCCCGGCGGGTAGAGGCCGCCGAAGTCGAGGCGATCGCCCGCACCGGGGAAAACACCTTCGAATCCCATAACTTCCTCTTCGCCGACCCTCATGCCGCCGTGGTCGCGTCGATTCTCAAGTAACCCGAACCCTACCCTCCACCCCGGTCAATGCACACTATCCCGGACTCTATCAGCAACCGGATCAATGCCCTGCGGCTGGCCTTTGTCTATCGCGCGGCCCATCGTGGTGAACTGGTTCTGCATGATCGACCCGGTGGGCTTTTCTCCCTCTATTGTCAGGTTCTTGGCTGTCTGCTGGTTTCCAACCTCCTTCGCTGTTCTCTCCGGCTGCGGTTCGTGAGCGGAGACTACCGTACCGCCACAACCGGTGAATCCGGCTGGTGGGACCAGTTTTTCGAAACCTCCCTGTATTTTCCGGAACGCAAGCGTCGTGAGGCGGTGATTGAACTGCCGGCCACCAAAAAGTCGGTGCGCTTCGCCCACCTGGGAGTCGCCCTGGACCGTCATCTGGCCCACCAACTCACGTCTCAAATCCGGCTGCGACGGGAATTGCTTGAGGAGGCCGCGGATTTCCAGGGGAATCATTTCATCAACCGTCCGCTCGTGGGTATCCACTATCGTGGAACCGACAAGCTTATTAGCGAGGCGGTGCGGATTCCCTACGCAGAGGCGCTCGACGTTCTGGCCGGGTTGGACTCACGCATTCACTTTTTTGTTGCGACTGATGAACAGGCGTTTCTTGATGCGATGCTCGACCGTTTTGGCCGGCGGGTCATTTTCCGTGAGCAACACCGCAGCACGGACGGGACGCCGATTCATCACTTTGAGCCGGATCATGCTTCACTCGGTTGCATCCGTGGCAAGGACGCCATCCTTGATGCGATTCTTCTTGCCCGTTGCCATGCCTTGATTCGCACCGTTTCAAATCTGTCCTTGGCAAGCACCTTCATGAATCCCAATATCCCGGAGTTGATATTCCCAACCACTGCCGCCAAAAATGGGCCAGTCAAATCCATCCGGTCCATCGAGCAAGCCGCCCTCAAATCCCAATGAAACTACGTTCCCGCATCTTCAAATGGTATGCCAACTACGGAATGGTCAATTCCTTGCGCCGGTCCGCCGGCCGCAAGTTCCGCCGGGCCGAACACGGACGACACATCATTCAAGCCACCAAACATGGTTTTTCGCTGCATCTCCGCATCGGCGACCCCGTGGACACCTACACCGCGATCCATTCAGAGTTCGAACCCGCACTCTCAAACCTGATTAAGAAGCTGGCTCCGGAATGCTCCAGCTTCATTGATGTGGGATGCAATATTGGCTACTTCACCTGCCTGTTCCACAAGCACAACCCCCACGCCCCTATTCTGGCGATTGATGCCAACCCGGAAATGGTCGTGCGTTGCAATGAAAACATCAAACTCAATGGATTCTCTTCCATCGAGGTCGTCAACATCGGTGTCGCGGACAAGGAGGGAATCATTCCATTCAACGTCAACCCCGACTCGCCAAGCCTCGCCTCTTTCGGCACCACCCCGTTGCTGCAACAGCAGCTCGCCGCCGGGACAGTCCAACAAATCGACGTCAGAACCCAGGCGCTGCCCGTCATTCTTGCCGAGGCCGGCATCACCCGTTGCGGTCTGATAAAAATCGATATTGAAGGCTACGAGCCCAGCCTTTTTGCCGGACTTGACGAGGGATTCCACCTGATGGCTGACCGGATCCTTTTTGAATATGTTCCGTGTCAAATGGAAGCCTGCGGTTTTGACAGTGCCGCGATCTGGAGCATTCCGCTCTTCCGCCACTACCGCGCCTTCGGCCTGGACACCAAGAATGCCGACCTCGCCATTGAAATCAATGATCCCGCGAACATTCCGCCATCCATTGATACGGTTTTTCTGATCCGAGACCATCTTCCGGTTCCTTTTGTCTGTGAATCCCCCATGCACTCCCAATGAAACCTCCCCACCAAATTCTCCGCAGATTCCTGCCAAAGTCCTGGTATCGGAGAATCAACGACGCCTATCGCCGCCGCCAGAGCCGGGTCCACACCGATGCCGCCATGGCCGATGCCGCGTTGGGCGTCGTCAATGCATACTGGCGGGATCGCATCGACCAGGTCGTCGGTTGCCCGGACAACTCACATATTCCCCGCCACCCCGCTGCCGGCCGGCTTGAAGGTGGCTGGATCACCATGCACAACGGACTTCAAGTTGGGGCTCTGGGCTATTACGGCGAAGGCATTCTCAACATGCTTGTCGAAAACAAGGGCGTTCACGAACCCCAGGAGGAACGAGCCTTTGCAGAGATTCTCCTCCACATCAAACCCGGCTCAACCATCGTCGAAGTCGGCGCCTACTGGGCCTACTATTCAATGTGGTTCGCCCACGCCATTCCCGGCGCACGCTGCTTCCTCGTCGAACCGGACCAAGGGAATCTCCTGTCAGGTCAGGAAAACTTCGGTCATAACAACTTCACCGGGACTTTTGAACAGGCATATATCGGCGATCAACCCGGCTTCCATAAAGATGGCGTCCCCGTCATTACGATTGATGATTTCTGCCGGCGACACTCGATCGACCACATGGCGGTCCTCCATGCCGACATCCAGGAGGCCGAACTCAGGATGCTGACCGGCGCCTCCCGCATGCTTGGTGAACATCGCGCCGATTATGTCTTCGTTTCCTCTCATACCAACGAGCTTCACTACGCCTGCATCGAACGTCTGAGGGCCTACGGCTATCATGTCCTCGTTTCCTGCGACATGGATGAAACAGTCGCCGGCGATGGTGTGATCGTCGCCCGCCGCCCGGGAATCGGCACCCCCGCAACGCTCCAGGTTGCGAAGAACTCCATCTCCTGATTCCGCAGGGATATCATGTGCAATTCCGAAACCATTCGCATCAAGTTCCTCGCCAAGTTCAAGCCTGACCGCGACGGTGCGGGATGGGAAAACTGCTTTCCGGGCCCGCCCGACGCACCCACTCGCTGGGGCAATTGCGAATTTGTCTTTGATCGCCACTGCCGCGACTACGATTGGCTCGTCGTCTGGGACGACCTGCCATCCGTCTCCGGTGAGCGCCACACGCTATGGGTGGAACCGCTGGCCTGCCCCCGCGAGAACACCCTGCTCGTCACCACCGAACCTTCCACCGTCAAGGTTTACGGTTCCGGCTTCCTCCGCCAGTTCGGCCACGTTCTAACGAGCCAGGAACCATCGGCCATTGGCCGGCATCCTGGTGCCATTTACTCGCAAACAAGTTATGTTTGGTTCTACGCCGCCAACCAGCCAAGGGCGAGCTACGACTATATCAAGGCACATGTGCCACTCAACAAAACCGGCGAAATCTCCGCCGTTTGTTCCACCAAACAGCAGCGCCACACCCTACACCACCGCCGCTACAATTTTGTCATGGAACTCAAGGCGCTCATCCCGGAAATGGAACTCTTCGGCCGCGGTGTTAGATTCGTCGAGGACAAGGCGGACGCGCTCGATCCATTCAAATACCATGTGGCTATCGAGAACTTTCATGGCATCCACCACTGGACGGAGAAGCTCGCCGATCCGTTTCTCGGTTGCTGCATGCCGGTGTACTACGGCTGCCCCAATGCGGAGGACTATTTCCCGGCGGAAAGCTTCCTCCGGATCGATCTGGCGGACGCCGCCGCCGCCGCCGAAACCATCCGCCGGGCGATGCGCGACCGCCTGTATGAGAAAAGCCTTCCAGCCATTCTGGAAAGCCGCCGCCGGGTGCTTGAGAAATACGCGCCGGTCGCCCAGGTCTGCCGGATCGTCAACGAGCACCACCAGGCGAACGCCCCCGCCCCCGCCCCCGGCGACGAAATCCTCAGCCGCCACGCCTTCCGCCGCCGGTCGTGGGTCAACGGAGTTTCCTACGCCATGGAGAAAGCCACGGTTGCCCTTCGCCACCGGTTGCGGTAGGTCGCTGTCCGATGCATGGCAGGGACCGTTTTCCGAACGGTCCGGGAGAATGGGTGGCGAATGAATGGTCGAAACGGCTTCTTCATTCTCAGATCATTCGCGCGGACGCGTCGGAAACGCGTCCCTGCCAACGAGCGGACGCGTCGGAAACGCGTCCCTGCCAACGAGCGGACGCGTCGGAAACGCGTCCCTGCCCGAGAGACTTTGATGATGCGGATCAGCCTTGCCACGAGTTAACGGCTTCGATCACGGCCGCCACCTGCCCGGCATCCATCACCGGACTGAGGGGCAACGACAACACTTCATCAGCCAGTGCGGCCGTGAGCGGGAGCTCAATCCCGGCAAACAATTCCCGATAGGCCTGCTGGCGGAACGGAGGCACCGGGTAGTGGATCTGGCTGCCGATGCCATTGGCTGTTAGGTGCTGCTGCAGCGACGCGCGACGACAGGTGCGGACGACAAACAAATGCCAAGCGTGCCCCTCATCGCCGCGGACGACGGCCGGCAGGCGGACTTCCGGGTGGACGATCTCCCGGCCATAGCGCGCGGCGATTTCCCGCCGCCGTTGGTTGTCCCCGTCCAACAGCGGGAGTTTCGCCCGCAGGAAGGCCGCCTGGATTTCATCGAGCCGGCTGTTAGGGCCGGCGTATTGGTGGTGGTATTTCTCTTTGGAACCGTAATTCCGCAGCGCCCCCACCACCTCCGCCAGCGTGGAATCATCGGTGGTGACCATGCCGCCGTCACCGAGGGCACCAAGGTTTTTTCCCGGATAGAAACTGAAGGCGGCGGCATCACCCCAGGTCCCGGCGCGACGCTCTCCGAGGCGGGCGCCATGCGCCTGGGCGGCGTCCTCCAACACCAGCAGCCCGTGCTTCCGGGCCAGGCCCATGATGGCCTCCATATCCGCAAGTTGGCCATACAAATGGACCGGCATCAGCACCCGGGTACGGTCGTTGATGGCGGCGGCGGGCGACGCGGGGTCCATGGTGAATGACTGTTCGCAAACCTCCACCAGTACCGGTTTGAGTCCGGCTTCGGTGATGGCCAGCACGGAGGCGATGAAGGTGTGGGCCGGCACGATCACCTCGTCGCCGGCATGCACCAGGCCCATTTCACGCCAGCCGCGCAGGACCAGCGAAAGGGCGTCCAATCCGGTGCCCACGCCGATGCCGAAGGCCGAGCCATTCCACGCCGCGAATTCCCGCTCGAATGCCGCGAGTTCCTCACCGAGGATGAACCATCCGCGGTCGATGACCCGGGTGGCGGCGGCGATCAACTCGTCGCGCTGCCGCGCGGTCACCGGTTGCAAATCGAGAAAGGACACTTTCATGGTGGATATATATGTTAAAATCCCCGGCGGTCATTCGAGATACCGGAGCACGCGGGCCGGATTGCCCGCCACCACCGCGCCGGGCGGGACGTCGCGCACGACCACGGCACCGGCGCCGACCATCGCCCGTTCGCCGATGACCACGCCGGGGAGCAGGGTGGCATTGGCACCGATCGACGCCCCCTGTTTCACCGTGATCGGGCGCATTTCCCAGGAGTCGGGTTTCGAGCGGGGAAACGGATCGTTGGCGAAGGTCGCGTTGGGGCCCACGCAGACATCGTCCTCCAGGGTCACGCCGTCCCACAATTGGACCCCGTTTTTGATCGTGCAGCGGTCGCCCACGGTCACCTGGTTTTCGATGAACACCTGGGCGCAGATGTTGCAGTCGCGGCCGATCACCGCGCCGGGCAGCACCACCACAAACTGCCAGATCGTGGTGCCATCGCCAATGCGGTTGGTCTGGACGTCAGCGGTCGGATGAATGCGCATGGTTTTTGAATTCGTGGTAGTTGCGGATGTAGTCGGCCTCGTCGAATGGTTCGGAGGCCAGGGCGGTGAGCACGGTGCCAGGTTCCAGCGCGCGATAGACGATCCAGCACGGAGCCGGCACGAACAACGAAACGCCGGGACTTGCCAAGGTGAAACGCCACTTTTGGTCGCCGAGTTCCAGCTCCACCTCCACCCGGCCGGCCAGCGCGATGAGCTGGCGGTGGCATTCGCGGTGCGCATGGTTGCCGCGGTCCAGCCCGACCGGAAAATCATACATATAATACATCCGCCGGATTGGAAACGGGCAGTTGGTTCCCGGTTCGGCGAAGCCGAGCACCTTCACTCCGCGCTCGTCGCGGATCTCCGGCAGCGGAATCAGTTGGGGAACGGTCAAATCGAAATTCATCGCGGCACCTCCACCAACTCCCGCAGATACTGGCCGTAGCCGGACTTGGCGATCGGCGCGGCGAGTTCCAGCAAGCGCCGGTCGTCGATGTAGCCGCGCCGCCAGGCGATTTCCTCGATGCAGCCGATCTTGAGCCCCTGCCGGGCCTCCACCACCTGGACAAACTGCCCGGCCTGCAACAGCGAATCGAAGGTGCCGGTATCCAGCCACGCGGTGCCGCGCGGGAGCACCTTGACTTGCAGCCGCCCCTGCCGGAGATACTCGGCGTTGACGTCGGTGATCTCGTATTCGCCGCGCGCCGAGGGCTTGACCTGGCGGGCGATTGCCACCACATCGGGGTCATAGCAATACAACCCGGGGATGGCGAAGTTCGATTTCGGGTTGGCCGGTTTTTCCTCGATTGAGATCGCCTTCCCGGAGGGGTCGAACTCGACCACGCCGAAGCGTTCCGGGTCATGCACCGGATAGGCGAAGATCGTGGCTCCGTCGTGGTCCATCGCGCCGCGCAGCAACGCGCCGAGGCCTGCGGCGAAGAAGATGTTGTCCCCCAGGATCAGCCACACCTTGTCGCCGCCCACAAAGTCCGCGCCGATCACGAAAGCCTGGGCCAGGCCGTTTGGCTGCGGCTGTTCCGCGTATTCGAAGCGGCAGCCGAGTTGGGAGCCATCACCGAGGATCTGGCGGAACAACGGCAGATCCTGCGGGGTGGAAATAATCAACACCTCACGCACCCCCGCCAGCAGCAGCACCGAGAGCGGATAGTAGATCATCGGTTTGTCATACACCGGCAGCAATTGCTTGCTCATCACTTGCGTGAGAGGATGAAGCCGGGTGCCGGATCCGCCGGCCAGGATGATGCCTTTCGCCATGGTTTCTACTTGTGCTTGCGCATTCATTGTGAGCCGGGAATCCAGTCATGGCAAGAGGATTCGACTTGATGAACACGGGGTCCACGGCGGATTTTCGCACGACTGTTTTCTCTAGCAGCCATCTTTTGGGGACGAGCGCTGCGGTCACGCGCGCGGCGAGACTGGCTGAACCCCTGCCCTGGGGCGTCTTTGCCCCGAAGTTTCCGCTTGCCCTCATCCGGGGAAACTGGCAGTTTGCCACCGTAAAGGAGGATTAAATCATGAATGAAAGCACATCGGCGATCACTTCGACGGACCGCAACAAGGTGGCGGCGCTGCTCAGCCTGCTCCCCGGGCTCGGTCATCTCTACAAACATCACTACCTGGCGGGCGTCGGCTTGTTGCTCGGCGGCAACCTCCTGACCGGCTTCATTGCCGTGCTGATGGCGCTGGGCACCTTCGGGCTCTCGATCCTGGTGGTGCCGCTGGTCTATATTGCCACGGTGGCGGCGGCAGCATACGCGCTGCCGGATTGGCACGGCCACCACCACTTCCTCCATCCCTGGACCCCGGAGGAGACCGGCGAGGAAGGTGGTTGACTGAGGTTCCGGCCCATTGAGAATCCGCGGGCATTCGCGTCAATTCGCGGCTTCATTTTCCTTTCAGGCTACCGACTCAGATCTTCCTGATAGAGTAGCTTGAAGCCGCTGGTGTGGAGCAGGGAGGCGGCGAAACTGAAATCCTCCACCCGCAGGGCAAGCCGCGGTTGGTTGGCGGTGGTGGCCAGCAGTGCGTAGGCGAAGTCCACGTTGACTTCCGCCGCCATCAGGATTTCCAGGCATTGCTGCAGGCCGGGGCCGCTTTCCCGGAGGGCGATCACCAGCATCTCGCACTCGTTGTGGGGAATGCCCTTCTCCATGAACACGGCCGAAGTCATTTCCGGATCGGAGGTGATGAGCCGGACAATGGTCACATCGCGCGAATCCTGCACGCTCAGGCCAATAACCTCAATGGTTGACTGGCGGAGCAGCCTCACCAGGGCGGCCAGCGCCCCGGAGCGGTTGGGCAGCATGACGGAGAACTGGCGGGTGGGGACCCCGTGATCAATGACTTTGCTGAATTCCATGGCGGGTTGGAGTAGGATTTGGGGGGGAGCATCAGCCACGGGGACCGCGCAGCGGCAGGGTCTGCACGGTGCCAGAAGCGAGCTCTTCAATGATAATCTGATTGGGGCGCACGTCAACGACCCGGTATTCCAGACCGTCGGCATCGTGAAAGCGCTGGCCCGGACTGGCGGTGTAGCGCTGGCCGGTGCGGGCATCCTCCACCAAGGCAAGCGGGTCGTGGGCGCTGGCCGGGAGCCCCGCCACCAACTCGCGGGTCACCCCGGTTCCCGGATCACTGATTCCCACCACCGAGACTTCGCCGGGGCTTCCTTGGTTGTCCTTGCTGGTGGCCACCCGGCGGTCGAATCCGACCACCACCAGGCTGGATCCCGGCACGGTTTCCCCGGCTCTCACCGTCACTTCCCGGGGGCTGCTGCCCGCAATGCGGAAAGTAACGGCATCCGCCGATACCGTGCGGACTTCCAGCGGAATCTCACGCTGCCGGTAATGGCGCATGACAATGGGAATCCCACCAGCAGCCGCACCGGCAGCACCGGCAGCAGCACCGGCCACAGTTGGCCGGGGCTCCGCAGCGGCGAGAGTCCTGCCCTCGAGCGACACCACCGGCGGCCTGGGGCGCGCGGGCGTCACGCCAGCGGCGGCGGCGGTGGTGGCCGCAGGGTTCGGATCGTCGGTGAGGTCGGCATCATCGGCGATCAGGTCGGCCGCAGCGGTGGTGGCCGCGGGCTCTTCGGAGTCGATGGCGGTTTCCATGTAGGCATCCATTTCCGCCGCGATCGCGGCTGGCGATTCCAGGCTCAACTCGGACGCCACGGGTTTGGCGAGAATGAGATCGGCCACCTGCTGATGTCCCTCCACCAGCGCAAGGTCCGCAGCGGTCTCGCCTTCCGGGGTGATGGCAAAACGCCCGCAACCGAGATCCAGCAACATCTTGACGGCCTCCTCATGATTGTTCTGGGCGGCCACCATCAGGGCGGTGCGGCCATCCTCCATCCGGGCATACACCGAGGCCCCGTATTTGGTGAGCCCATCGATCATTTCCGCCCGTCCTTCCAGCGCGGCCGCCAGCAGGGCCGCATCCAAGGTGTCCCGGACGTGGACGGCGAGTTCACCCACCACCTTGGTCGAGTTTTCCCGCACCGCCAGCATCAGCGGAGTGTAGCCGTCCTGATCCTTCAGTCGCGGGTCGGCTCCCTGCCGGAGCAGCCAACCCGTCATCCGGGGGTTGTTGGCAATCACCGCCAGCATCAGCGGGGTGCGGCCGGCACCACCACGCAGGTCCACCGGTTGACCGCGATCCAGGAGCAAACCGGCGGCCTTTTCCGCACCTGCGGCGGCCGCCGCGTGCAGTGCGCCATCGCCATTGGCATCGCGGGTGTCCAGTGCGAACCCGCTGGCCGCGTATTTCTTCATCACCTCCACGTTGTCCTCGCGCACGGCCCGCAGCCAGTCCTCGGTAGAGGGCTGGTATCCCGCCTCGCTCAATTGATCGGTGGCGGAATCCGCAGGCTTCCTGCAAGCGGGTAGCAGCAACCCAAGCGAGACTGCAAAACACGCCGCCCGTTTCCAGTGATGCACCGTTTTCATGGGTGCATTCTACTAAGTTCCCCCTGATCATCAAGGAAATTCACTCTGATCAAACATCACAAGCGTGCCCATGCTTCTGGCAACCGCGCGAAGAGCACCCGGCGCGAACTCCGACAGGTGGGCCCAGGGCCGCACCACTCAAGCGCTTGCAAACCCGCCAAATTCGATTACGCTGGTTGCCGATGACCGTCAAATTTGGAATCATGGGGCTGGGCTGGATGGGGCTCGCCTGCCTAGCCGGGGCGGAGGTGACCAGCGTGCCATCCGGCGGCCTGCGCAGGGTGCCGGTGGCGGTGGCCAGTGGCCGGACCGTACCGCCACCGAGTGCGGCGCGGCTGCCGATGAAGACGGTGTTCAAGGGTGAGGCCAAATTCCGGGCGATCGTGGCCAAGGGCGAACGCGAAAATTGGCGGGCGCTGCCGCTTTCCCAGCGGACCGTCCGGGTGGCCCGCGAGCTGGTGGGCACCAAGTATGTGAATTACACCCTGGAGGTGCATGACCGGACTGAGTCTCCGGTCGTGAATCTCAACGAGATGGACTGCTGGACGTTTTACGAAAACTCACTGGCGATCGCCCGGATGCTGTATTACAAACCCGGGCCCTATCAACCGGCGGACCTGCTGCACATGGTCGAGTTGGAACGATACCGCAACGGGGTTTGCACCGGCAACTATCTGAGCCGGATGCACCATCTGGAGGAGGTGTTTCATGACAACCAGCGGCGCGGATTCGCCAGCAACATCACCTCCCGACTGCCGGGCGCGGTTCGCTTGCGGCGGGAAATCCGGGAAATGACCGTACAGTGGAAAAGCTACCGCTACCTGCGGTCAAACCCGGCGTTGATCGAACCCATGGGACGGATCGAGCGGCAGGTTTCCCGGTTGCCCGTCTATCACGTGCCCAAGGCGCGGGCCAAGGCCGCCGAAGCCTACCTCCAGGACGGCGACATCTGTGCGATCACCTCCAACTCGACCAACGGCTACACCTCACATGTGGGCCTGATCATGCGCTTGCGGGGGCGGGCGTATTTCGTCCACGCCACCTCGGACCGCGACAAGGGACGGATCGTGGTCATCGACCGCCCGCTCACCGATTACCTCAACGGCGGTGCCAGCCACGCGGGTTTCATCATCTGCCGACCCCTGGATCTGCCGCCCTCCCCGCTGTGGCAAAAGCACGTGGCGGAGCGGAAAAGCGGCACGAAGAAGGGATCCTGAACCCGACTGTCAGCAATAAGGGGCGACGACCTTATTGTCGTCGTGCGCAAGGAGCGCCCATGAACAAGTGTGCGGCCGCATCAAGGGGAGCGCTGGCATCCTGTCAGCAGTGCCCGGCATCCTGCCGGACACGCGGAAACCCAACCGCGTCAGCGCTGGCTTCCACACCACCCAAGCCATCGTCCCGGCAGTCATTCTGTCTAAACCACCACACCCGGATCGACTTCCCTACCCCTCCACCCCCACCCGCAAATCCCGCGCACTCCACAATACCCCCTTCGCGCCGCTCGCCGCTCCGCCCATCGGTCTTGCTCCGTTCTTTCTCCTGGGCCCGAAGCGCCAACGGCACGCCTCGAACACCCCATTGACAAAATCCCGACTCCCCAACACCGCCCCGTCCGAAAAATACCTCACCCGATACCTCACCACCTTCGCCAATGCCACATCCCGCGATCTCTCCAATTCCTCCAATTCACGCTCAGTCACCTCGCGTTTCATGCCTTTCCGAACCACCTTTCCCACCCGCCGCCCCTGTTCGTCGACCACCTCCTTTGTCCGCTCCATCCCCTCATCCAGCAGCAACATCCGGTATTCTCTCGAAACCCGGCCCGGCCAGTGCCTGCCATCCGCCGCCCAGCCCTTGTGGGCTCCCAAGGCACGCACCAACCCGGCACGCGCCTTGGCTCCGTTGCCTTTCGCCCCGCCGCCCATCGCCTCGCCGTAGCTGCTCCAGCGGTAGAGCGCTGGATCCTCCACCATCCCGGCCCTCACCGGGTTCAAGTCGATGTAAGCCGCCATCGTACGCGCCGCCACGCCATCTTCCACCAGCACGCTCTTGAAGCGCCCTTCCCACAGCGTGCCGGTGCGTTGGTGGCTGTTGTTGAACCACTGGGTGTAGCGGCCCAGCAGGTTTTTCATGTAATTTCCCAGATCGTGCATCCGGTAGGTGAACCGCTCGTGGATTTCCCTGGCCAGCGACTCGTCGGCGCGGCCTTCGACGATGGCTTTCCGGACCCTGGCGAGTTGTTTTTCCACCTCGCGGGTTTCCAGTTCGCTATAGATTGCCCGCAGGCGCTTGAGCAGCCCTGCGTCGGTCAACCCGCCTTCCGGCATCGGCGGGACTTCCAGCAGGATGTGAACGTGGTTGGACATCAGGCAATAGGACAGCACCCGGCAGCCGGAAAAATTCTCATACATCCGCATGAACGTGCGGAATTTCTCCTTTTCTTCGGGCCCGAACACGAAATCCCGCCCCACCACCCGGGTCACGCAGTGGTAGATCGAGGGTTGTTCGGCGTTGTCCTTCCAGGGAGCCAGCCAGCGTGCGCGTCTCATAATGTATTGGAGTTCAATGGTTTGGATGTTCATCCAAGCGAGTGCCGCTGTGGCACCCAGCCCGGAAAGGGAGAATATCACCGAAAACAACCCGGCTGTCAATAGATATCGCCCCCGTCCCCATCCCGCGGGGTGATTCCGTTCACCCAACTGACCGTCCACCAGGCGGAGCCCCCGCCCCTCGCCGGTGGCGAGGATGCTTGAGCCCACGATCCGGTTCACCTCCAGATCCTCATGAAGAACCTCCATAACCTTGCCGTTCTAACCATTCTTTCCCTCATGCTCAGCGCCTGCTGCTCCGACGCGCAGCCCCGGTTCTGGCAGGTCCGCGATACTGCGGACGGAAGGACCGCTTATACCGTGGACACCGTCGCGGTCCCCTCCAGCTCGCTGATGCCGGTTGATATCAAATATGTGGACGCGGCGGGGAACTGCGTGGATGTCGTGAGCCCCAAGCCGGTACGGCAGATGTCCGAGCAGGAGTGGCGGACCGCAACGTCCGGTGGCCGGTATTCGCTCCGCTACTGCGGACTCCGCAAGAATTGTTGGGCGAAGGCCAAAGGCCGTTAGCCAGCACCGGCAGGAGGAAACCGATGGGCAAACAAGATGGGGTTTCCCGAAGCGCGGGTGCTGGTTGCCGGGCTATTCCGCTGTGGTCACCTGAAAGCGCAGCATCGCACGTGGCTTGGTGTGCATGGGATCCGGCGTCCGCCAGGTGTCGAGCACGCGGCCATCAGGCTGCGACACACTGCTGACCAGGACCGCTGTAGCCCATGACAGAAGGTTATCACTGGCCTGGGCCACCGGCATCATGCGATCTGCCGGGCGCCTGCCGGACAGGGTGAGATACTCGTCGGTGGTGCCAATCAAACTGAAAGTGGCTTGTCCGCTTGTGATCACGGGTCCGTTGGCTGAAACCAGCGGATCGCTGCCGAATGCATACTCCAACTGATTGCTAAAGCCGTCGTGATCGTAGTCATCATGTGGACCGCCCAGCTCGGCCAGGGTAATATCACCGATTGCCGCGACGTTGTGGGCCCAGATGGAGTAGGGGAGCGGCGTGACCGAATCGGAACTGAACGACTCGGCACCGATTTGGAAGTCGGTGATCTGGCCGCCCGCCTGGATCTTGAACCGTGAAGCCGCCAGAACCGTTGCTGACGGATTCTCCGGGATGCCGATCAAAAGATCTCCAAATACCTCGGGTCCTCCGATGACTCTGTTCGTTTGCCCCCCTGGCATGGTGTCGCAGGTATATCCCGGATGCCAGATGTACTCTGGCGCAGGCCCCCCCAGGGTGAGTTCGCCGACTTGCTCCCACCACCCCATGTGAACATCGTCCATTGGCAGTCGCCTGAATTTGAACCGGGATTTCACCACACTTGCAGTTCCCGAGGGGTGTCCCTGACTTTCGTGAACGAGCTGCCTGCCGTTGTAAATGCGCAGCGTGTAGGTGGGCGAGCCGATGGCTGAATAATCAAACGAGACGGCCGCGGTGTCGCCGGCATACTCGATGCGGGTGTTGCCAACCTCCTGCTCGGACCCGGCACCGGTCGACCCGACCCCAGTGAAGTTGAGGGTGCCGTCGGTTGCAGGAATCTGATAGTAAACATTGAGTCGATGGCCGTCTGGCGCAGGCAAGTGGATTTCCACCCCATCCAGGCCGCTGCTGCCAATATTGGATACGCTCAGTATCTGGCTGCCAGGGGTTGCTGTGAGTACCGCCTCACCCAGCTCGGTGTGGTTGAGTCCGGCGTAGACGAGGTCGGCCGAAGCGGGCGAGGCCAACAGCAGCGGACTGAACAATGCGATCACGCGCAGCGGAGACCGAAGCGCGATGAGCCCCATGATCGCGGGTGTGAACGGAAGTTGTCTGGCATGTGCCGCTCCAGCGAAAGACCTAGCACCGCTCCGTCCCCCCGGGGGGGGACTGGGGATGCCGGTGATCATGCTGCGGGAGGAGACAAAGCGGCGGGAATCCCCGGGATGTTGCGAATGGGTCATGGCGGGTGTGTTTTCTCTATCAATGAATGTGGCGCCGGCCCAAAAGCAGCCTCCGCAATCACGGAAAGTTCCACCACCTGGGGCCGACGATATCGTTGTAATAGATTGCTTTGGCCGTATGTCAAGAAATAAAGTTCAATAAATCTCGTAGTGCCGTGGAGCCCATTTTCAGGGTATTGCGGTCAAGTGAGTTCTTGGGGTGTTGTCGGAAAACGTTACAGTGGTCTGATAAAGGCCGGCTGCCGGAGCGGAGAATTGGGAAGCAGCTTGCCCATTTCAAAGCCACCATTTAAAGGCTCAAGCGAAACTGAATGAGGGTTCGGATTCTGCCGCAGGATAATTTCAAGCCATTTCCCATTGCTCGCGCAGGAGCCTCACCATGTTCAAAATCAATTTCGTCTTTTCTTCTTGCGGGATGCTTTTCTTAGGATCAGCCGGATCCCTGGGCCAACCACCCTCAAAGCTGATGGCACCGCGATAGCCAATCATTTTCAAACCCTTGAATCCATCCACATATTGATCCGCCTCAGGATGGACGCCAGGGATGATCCGCTCTTTCAACCCTGCGATATGCACATGCGAAAGCAACTTGCCCGCGCAAATAAAGGCACCCATAAAACTCGTCTCTTCCAAGCCCATGTGCCAGAAATCGCCCATCACGGTCGCACCAGGACCGATGTCCGCCGCCATCCGCGCTCCATCCGCCACCTGCCGCAGGAACGGCGTTTCGTGGCGCCGCAACGGCTCCAAGACGATGGATGTGCCATGCTTGGCGGCATGCTCCGCCAAGCGCTTGCCAGTATGGGTTACAAAATCCTCACGCAGTTCCGCAAAACCCATCGGAACTTCTCCGCGTGCGGGACACAAAATGAGTCCCACCGACTTGATCGCGCCCAAGGCCTCGATAATCGGCAGGAATTTCTGCACCTCGGCTTCGCGTTTCTCAGGCTCGGCATAGGAAAAGTCACTCGGACCGCAGGCAGTGGCAATGAATAGTTTGCGCCCAGTCATTGCCTTTTTCAGCTCTTCGCCATTCTTGATCGGCCAATCACCCGACGGAATTTCCACGGCGGAAAAACCATTCGCCTCCAGAAAATCAAGTTTTTCATTGATCTCGTCACCGGGAATCGCTCCCCACTGCAAACAAAGATTGAATTCGGCCGGGTTTGCGGGTGGCGGCAGGTGAGGCATCTTGCTTGTTCCAGGGCGGGTCGTCACTTGCGCCGTTGTTTGTTGCGTTCCGCACACCACAGCAGCTCCGACCGCCGTGCCAGTTGTTAAAAAATCACGCCGTTTCATTTCGTTTTTGGTTGTTAGGATGTTTTTTCAGGTGAGAGCAGCCGGAGCCGCGCAATCCGCCACCCTGCCGAGGTGAACGGAGCACTTCTTCCGGCCAAACGGCTGTGTGGTGAGGATCACGGGACGATCTTTCGGGGACTGTCTTTCCCGGACCGAGGCTACGGTTTTCCCCCACCAGGCCAAGGAAAATCGGCGGGAGGGGCGAAAATTCCTCCGGAACGGGCTTGCCGTGTCAGCAACCCGAATAATCAAGATCAACTCTCTCAGGTTGTGCCTGGCCAACCGGACGGTAATGGCGCCTTTCCCGCCCCCGGGTCCGGCCACCGACTCTTCCAACGGCTTTCACCCCCAAAGCAGTTTCTTAGCAGTAATCTGGTTGCCAAGATCGCTGGATTGTGATAAACGCGTGCGCACGCATCTCAACCAAAAACGAAACATCCCATGTTAGAATCCAACAAGACTCTGGTTCGACGGTATTACACCGAGGCAATGGGCGACCTGTCCGGGATTGGACAGGTGGTCAGCGACACGTTCGTGGATCATCACATGCCGCCCGACCTGCCACCCGGCCCGGCAGGCGTCCGCCGGTTTTTCAAGGACATCCTCGGCAGCATCTTCAGCGGCATGAAGATTGATATCGAATTCATGATTGCCGAAGGCGATAAGGTGGACTGCCATTTTGTGGTGACGGTCAAACACATCGGCGAGTTCGCCGGCATCATGCCCAAGGGCAACATCATTCGCTTGCCGGCCATCAGCACGTTCCGAATCGAAAACGCCAAACTGGCGGAAGCGTGGGAGATCTACGACAAAGACAGCATGCTGCAACAGATGCACGCCTGACGTCAGATCTGGTGGATTTGGGTGGATTTTGCTTGGTCAGCCTCGCAATATCAGATAGCTGTCGCTTGATTGACCCGTCTCGCAGTCTCGAACACACATGCTCGGCACACACCCGGTTAAGGCAGGTGATCAAAAAATTCCCGCAGCATGAATACCAGAATCGTGATCGTGACCTCGCTCGGGGGCATGTTATGCCCGCTCCTGTCCACGGCGGCCCCGCCCAGAGAAGTGGTCCGCGACTGGATGGACCAGTACGCCAGGCTCGAAAAGCAGATCGACGGCGGCGGAAACCAGCCTGCGGCATCCGAGATGTTGGATCGCAACTCTCTGATTCTCCCCACCGACCGGCACCCGCTGGATGTGGCGGTCCGGCGCACCAGGGCCCTGCTCGGGTTTCAGAAGGCGGCGTCCGCCGCAGGTGAACCGGACGATCTACAACGCGAGCTCGACAGCCTGGTCAGGCGGAGCGTGGACACCGGCCCCGGGACCGGCGAACAAGCGGACATCTATCAGGCCGTCAGGGCCATTGGCCGCCGGGCGGCCTTTGCCAATCCCTTGCTCGATTTCAACGACATTCTTTTCGTGGAACGAAAGTGCTTCGGTGCCGATAATTTCGCCGGAGGACACATGACCACCGCGTCGTTCGGCCACACCCAGCGATACGGGGGGGGCCTCTACATCGCGCGCAACATCAAGTCGGACACCCCCGTCGTGACCCATGTCCTGGAACACGCCACCCTTGAGAACGGCCCGTGGCAGGGGCAGCCACTTGCCGGCGGCGCCTTCCTCTCGGCCGCTCTCTCGTTTGACGGCAGGGAAATCCTCTTCGCCTATGCCAAGCCCGTCTACGCCGACCGGCCGCGGGTCTGGGAATATACCGAGGACAACAGCTTTCACATCTTCAAGGTCAACGTGGACGGTTCCCGCCTGGTGCAATTGACCACAGGCAACCACAACGATTTCGATCCGTGCTGGCTGCCGGATGGGCGCATTGCCTTCATCTCCACCCGCACCGATCACCGCGGGCAGGGCCCGATTTTTTCGCGGTGCTTCATGGACCGCGGACCGGTGCAGTTTTTCCTGCACTCGATGAACGCGGACGGAAGCGACATCATTCCTTTAAGCTTCCATGAGACCGATGAATGGCAGCCCAGTGTCAACAACGAAGGGATGCTCGTCTACACGCGCTGGGACTATGTCGATCGTAATTCCAATGCCGCCCAACACCTGTGGACCTGCTTCCCCGATGGTCGCGACCCGCGGTCTCCGCACGGCAACTACGTCCAACCTTTTTCCACGGTGGAAGGCACGGATTTCGGGCCTGGTATCTTCACCACGCGTCCCTGTTCGGAATGGCATATCCGGGCGATTCCCCACTCGGCCGACTATCCCGGGTCTTCCAAATACGTCGCCACCGCAGGCCCCCACCACGGCGAGCCCTTCGGAGCGCTGGTGCTGATCGATGTGGGAGTGGAGGACGACGGACTCTTGTCACAGGTCAAGCGGATCACCCCAAACCGCTTTCCAGAGTCCGAGGTCGACGCCAAAACGTCTTGGGACTACGGCACTCCCTGGCCGCTGAGCGAGGATTTTCATCTGGCCAACTATCAGGATGGAATCTATCTAATCGACAAGTTCGGCAACTGCGACCTGATCTGCAAGGGTCTGAACAAGGACCTGCGCCCGGTCGGCCCGATTCCGCTGCGGCCGCGGCCCGTGCCACCGGTCATTCCTGTGCGGACGTGGCAAGGTGAACGGGCCGCGGCCGACGCCCCCAAGGCCACGATCGCCGTGATGAATGCCTACGACGCCGATCTGCCTTGGCCGCCGGGAACGAAGCTCAAGGAACTGCGTATCATCCAGTATTTCCCGAAGTCGACCCAGCCGCTGTTCCAGCCGACCATCGGCTATGCGGAACAAAGCCTGGCCCGGATGGTGCTCGGCGTGGTCCCGGTCGAAGAGGACGGCAGCGCGTATTTCGAGGCCCCGGTGGGCAAGGCCATCGGCTTCCAGTTGCTGGACGAAAAAGGTCTGGCCGTACAATCCATGCGGTCGGTGACCTATGTGCATCCAGGGGAGCAGTTGACGTGTTTCGGATGCCACGAATCGAAGTGGAAGGCCACGGGCACCGCCTCGCCGCTTGCCGTGCAAAGGGCGCCCTCGCCCATCCGGCCCGAGGTGGGTGGCTTGGAGCCGTTGAATTTCCACCGCCTTGTCGAAGGTGTCCTCCGGGACAAATGCGCCACCTGCCACCAGGAGCAGGGCAAAGGCCCAGACATGAGTTACCAGAGCCTCCAACCCTACGCTTTCTATCTGGTCGGCGGGAAACCACAGTCGGGCCACTGGCTGACGATCCCGGGCCACGGCGGTTCGCGAAGCGTGCCGGGCAAGCACGGTGCCTACGGCGCACCCCTGCTGGAGTTCCTCGACCAGACCCATTATGAGGTGGACCTGACGAAGGAAGAATTTCGCCGCATCACCATGTGGTTGGACTGCAATTCCAACGAGCTCGGTGCCTACCACGATGAAGCCGCGCAGCAGCGGGGCGAAATCGTCTGGCCGGTCTTTGATCTTGATCCCGGCAACATTCTGGGCGTGGAAAAGCAACCGGCAAAGGTCCTCAAGCAAGCGAATTGAGGCGGGGGAACGGGCGGCGGTTCGCTCGTCAAGGAGATCCTTAGTCTCGGACGCTTTCGATTTGAAACAATTCCTGCGCGCCCTTGCCCTTCAACTCGCGGTGCCCGAGGGAGCGGCCCGCGCAATGGTGCTCGATCAAGCACCAGGTTTGGAAGTTCACGCAAAGCCCACCGACGGGAGCCTCGCCCTGGACTCTGGAGGCGGTGTTCACCGTGTCTCCCCAAATGTCATACTGGTATTTCTGACGGCCGACGATGCCGGCGACGACGGGTCCGCAATGCACCCCGATGCGCAGTTCCCACTCGCAGGGAAGGCTCCTGGCCGCCCGGATCATGGCGAGCCCGCAGCGAACGCAATCGAGAGTGGATTCATGGCTGGATCTCAGCAGGCCGGCGGCGGCGAGGAAGGCGTCGCCGATGGTCTTGATCTTTTCCATCCCGTGGGCGGCGGTCAGGATTTCGAGTTCCTTGACCAGACTCTGGAGATCACAGTGCACCGTTTCCGGGTCCCGGCTGTCACAGTAGTGGGTGAAACCGGCGACGTCGGCGAACAGCACGCCGACGTTCTCAACCCGGCGGGGGCGCACCTCGCCTTTGGCTTTGAGTTCGGCGGCGATATCGGCGGGCAGGATGACCCGCAGCAGATCCTCGGAGCGATCCCGCTCGTACTGGATGGTCTTGAGGTAGGCGGCCTCGCGGTCGCGGAGGCGCTTCTTCTCGAGACAGGATCCGATCCGGGCCTGCAGCAAGGCGGGGTCAAACGGCTTCGGCAAATAGTCCTGCGCGCCGAGTTTGATCGAGCGGGCGACCTTCTTCGAGTCATCCGAGGCCGACAAAACGATCACCGGCAGGTGCGAGGCGGGCCGGTTCGCCTGGAGATATTTGAGCACCTCATAGCCATCCATCTCCGGCATCACGATGTCGAGCAACAGGAGGTCGAAGGATTGGCTGCGGATCATCTCCACCGCCTGCCTGCCGTTTTCCGCCATGCTGACGGTGTGGCCGAGCCGCCGGAGCCGGCGGGCGAGCATTTCCCGGTTGGCGCTGTCATCGTCGGCGATGAGGATGGAGCCAAGGTGGTTGGCCCGTGCCGGGTCGTCCGTTTCCGGCACGCCCGGGATTTCGGGTTCCCGGTGCAGGAGGCTCACCGGCTGGTGGGGGTCGAGGCGCTCGGCGGCATCGCCCGGGAAGCCTTGCCCGCCGAAGTTGGCGAACACCAGGTCGAGCAGGCGGAGGGCCGCGGTGTGGATTTTCGCGAGATCGTTCACGCAGGCCTGGTCATTGAGATCAGCGGCCTCCTCCTGGAGCAGCTCGGTGTAGCCGATGATCTGGTTGAGCGGGGTGCGGACCTCATGATGGATATGCGACTCCTCCAGCCGCTCCGCCTCGGGAATGCTGTCGTCGAAAAGAGTGTTGATCACGCCGAGCAGGCGGCGGCCCGCCTCGTGGATGCGTTCCAGATCGGGAACCCGCAGGCGGCGTCCGGGCGACTCATCCTGCGCCTGATCCTGCGCCTCTTCGATCAACATTTCGCAGAACCCGATGATGTGGTTCAGCGGTGTGCGCAGCTCGTGTTTCAGACTGGGTGGGTTGGGCTTCATCGGATGGTCGGTTAGATGGTGAATTCATCTTTGCTGGCAACGAGTTCCCGGATTTCGGCGAGCAGGTTTTCGGCGGAGAATGAGGCTTTCTGGAGGATCCGGCAGGTTTCACCATTGAGGCGGGTCCGGTCCTCGACCGTGAGATCCTTGGCGGTGATGACGATCACCGGGACGTGCTGGCAGCCGGGCATTTGCCGCAAGCCTTCCATGAAGCCGAAACCATCGAGTTCGGGCATCATCAGGTCGAGCAGGACAAGCGATGGGACCGCCGCTTGGACTTGTGCCAGCCCGATCCGGCCGTTGGCGGCCTCGCGCACTGGCCAGCCGTCCTTCTGCAAAGTGCGGACCAGCAGCTCGCGGGTGACCGCGTCGTCCTCGACGATCAGGACTCCGTCGCCGGATGAATTCCGATGTTTTGAAATGGAGGTGGCGAGCTTGCTCCAATCGACCGGCTTGGTGAAGTAGTCCGCGGCACCCAGCGAGAACCCGACGTGTTGCTCATCGACCATGGTCATCATGATCACCGGGATGTCCGCGGTGGCGGGGTCTTCTTTCAGGGCGGTGAGCACCGACCATCCGTCGAGGCCGGGCATCATGACGTCGAGGGTGATGACGGCGGGGCGGAGTTCTTTGGCCAACGCGAGACCTTCCTTTCCATCCGCCGCACAGACGACGCGGTAGCCTTCCTTGCCGAGCGAACGGGTGGTGAGGTCGCGCATGTTCGGATCGTCGTCGATGACGAGGATGACGGGCGCGTGGGGTTGGATCCCCGATGCTCCGCGCGCAGTGTTAGGCGCGGGTTTCTCCTCGCCGTCCACGACGACGGCGGGAAGATCCATGATGAAGGTGGATCCTTCGCCCTCGACGCTCTCGACCGTGAGGTCGCCGCCCATCAGGCGGCAGAACTGGCGGCTGATGGTGAGGCCGAGGCCGGTGCCGCCGAACTTGCGGGTGGTGGAGGCATCGGCTTGCGAGAAGGCTTGAAAGAGCTTGCTGAGTTGTTCGGGCGTCATGCCGATGCCGGTGTCGGTGATGCGGAAAGTGATCAGTGGACAGTGATCAGTGATCAGTGGAGAAGGCATGGAAGCGGTCTGATTACTGATTACTGATAACTGATGACTGATAACTGATAACTGATGACTGATAACTGATGACTGATGACTGATCCCCTTCTCCACCCGCAGGGTGATCGTCCCTTCCTCGGTGAACTTGCTGGCGTTTGACAGCAGGTTGAAGAGCGCTTGGCGGACCTTTGTTTGATCGGCGTGCATCGTGCCAAGGTCGGCCGGGCAGTCGATGGTGAGGGTGTTGCGGTTCTTCGTGATCAAGGGCTGGACGGTGGAGGCGACCTCGCACACGAGAGTTGGCACATCGAAGTCCTCGAGGTAGAGGGTCATTTTGCCGGCTTCGATCTTGGAGATGTCGAGGATGTCGTTGACGAGGCCGAGCTGGTGTTTGGCGGCGGCGACGACCTTGTCGAGGTCGGGCTTGAGTTCACCGGCGCCGAGGTCCTCGAGCTCCTCGCTGACCATTTCGGAGTAGCCGATGATGGCGTTGAGCGGCGTGCGTAGCTCGTGACTCATGTTGGCGAGGAAGCTGCTCTTCGCCTTGTTGGCCTCGTCGGCGGCGCTGCGGGCCTCTTCGAGTTCCGCGTTCTTGGCTTCCACCAACTGGCGGGCTTCCTGTTCCTTGTGGCGCGCGGCGGTTTCCTGCTCCAGCATCTGCTCACGGAGTTGCTCGGCCTCCCTACGTTTGCGGGCGTAGAGCATGCGGGCGATGAACGCCCAGGCGAGCAAGCCCACGACCCCCGCGGCGGCGGGCACGATGATGCGCCGGTCCTCGTGCCACGGCAGCGCGATGTGGACGGTGGCGAAGGTGGGGTCGGAGTAGCTGAGGTCGCGATTGATGTATTGCACCGCGAGCGTCCACGCGCCGGGTGTCGCGAAGGTCTGCTCGAGTTGCGTCGCGGTGCCGGGTGGTTGCCAGTTCGCGGCAAGGGCTTTCTCATCGCGCGCGCCTTGGAAAAGCTGCCAGCGATACTGCCGTTTGCCGATGGCCGTGTAGAAATCCACCACATCGAATTTGAAGGTGACGCGCTGGCCGGTGTTCAGCGTGGGCAAGGCGCCCACCTCGGTGAATTCGCGATCGGTCTGCGCGGTGACCACGGGCGGGCGTGGCTGGCCTTTCGAGGGGCGGTAGCGGGCGAGGCCCTTGGAGTAGGCCCCGAACCACACCGTGCCGTCGGTGGCGGGGTGTACTTCCATGACGAGGTTTTCCGGCAGGCCGTCGCGGGTGTCGAAGGTGGCCCAGGCGATGCCGTCGGTGTGGATGGCACCTTCCGTAGTCAGCAGCCAGATGCTCTCGTCGGCGGCCAGCGTCAGGCCCAGGCAGGGGAGGTTTTGCAGGCGCGGCACTTCCTTCGGCCAGGGTGCGGACTTCCCTTCCTTGAGCTGAAACGAGCCCGACGGCGTTCCCACCAGCAGCGAGCCGTCCGGCAGCGGCAGCAGCGCGCGTGGCCCCGCAACACCAGCAGGGAATCGCTCGCTGTTGAATTCCGCCCACTTCGCGGCTTCGCCCGCCGATGCCGGCTCGCGGCGCCAGATGGACCAGGTTTCTCCGCTGAAGCTCCCAAACCACATCACGCCTTCACGACCCGCCGCCACGTAGTTCACGGGACCAATGGCTCGGCCGGCGGCGTCGGGTTGCCCCTGGACGAAGGCGCCTTGGCCGTTGCCATACCACAGTTCACCGGTCGTCGAAAGGGCCAGCGCAGAGGCCGCGCCGGGGTCCCCCTTCGGCTCGAATCGCAGCCGCCCGGTCGCCGTGCTGGCCGGGTCCAATCTCGCCATGGGCTGAGCGAAGTCGGCCACGAGCAGGGCCCCGTCCCGGTCCAAGCAGATGTCGGTAGGCTGCGTTCCGGGCAGGCCGTCATCGCGTGCCACTTTCACCACCTTCGTGCCGTCGAACCGCGAGAGCTTTGCGGAATCGTTCCCGATCAGGAACCAGACATTTCCGTCCGAGGTCGAGACGATCCTTCGGACCGGTCCCGCGTCCAGCCCCTCCGCCTCACCGAGCAGCGTGAAGGACGCGGGATCGAAGTGGGAAAGCCCGCTGAAAGTGCCGAGCCAAAGTCCGCCCTGCGGGTCGAACTGGAGGCAGGAGGCCCACGCCGAAGCCAGCCCGTCCGCCGGGCTGAAGGCAACGAACGACTTGCCGTCATATCGAATCAGCCCCGGGGACGTCCCCGGCCCATTGTCATTCGAGGTGCCGGCAAACCACATCGCGCCGGCGGCATCCTGCGCGATGTCAAGAATCAGGAGGGCGGGCAGCCCATCGGCGAGGCCGAAGGTGGTGAAGCGGAATTCGGTGGAGGCTTGGGCACCGGGCGTTGAGGGAGCCGAGGTGTCGCGGGTCATGCGGGACACCCTTCCTCCACCGGTCCCGAACCACATCGCCCCGTCCGCCGCTTCAAAGATGGCGCTCACGGCGCCCATCGCCAGCCCGTCCTGGCTGGTGAATGTCTGGCTCTCACGGTCCGCCTCGCGGCTCGTGGAAATCCGCGTCACTCCCTTCGCTGTGCCGATCCAGAGCCCGTCTTGGGAATCGGCACGCAGCGAGAGGATCGGATCCTCGAGGAGAGGGACTACACGCTCGCCCACGCCGGTTTCGTTGAAGTTCCACCATGCCAGCAGCCCCGGATCGCCAGCCGCCGGGGTGGTGTTCATGGTTGCCTGGATTTCCTCCCGCGAGAGCGCCTTTTTCCAGATGCGCAGGTCGTCGATCGCCCCGTTCCAGTAACGCGCTCCCTGGCTGGTCGCTTGATCGTGACCGATGAGCAGAGGGCCGGCCATCGCCATCACGCTGTGCTCCATCGCGTGTGTCGCTGATTTCAATCCATCGCCGGCGTTGAGGAAGAGCGTCGCCTCGGTCGGCGTCATGACAAGCGCCACAAAGAACCAAGTGCCGATGGGCGGTTTGAGGCCGGACTGCCAGTCATACGCCTCGCTGGAATCCAGCCAGTTGTATCGGAGGTCGCCGTCCGGGGCATTGACGAAGAGCCCGCAGGTATCATTCCCGGTGCTTTCTGCCGCGGCGCGAGCACTCAGGATGTGCGCCGAGTTCCGTTGGTCTGCGTCGCTCTTGACCCAGGCCGTGACGGTCATGGCATTGCCGTTGAGTCCCAGCGGCGGCATTTCCGCGTAGCCGGTGGCGCCATCGAGTTGCAGCACGGTTTCTTGGATCAACGGAGCAAGCTCCGGGGCCGGACGCTCCGCCTCCACGATCTGCGCTTGGCCGACCAGTGTTCCGTCGTGGCCGTTCGGCGTCGAGTCGCGGGCGGTGCCATCCTCAAAGTTCCACAGTCCCACCAAACCGGGCTCGTTCCCGGTCAACTGCTTCCCGAGATTCTGGCGGATTTCCTCCGCGGTGCGCGCGACTTTCCACACCCGCACCTCGTCCATCTGGCCGTGGAAATCCTGATCGCCCGGATACACCGTTTTGGCATTGCTTCGTCCGAGGAGATTGAGCCGCGAGAATTCTGCGGACCGGTGCTTATTGGGCTCGCCCACGACCTGATCGTTCAGCAGCACTCCATTGCGATAGAGCCGCACGACTCCCTTCTCCACCGTCAGCGCGAGGTAAACCCACTCACCGGCTTGCAGCACCCCCGGGCTTTGGAGAGTCAGAAGGTTTTTCGCAGTGAACTGCTCCGACCACAGATCCGGATTCGTGCCGCCGTTGTGAAGGTTGAGCAACCGATCCTTCAAAACGAGGTCGAACACGCGCGACATGTTTTGAAAGCTCTCCCATTTCACCCACGCCTCGACCGTTACGGAGTCCAGTCCGGAAAAGGCGGCGGCGGGCAGTTCGACGTAGTCGCCATTACCGCCGAGTTGCAGGACCTTCCCGGCAACCAGCGGTGTCGTCTGCGGGAATGCCGCCGGGCGTTCGGCCTCCACAATCCGGGCGGAGCCCATCAAGGTGCCGTCACGTGCGCCGGAGGCGAGATCCTTTACCGTCTCGGCGGGCTCCTTGCGGGTGGCAACGAACGCCTTGCCACCGGCTTTTCGCGCCGCCGGATCGAAAAAACACAACCCCTGCGCCGTTCCCACCCACCATCGACCCGCCTTGTCTTTGGCAAGGGAAGTAATCTGATCCGCGGGCAGGCCGTCGGCCGTGGTGAAGACGGTCATTCCGGACGAGGCCGTCTTTGGACCGTAGAGGCAAAGCCCCTTGTCGGTCGCCAACCACATCCGGCCCTCTTCGTCTTCGGTGATCGCGGAAATGGAACTGCCAGCCGGCAATCCGTCTTCGGCCGTGACAGTGGAAAACTGCCGCCCGTCAAATCGCGCTGCGCCACCTTTGGCAGCGCCAAACCAAAGGGCGCCGTCCGCCGCCTGAAAAACGGCGGTGACACTGTCCGCAGGCAGTCCGTCCTGGTGGGCATAGGTTTTCCAGCGTCCCTGTTTGAAGGGCGCGAACGTGAAATCGAGATTGGCCTGTTGTTTGTCCGCCTCGACGCTCAACTCGCGGCCCTGCTCCCACTCGGCGAACCCGCCGGGCACATGCGCGCGCAGGGTGTAGCGGCCGGGCGGCACCTGCGGAAATCGAAATCGCCCGCGCGCATCGCTCAAGGTGGTCACTGCATGAGGAGCATACGGTCGGTGGAATAGCACCTCGGCGGGGACGATTTCCCGGGGCATCGTGGGCGAGGACCAGGCGAGCCGACAGCCGGCGGCGTCAAAGGCATCAAAATACTCCAAGCGCAATTCGTGATCGCCCGCAGTCAGCGAACGGGTGCCCGACTTCTCCACCATGGCATGCAATCCGTCGTTGCTGACGACTTCCTCGCCATCCAGCAACAAGCGCGACCCATCATCCGACTCGAGATGGAACGTGTAGTCGCCGGCTTCGGCCACCCGGAGCTGGCCGGTCCAGCGGACGTAGTATCCGGGGGAAGGGACCACCCTCGTGCCGCCGCCGACCGGAAAGTCAATCGCCCGGTCCACGCGCAAGGAATCCGGAAGCTCCGAATCCGGCACCGTTGGGAGGGCATTCAAACCGGACTTCGCATACAATTCCGCAATCAAGCCGGGCAGGTTCCCGGCGGGCCCGGCGCTGTCCTCCAAGACCGGCACGGCCTGAATCACCACCGTCGGAATCGGGCTGCCGTCCGGAGCCCACACATGGCCGGAGAGTGGCGCGGCATCGCGCAGGGTGAGATCGAGCGTGTGCTGGCCTTCGCCGATCACGAGGCTCTCCGGCACCGAGGAGAGGTCGCTTTCGGTGGCGATCAACCGTGCCTCTTCGGCGGAGGGTCGAATCAGGAACGAGTAGTTGCCGCCCGCATCCACCTCCGTCTCGAGATGCTCCTCCCCGTGATCGAGACGCACCTTTGCCTTTGGCTTTGCCCGTCCGTCCACGTCCACGGTGACTCCGGATAGGTTCGCCCACTGGGTGATCTCACTTGCCACCGCAGGGAGGGACTCGGGCTGGGGCGCGGCATGCTGCACCATCTCGCCATCGAAACCGTTGGGGGTGGCGTCCCGTCCCGGCTTGTCGGGATCGTCGAAATTCCACAACCCCGCCAGCCCCTCTTCCCGTCCGCTCAGGCGCTGAAACATGACCGCGCGGATTTCCTCGCCCGTACGCGCTGCCGCCCAGATGCGAACTTCATCGATGCCGCCGGTGAACCAGGAGCCTGGGTAGCCCCAATAGCCGATGTAAGCAAGGCTGTCGGCAGCGAGTTCAGCGAAGCTGGAGGCCTTCTGCTCGGTTTTTCCCAGCACACCGTTGATATAGAGCCTTGTCTCCCGGGTATCAATGACGACGGCGACATGGCACCATCGCCCTTCCTCCACCACGCCCCTGATCTGGAGCCAATAACCCGGGCTCGGGTTTGGGGGATGAAAGGTTCCGAAACCCAAATCGGAGGATCCTCGTTCGACCCCGAGATACAGATCATTGTTGAAAGAGCCATAGCTAAAGAACCGCTGCTGGAACTCGGGCGTATCGAAGCGCACCCACGCCTCGATCGTCGTCTCCCGCAGGTTCCCGAACATTCCCACGGGCAGATTCACATACTGGCCCTTGCCATCGAGCACGAGCGCGCGGTTTTCCGTCACCGGAAGCTCCGGCGCGGCGGCGGCGGGAAGGATGAGATGCGGTGCCTCCGCACCCACCACAAAGACCTTCCCGTCGTTCAATTCGACACCTCCGGCGCGCAGCGTGTAGTCGCCGACGGGCAATCGGCGCAGAATGAATTTCCCCTTCGCATCACTCACGGAGAATTTCGCCACCGCCCCTGCGGCGTTCACCGCCTCGACTTTCACCCCGCGCCGCGGCTGCCTATCGGAGTCCACCAGCGTGCCTGCAATTCGCAGGGTGTCGCGCAGCGTGAGGTCGAGCTTGTTTGCTCCCTCGGCCAACTCCGTCTCCGCGGATTCAGCCTCCAGGTCTTCCAACGACGCCAGCACGCGATACGGTGCCGGGCTGCGCGCGAAGAGCAGGAAATAATCGCCGCTTTCGCCTGACCTCACCGTGCCCACCACGCGCTCGCCTTGCATGACGCGCACCTCCGCGCCGTGCACCGGCTTGTCCTCGGCGTCCGTGATCCGGCCCGACACCGTGGCCGTCGCCGCACCGTCGGCCGTCGCCTCGCCGGTGCGCGCGTTGTCCATCAATTTCCCATCGTGATGATTCGGCGAGGCATCCCGGCCCGGATTCGCCGGGTCGTCGAAATTCCAGAGCGCTGCGAGACCCTTCTCGCTGCCGGTCAGTTGCTTCGTGAGGTTGTCGCGGATCTGCTCCGCGGTGCGCGCTGTTTTCCACACCCGCACCTCGTCCATCTCGCCATCGAAAGGCGAGTCGTCCACATTGGCGGTCACGGTTTGTCCGAGCCGGCTTGCCTTGCCTGTGCCAAGGTTCTTGAAGCAGCCGGTGTAGGGATTCGTGGCGACCAGCACGCCATTGACGTAAAGCTTCATCCCTCCACTTCCCGCGACTCCAGCCACGTGGGTCCATTCCCCGGCAGGCAGGCAATTTTCCACTTCGGCGCTCATCAATCCCGTCCCCGGATCCCCGATGACGAACCATAAGGTATTTGTGCCGGTGCGTGTCGTGAGTCCGAAGTCCCGCCCGCCTTCGCCGTAGTTGAAGATGCGCTGGTAGCGGTTGCCAAAGGCATTCCACTTCACCCACGCCTCGACCGTCGCCTCGGTGAAGTCGTTGAAGACATCCGGCGGCAGCTCCATGTAGCGGCCCTTTTCCACCAGTTTGAGACTCGGTCCGGGCGGAGCAAGAGCCTGGGCCCTGGCGCTCCCGCAACAAGCAGCGATGAGCAGCATGGCCGACAGGAAAACCAGCAACCGGGATCCCCGGCGGTGGAAGGTTTGGATTTGCGGATACGGGCAGGTCATGGGCATGTCAGGTTTGAAAAAAGCTTGCTTCAACTGGATCACATCGGCGCGGCGGTCACATGGATGGAAGAAAGGCTGCGATCTTGGCGAGCAGACGCGGCAACTCGATGGGTTTGGTGTCGTAGTCGTCGCAGCCCGCGTCCTTCGCCTCCTGCTCGTCGCCCTCCATCGCGTGGGCCGTTAGGGCGATCACCGGAATCGAGCGGGTCGTCTGGTCTGCTTTGAGCACGCGCGTCGCATCCCAGCCGTCCATGATCGGCAGGCTCATGTCCATCAGGATCAGGTCCGGGGATTCGCTGGCGGCCATCGCCACGCCTTCCGCGCCGTCCACGGCGCAGACGACTTCGTAGCCTTTGCGGGCGAGGCGGCGCGAGAGCATGTCGCGGTTCATTTCGTTGTCTTCGACCAATAGTATTTTCGGCATGTCAGTCAGGTTTTAGTTAGATTGTGAAGTCGCCGCGGGCGGCAATCAGTTCCCGGATTTCGGCGAGCAGGCTGGCGGGGGAGAACGAGGCTTTCTGGACGACGCGGCAGGTTTCGCCCTTCAGCCGGGCACGGTCTTCGGCGGTGAGATCCTTGGCGGTGATGACGATGACCGGGACGTGCTGGCAGCCCGGCAGTTGCCGCAGGCCCTCGATGAAACCGAAGCCGTTCAACCCGGGCATCATGACATCGAGCGTGATGACGTCCGGTTGCAGTTCTTCCGCCATCGCAAGGCCCTGTTTGCCATCGGCGGCGCATTCGACGCGATAGCCTTCCTTGCCGAGCGAGCGGGTGGTGAGTTCGCGCATGCTGGGGTCGTCGTCGATGACGAGGATGATGGGCACGGTGTTGGCAGCGGCTGGTTTGGAGGGCGATGGTTTCGCGGTGGCTGGCTCGTTGGGATCGATGACGTTGGCCGGGATGGTGGCGGTGAAGGTGGAGCCTTCGCCCGCAGCGCTTTCGGCCGTGAGGTCGCCGCCCATCAGCCGGCAGAACTGGCGGCTGATGGTGAGGCCGAGGCCGGTGCCGCCGAACTTGCGGGTGGTGGAGGCATCGGCTTGCGAGAAGGCTTGAAAGAGCTTGCCGAGCTGCTCCGGCGTCATGCCGATGCCGGTGTCGTGGACGTGGAAAGTGATCAGTGAGCAGTGATCAGTGAGCAGTGAAGAAGTCGCCGACTCCTGACTCCTGTCCCCCGACTCCTGACTCCCGACCCCCGACTCCTGACTCCTGTCCCCCGACTCCTGACTCCCGACCCCCTCCTGACTCCTGTCCCCTGACCCCTGACTGCTGTCCCCTGACTCCTGACTCCTGACTTCCAATGTGATCGTCCCGTTCTCCGTGAACTTGCTCGCGTTGGAGAGCAGGTTGAAGAGCGCTTGGCGGACCTTGGTCTGATCGGCGTGCATGGTGCCGAGGTCGGCGGGACAATCGATCACCAGCTTGTTGGAATTCTTGGAGACGAGCGGTTGCACGGTGGAAGCGACCTCCCGCACGAGGGTCGACACATCGAAGTCCTCGAGATAGAGCGTCATTTTGCCGGCCTCGATTTTCGAGATGTCGAGGATGTCGTTGACCAGCCCGAGTTGGTGCTTGGCGGCGGCGACGACATTTTCGAGGTCGGGTTTGAGTTCGCCGGCGCCGAGATCATCGAGTTCCTCGCCAATCATTTCGCTGTAGCCGATGATGGCGTTGAGCGGGGTGCGGAGTTCGTGGCTCATGTTGGCGAGGAAGGTGCTCTTGGCCTTGTTGGCGTCGTCGGCGGCGATGCGGGCGCGTTTGAGTTCCTCTTCCGCAAGCATCATTCCGGTGATATCCCAGGCGACGAGTTGCAGCCCGTCGATTTCGCCGGAGGCGCTGCGGATCGGCACCCGCACCCAATGGAGGAAAACGGGTGGATGCCCCGGCATTTCGAGACGCCGGACTCCTTCGCTCATCTCACCGGATTCCATGGCGGCCTCATCCGCCGCGCAAATCTCGGCAGCCACGGCGGGCGGAAAGATATCCTCGTCGGACTTGCCAATGAAATCAGCCGCCGCGCGCCCGAAGAAGTTGTCGGATGCCGAATTGGCAAAAACGTAGCGTCCGGCGCGGTTCTTGCGGATGACGTGGTGCGGGATGTTGGTGACGAGCGAGTGGTACAGGGACTCGGAGGCCTGCAGGGTTTCCTTGGCCTGCCTTTCCTGAACCAGCATCTGCTCGCGCAGGCGCTCGGTTTCCCGCCGTTTCCGCCGGTATAGCATCCGCGCGATCAACGCCCAGCCGAACAGCCCCACGCCCCAGGCGGCGGCCGGCCCCATGATCGCCATGTTTTGATGCCATGGCAGCGACACATGCAGCGTCGCCAGGGTGGGTAGCGAGTAATTGAGATCGCGGTCGATGTATTGCACGGCCACCGTCCAGTCGCCGGGTTGTTTGAAGTCGTATGGGTGGGACGTGGCGGTGGTGGGCGGTTCCCAGTTGGCTTTCAAGGCCGCCGCGTCGCGGGTGCCTTGGAAGAACTGCCAGCGGTATTGGCGTTTGGCGACGTGGGTGTAGAAGTCCACCACGTCGCACTTGAAAGTGACCCGCTCTTTGGTCTTCAACTCCGGCAGTGCGGCCAGATCGGTGTATTCGTGGTCGGTCTGCAGGGTGAGTGCGGGCTGGCGCGGCGCGATCTTCGAAGGCCGGTAGCGGGTTAATCCCTTGGACCACCCACCCATCCAGACCGTTCCGTCCGCGGCCGGATGAACGCAGTTGATCATGTCCTCCGGCAAGCCGTCGCGCATGTCGAGCTTGCTCCATGCGGTGTCATCGGTGTGGAAGACGCCCTCGGCGGTGGCCAGCCAGGTGCCTCCCTCAGCGTCGCATTCGGCGTGAAAAATCCGCAGGCTTTGCAGGCGCGGCACGGCGGGCGGCCAGGGGACAAATTGCTTTCCGTCGAAGCGCCGCAAGCCGGACAGGGTGCCGGCGAGCAGCGAGCCGTCCGTAGGGGTCAGCAATGCCCGGACCATCGACGGCAGCCCGTTTGCGCTCGTGAACTCCGTCCAAGTCCCCGCAGGCGCTTGCGTGGAAGACGGTTGGTAACGCCAGACGGAGTCGTTGTAGTCAGCATGGGCGCCGAACCACATCACGCCCCCGCGCCCCGGCTCCGCGAGGAAAACCGGCCCGATCCCCGCCGCCGATTCAGCGGGCCGCCCCAGCACAAAGCCCCCATTTTCGCCCCCCATCCAAAGCTCGCCGGTGGTCGCGCGCGCCAGCGCCGAGGCCGGTCCCGAGCCCTTCAGTAAATCAAAGCGGATGCGTTCCCCCACGCTTGCCGCCGGATCGAACCGGGCGACCAGGCATCCGGCCTCCTCATCCGCCACCAGCAGCGCTCCATCGCGATCGCGATACAGGGCGGCGGACCGCGCGCCCGGCAAGCCATTGTCGCGGGTCAGCTTCACCAACCGCGTGTTATCAAATCGCGAAAGTTTCCCTTCCTCGCCGATCCTGAACCACACGTTATTGTCCGCAGTCGAAACGATGCTCAGAACGGGCCCGGAGTCCAATCCCTCCGCCTCGGCCAGAGTGGTGACCGTCCGCTCATCGTAGTGCGACACGCCGGCACCCGTCGCGACCCAAAGTCCGCCCCGTTGATCGAACCGAAGGCCATGGACGGTGTCAGCCACCAAACCGTCGGCCACACTGAAGTTGACGAAGGACTTGCCGTCGAAACGGGACAGTCCGGCATTGCCGCCGTGGGTCCGCGGTTCTCCGGCGAACCAGATGGCACCATCGGCATCCTGCGCCATCCCGTGAATGGAGAGGTCGCTCAAGCCGTCGGCCGGGGTGGAGGTGGTGAACCCGGGGGGTGGGTCGCCAGCGGTCGCCGCCTCGCCACGACGGGCCTGGCGATCGAGCCGCGACACTTCTCCGGCCTTGGTGCCGCACCAGATCGCCCCGTCGGCGGCTTCGAAAAGAGCGGTCACGGGCCCGGTGGCCAGTCCGTCGGCGGAGGTGAATGTTTGCGCATCCTTGCCGCCCGGCACGCCCGCCGGAAACAGGGTCACCCCGCTGGATGTGCCGACCCAGAGCCCGCCGTCGGAAGCGGCGCAGAGCGACAACACCGGCTCGGCGAACAACGGCACATCAAGTTCGCCCGCGATGGTTTCATCAAAATTCCACCACGCCAGCAGGCCCGGTGCGCCGGCTGCCGGGGCGGTGGTCATGCTCGTCTGGAGTTCTTCCGGTGAAAGCGCCTTGTTCCAGATGCGCACGTCATCGAGCGCGCCGTTCCAATAACACCTGCCGACGTTGGTTGCTTTATCATGGCCGATCAGGAAAGCACCGGTCATCGGCAGCACCCCATGACTCATGACGTGAGTCGCCGACTGCAGTCCGGCGCCGGCGTCGAGATAAAGCGTCGCGGAGTCCGGCGTCACGACAAGCGCCACAAAGCACCAACTCCCGACCGGCGCGGCAAGACCGGACGTCCAGCTCCACGTTTCTTTGGAATCCAGCCAGTTGTACCGGAGATGGCTGCCATCGACGAGGAACCCGAAGGTATCGCTCCCGACATGTTCCGCCGCAGCGCGGGCACTCACGAGATGCGGCTGGTTCGGTTGAAACACGTCCTGTTTGACCCAGGCCGTGATGGTCATGGTATCACCGTTGAGTCCCAGCGCCGGCATTTGCGCGTAGCCGGTGGCTCCGTCGAGTTGCAGCATTTTGTCCGGGATGGACGGTGCCGTGGCGGAGGGGCGTGAACTATCGACGAGTTGCGCCTTGCCAACCAGCCTTCCATGGTGCCCAGCCGGGCCGAGGTCCCGCACCTGATCCACCTTCCGCCGACCCGTGGCGACGAACGGCCTACCCCCGGACGTTTCCGCCACCGGGTCGTAATAGCACAGCCCCTCCGACGTTCCCACCCACAGCCGGCCCGCCCGGTCCGTGGTCAGCGCACTGACAGCCGCCGCCGGCAGACCGTCGGCGGATGTGAAATGGTGCATTCGTTGCGTGCCGGAGTGAGGGTCGTAGCGAGACAGGCCGGCCTCACCGCCCATCCACATCCGGCCTGCGGCGTCCTCCTCAATCACCCGAACATTTCCCTGCTGCGGCCCGGCTTCCGGCGGCAGGCTTGCAAACACGTGCCCATCGAAGCGGGACACGCCGTGACCCGTGCCAAACCAAATGGCCCCATCGGCGGCCTGGAAAACGCAGAATACGTCATCCGCCGCCAGGCCGTTCTCGTGGGTGTAGGTCCTCCACCGGCCCCGTTTGAAGGATGGCAGCGTGAAATCGAGGTTCGGCAGTTGTTTGTCCGCCGCCACCGTCACCTCGCGGCCATTCTCCCAGGCCACGAAACCTCCCGGCACGTGGACGCGCAGCGTGTATCTCCCGGGCGCTGCGCTTGGAATACGGAAGCTTCCTCCCGCATCGGACATCACCGTCTCCACCACTCTTGCGGCACCGTCTTTCCCGCCGACCGGCAGCGCCTGCACGACGACCGTGGGCAGCGGGCTGCCATCGGGTGACCGCACGTGGCCGGAGAGCGGCGCGGCGTCGCGCAACGGCAAGGTAAGCGCGTGTTCCCCTCCATCGAGCACGAGGCTCGCGGGTGGGGAGGAAAGGTCGCCGCCAGTGGCCACCACCCGCCACGGGGCGCTGGAGGCACGGACGAGCACGCGGTTCTCCGTCGGCGAATCGTCGCCACCTGTGCCCGACTTCGCCGTGTCCTGCGCCGTGGCACTCTGGAAACTGGCGGTGAGCAGCAGGCCCAACCCGAAGCCTGCCATCCGGGTGGTCAGACGCTGGGTTGCCGCCCCCATCCATGGCGCGGGGATCGTCTGTTTCACATCGCCGACCACCTCCGCAGCGGCAGTCCACGATCCGATCAACACCACGCCCCCCCGCCATTCCGTCCGGCAGCCGGAAAAGCGCAGTCGGGAAAGCGCTTGTCAGGGTTTTTCGCATGAGCAAGCCGAAACGGTGACCCGGCGGGCGGGTGCCGGAAATGAGGGGGTGTCATCAGTTTCATGGTTTGGAAATTCAATGTAACCTTCCAACCCGGTTTGCAAAAAAATATTTGCAAAAAAAATTTGATCGTAGCTGCCCTGCCGGAGGCGGGTTGTCGCCGTCAGCCAGTTTGCCAGGGATCCGGAACCGACGCTTTTCGCCTTCGCCCGTGAGCTGGACCCCTTCCGTCCATCCCGGAATCACTCCGCTCGGCGGGAAGGTGTGGGCGTGTGCCCGCGACATTCCGCACCCTGCCGGCAGGATTCGCCGCACCCCCCCACCACCGCGCCCTCCGCCCTCCGCCCTCCGCCCTCCGTCCTCCGTCCTCCGTCCTCCGTGGCCTTGGCGGAGAAGAACGCTTCAGGCGCGTTCCCAATCGCCCGCGTTGTGACCAACGCGCCTACTTTTCTGCCCTCTGCCCTCTGTCCTCTGCCCTCTGTCCTCTGTCCTCTGCCCTCTGTCCTCTGTCCTCTGTCCTCTGCCCTCTGTCCTCCGTCCTCCGTCCTCCGTCATCCGTCCTCCGTCATCCGTCATCGCGGTATTCAGGCATGGCCCGCTGCCGGGGGCAATGCGGAATACATAGCACGTCTTCGGGGTGTCCGGAGTTGGGTTGGAGGGTTACTTGACGATTTGCAAGCGACCGAACAGCTTGCCATCCGCTGCATGCGCACGCGGGATCTCGATCACCACGTCGTCTGGATCTTCGGCATTTTCGGTCACAGTGACAATCACACCGTTGCCATCCGCTGGAGTGGAGGTGGCACCGATGGTCGAGAAAGTCCAATCCACCAGATTGGCACCGAACTGAACCTCCTGGCTCGTCACGTCAGCCTCGGCGGCGTCAAGGCGCTTGAAGGTGAGCGTGAGATAGGTGGCATCCAGCGTGGCATCCGGCAGGATGGAGGGGTCGCCGGCGAGCGGGTCGCCGTCGAGGTAGAACTCCATCAGGTTGGAAATGCCATCCCCATCGGGATCCTGGGCGAGGCCGTTGTTGGTGGCGTCCAGCCCGTTGAGGGTGGCCCAGGCGTCGTAACCAGCTCCGGACTTGACGAGCTTGATTTGGCCCGGAGTGTCGAGATCGAGGCCGTAGCCGGCTGGCAATCCCGTGATGGTGGGGAGGTCTCCGTCGAGGGCACCCGAGTAGGTGGCGATGATGTATTCCGCAGCGCTGGGGGTGGCAATCGCCGAGAAGGCGATGGTCCCGCCGGTGGCATTGATGCTTCCGGTGACATCGATGCGGTCTGCAGTGGCTCCGTCGATTTCGCAAAGGTAGGTTCCGGTGAGGGTGGCGGCGCGGGTGGCGAGGATGCCGATGCCGGAGGCGCCGGGGGCGACGGTGCCGCCCGCGGCGATGGTGACGGAGCCGGTGATGGTGCCGGTGCCGCCGAAGGTGGCGGTGTCATTGACGGTGACCGCGCCCGTGCCAGTACCGGAGCCGACGGTGTTCATCACCCGCAGCGTGCCGCCGTTCACCGTGGTGGTGCCGGTATAGGTGTTGGCGCCACTGAAGGTCTGGGTGCCGCCGCCGACCTTGACCAGATTCACGATATTGCCCGTTCCGTTGGCGATCTCACCGGAGAACGAACCGTCGGTGCTGGTGAAGCCCATCGTGACCGTGGTGCCGCCGCCGCTGCCAAAGTTGCCGATCATCACGCCGGTGCCGTTGAGCGCGCCCATTTGGAAAGCGCCCGAGGCGATGTTCGCCCAGCCGATTCCCCGGTTCAGCATTTCCATGGTGCCGTTGAGGGTGATGTCCACGGTCTGCAGGGCGGTGGTGCAGCCGCCCACGCCGATGCCGCTGCCCACGCCGGTCGCCGTGCTGGCGATGCCGTTCACAACCAGGGTGCCGGCGAACGTGGAAGCGTTGTTGCGGAGATTCACTCCCACTCCAGCGGTACTCGCGTTGATCGTCACGGTTCCCGTTCCGGCCAAGCCGCCGTCGAGAAACAAGCCGCCGTTGTTGTTGCCCGACAGGGCGGTGGTGTTGATCGTGGTGTTGCCGGTGCTGGTCACCCCGCCCGCCAATACGGCCCATGCCGCGCCGGAACTGTTGGTTGCGTAATTCAGCACCGCTCCGTCGTTGAGAGCGATGAGGAAATCCGCCGCCCGGGAGACATTGATGTTGCCGTCGAGGGCGAGGATGCCGGGGGCGTTGACCGTGGTGGTGCCCGCGGTGGTGCCCGCATTGAACAGCCGCAAGGTGCCGTCGTTCACCGCAGTGGGTCCGGTGTAAGTCTGGGCGGTGGCGACGGTGAGCGTCCCCGCGCCGATTTTGGTGACGGTGCCCGCCCCGGTGATGAGGGTGGGCAGGGTCTGCGGCAGGCCGTTGTTGATCGCGAGGTCAGCCTCGTTGATGATCGTGCCGGCGAGGCTGCCATTGGCGGTGCCGTTGCCGAGTTCCAGCGTGCCGGCCTCCACGGTGGTGCCGCCGGAATAGGTGTGGCTGCCGGTGATTGTCAGCTTGCCATCGCCGGTTTTGGTGAGCTTGGAGGCGCCGTTGATGGTGCCGGTGCCGGAGAGCGTGTAGTCATTTGCCGTGTGGTCGAAGGTGACTGCGGTCGGCGAGATGGTTTCATCGAGTGTGACGGCGAAAATGCCGGCCGAATCATCAAACAGCACCAGATCGCCCTCCTGATAGGCGGTGGCCACACTTTCGAGGGTCCAGTTGAGGTTGCCGGCGGCGGTGTCCCACACCGGGCCGGTGTTGCCCTTCCAAGTGACCGGGTTGACGGCGGTGACATTCAAGTCGATGGAAAAGTTGGTGGTGTTGTCCACCACCCCGGCCTCGATGCTGCGGGGGGTGACCAGCGAGAACGCGGCCACTCCGGCTCCGCCAACCGTCCCACTCGGGGGATAGTAGATCAACGGGAAAACCCCGGTTTCGGTGATGCCGGAAACCTGGAGGGTTACGGTGCCCGCCGTCACCGGATCGGTGGTCACGTCCATCGGCGGGGTGCCCGTGTCACTGACGAAGTTCTGGATTTCGAGCGCGGACCCGTTGGCGAGGTTGAGGCCGCTGGCGCGGAACTGGCCGGAGGTGCCGGCAACCGTCAGTTTGGTCCCGCCGGCGACGGCGAGGTCGCCGTAGCTGGACGACCGCACCGGGAGCGAAAGCAAGCCACCGCCGACCGTGAAGCCGCCGGCGAAGCTCGCACCGGTGTTGGTGAGGGTGAGCGAGCCGGGACCGGTCTTCTCGAAGGTGCCCGTGGCACCGGACATGGCACCACCATAGGTGAGGGAAACATCGGCGGCGGTGATCAACTCGACGATGCCGCCGTTGAAGATGAGGCCTCCATTGCCGAGGAGGGGCATCTGGTTATTGAGGACCATTTTCCCCTCGGTCACCGTGAGGCGGCCAATGTCGTTGACCGGGGTCGGGTTATTGAGGCGCATTGTCCCGGCCCCGGTCTTGGTCATGAAGCTCCAGGCGACGTTGTTGAGGTGGCCGATCCTGCCGGTGATGTCGAGATCGATTCCCGACGGGTCGCCGGTGGGGTTGACGGCGAAGAGGCCATCGCGACCGCGGCTGACGCGGATATCGGCGGACATCACCGAGGTTTGGGCTCCGCCGACGGTCACCGTGCTGGCAAGAACGAAGTTGCCGTAAGACGGAAGGCCCGGGGAGGTGGCACTCATGGTGCCGCCGTTGAGGAAAATCTGCGGCACGTTGTGGGCCGCGGCTCCGTCGTTGATGACGCCTCCCGCGTTGATGGTGATGCTCCCGAGGGAGTCGGTCGCGTTGGGGGCGGCAAGCTCAAGGGAGCCCCCGTCGTTGATGGTCACGGCTCCCCGGCCGACATTGGCGGAGGCGAAGACCAGTTCGCCGGCGTCGATGGTGGTGCCACCGGTCCAGGTGATGTTGGCACCGCCGAAGATTTGGGTCCCCAGGCCCTGCTTGACGAGGCTGAGGATGCCGCCGGTGTCCCGCAGGTAGCCATTGTAGGAGTAGCTGGCGGACTCAGGCACATCAAGGATGAGCGTTGAGGTGCCGCTGACGGCGGCGGCGGGAGCCTGTTCCTTGGTTTGGATCATACCCCTGCCTCCGGCCGCACTGTTTTCGATGCCCGCCAGGGTCTGGGTGGTGCCGAGCAGTTCGAAGCGCACGTGGTCGCCGGTCGGGTTGACGAAGTACATGACCGAGCCGGGATCAAACTGGTTGTTTTCGGTGGTGAACACGTCCGGCGAGAGGCCGTTGTCGCCGATGAAATCCCCGGCAATGGCGATCGCCCCGCCGGCTTTGGAGAGGGCGATGCGGCCGGCGAGCAGGGTGGTGTCACCAGTATAGGTGTTCGGGTCGGCTCCGTAGAAGGTCAGGGTGCCGGCACCGTTCTTGGTTAGGGCGAGGGCGCGGGCGGCACCGTTCCGGAGGATTCCGGTGAACACGTTGTCCGCGCTGTTGATGACGGTCAGGGTATCGGCGCCGGCGGTAGCGGAGCCGCTTTCGACGATGGGGGAGCCGATGAACGGGAACCCGCTGTTGAGTGCGGAAACGGTGAGCGGGTTGCCATTCAGGCGCAGGGCGGCCGTGCTGCCGGTGGGGAAGGTCAACGCCGGGGCACCGCCCAACGCACTGGCACTGCCCAGGGTGAGCGTGCCCGCATTGAGCGTGACGCCGCCGGTGAAGGTGTTGGCGGTGTTGATCGTGAGCGCGGAGGATCCGGATTTCACCAACCCGGTGGGACCGCCGATCGAACCGGGCCCGGCAAAGGTGTGGTTACCGGTGGAGCTGTTGACGGTGATCGAGCCGGGGAAGAGCGGGCCGGTGAGATTGATCGTGCCGGGAGCCGCCCCGTTGAACGCGACGTTGTCGAGATCATAAAACGAGTCGGGGGAGCCACCGTTACTAAAGTTGTTGTCGGCCGGAATGGCGGCGCTCCATTTGCCGGTACCCGCCCCGCCGCGGTTGGTCCAAACCAGATTGGCCGCGCCGGTGAAGGTGCCGGTGACGGTGAGGACGAGCTTGCCGCCGGAGAGCGCCGTGGTGCCGGCCACGCCGCGGGCGTTGTCGTAGAGGCCGAAGTCGGTGGTGATGGCACCTGCGGTGCCGAAGAGGCTGGTGGCGGTGAGCAGGTCGTAGGTTCCGACCAGCGGTGCGGCGGCGAAGAACGGCTTGACGGTGAGGGCCGGGGTGGCGGTCAGGTCAAGGGTGCCGACGGTGGTGGTCTGCGCGGCGACCGCAGGCAGCTCGAGTGAGGTGCCCCCGGCCAAGCTGACGAGGGACAAGGTCTTGCCGGTGGCGTTGACCCGCAGGCCGGCCCCGGCTTTGACGGTGACCGCGGTGTTCGGGGCGGTGCCGCTGAGGGTGAGAACGCCGGCGTTGATCGTGGTGGGACCGGTGAGGGTGTTGACACCGGCGAGAGTGAGGCGGCCGGTGTTGGCTTTGACCAAGGCCCCGCCGCCGCTGATCGCGCCGGCCAGGGTGTTGTTGGTCGGGCTGGCGATTTCAAGGGTGCCGTCGTCGAGGTTGGTGATGCCGGTGTAGGTGAGGGAGCCGGTGAGCGTGAGGGTGCCGGTGCCCACCTTGTGCAGTTCCAGCCCGCCACCGGCGGTACCGGCCGCCGGAACATTGGCACCGCCGTTGTTACGGAGGGTGCCGGAGAAGGTGGAACTTCCGTCAGCCACGCCGACCACGAGTTTCTCGATGAAAGCGGAGGCCCCGGTCTGGTTGGGGGAGCCATTGCCGTAGTCGTTCTGGACGATGCCGGAGCCGGTGAGCTTGTCCAGGTAGATGGCATCCGCGAAGAGGTCGAGGATGGCGCCGCTGCTGATGTCAAAGCTGGCGGTGCTGTTGGTCCAGTTACCGAAGTTGTTGTTGTTTCTCAGGGTGCCCTCCTGGATGTTGAACTGGCCGGTGGTGAGGACGGTGGTGTTCATGAAAGACGCCCGGCCGCCTCCGGTCTTGTTCCAGGTGCCTGCGCCGGAGAGGGTCTTCCCATTGTTGAGAATCCAATCATCACCGCTGACGGAGTTGATTTCCACAGTGGCATTGTTTTCAATCGAGGTGTTGAGGGCATTTGTTTTGGCGAATATGAGCGTCCCGTCATTGACCGTGGTGAGGCCGGTGTGGGTGACCACACTACCCACCAGCGTCTGGGTGCCGGTGCCGTTCTTGACCAGGTTGAACGCGCCTGAGCCCACGTCGTCCTGATTGCGCATGTGGCCGTTGAAGAGGTAGTCTCCACTGCCATCGAGCGTCAGAGTCGCCTCGCCGGCCGCACCAATGCCGATGCCGCCGTTTTGAATGACCCCGCCGCCTTGGGCGGCGAAACTGCCGGTGTTGACGCCCGCGAGGGTTTGGTGGGTGCCAATCAGATCGAGCCGCGACCACTGGTTGGAGGGATTGTTGAAGTTCATCACCACACCCGCGCCGAACTGATCGCTTGCGGCCGTCCTGATGTTGACCTGGCCGTTGAGAGTGCCGTAGCCGAAATCGACCGTGGCATTGTCCGGCACCGCCACCATGCCGGCGGGCTTGTTGAAGGTGATCGTGCTGTTGTTTTGGTTGCCGCCGGTCGTGTTGATCCGCAAACTGCCGGAATAGGACTCAGAGGCGAGGCCGTTGAAATTGAACTTGCCGCGGGTATGGAGCGTCAGACTGCCCGTGCCGCCGACGCTGCCGTCGAAGGTCACCACCGAGTTGCCATCCTGGCTGAGGATGCCGGCGTCGCCCGCGAGGGTGATGTCGGCGCTGAAAACGCAGTTGTTGCCGGCGGCGGCACGCAGCGCGCCAGGGTAGCCGCCTTCGCCCCAGCCGTCGCCGATCAGGGTGAAGGGCTGCAGATAGGTGCCGGTCCAGCCGAGGAACTGGCCGCCGTTGTTGATGGTAATTTCGCTGATGCCGCCGAGTCCCGCGGGGGAAGAGTCCATGCGACCGTTGTCAACGATCAGGGTGCCGGTGAATTCCGCGCTGAAGGGCAGCGCGGCGGAGCTGTTCGCCCCCCAGTCGGCGCTGCCGTTGACGGGTTGCGCGGAGTTGAGGCGGAGGGTTCCCGGGCCTTCGATCATCGAGGACCAGGCCGCCGCCGGGACGGCGGCGGTGTAGTCCAACAACAGCGTGTTACCGCCGCCAACCGCGATTCTGTCCGCGGCCCCAATGAGGGATAGCCCGCTGATGGTAATGTCCTCCGTGGTGGTGACCGTGCCGGAGCCATCGGGGAACAAGGCGGAGTCGCCATTGGTCCAGGTGGTGGGCGAGTCCCAGTTGGCGGAGGTGGTGTCCCAACTGGTGCTGGCAGCGCCGGTCCAGGTGTTGTCGGCGGCATGGGCGAGCCCGAAGCCGCTCATGACGATGGTCGAGGTGGTGAAAAAACGGCGGAGAGAACCGAGGAAACGATTGGTACGATTTGATTTCATCTGGTTGGTAGGGCGATTGGCTGACTGGCTCATTCGGGGAACGGGCGTGCGGTTTTGATGAGTTTGAGGGATTTGCCACGATAGTCGCGGCAGTGATCGAATGCGGCATTGAGCGATTCGTGCTGCTCAAAGGGCAGGATGGCCAG
>JAIPKB010000280.1 GCA_021733795.1 Akkermansiaceae bacterium | reverse complement strand
CCCACAACTATCAAATCGGTGAAATCCAGGACGTCGCGGATTTCGTCGGCGACTCGTTGGGCCTCGCCTACCACGCCAAGGCCACCGCCGCCGATGTCATCGTCTTCTGCGGCGTCCACTTCATGGCGGAAACCGCCAAAATCATCAACCCGGGGCGCATTGTGGTGCTCCCCGATGCCGACGCCGGCTGCTCCCTTGAGCAATCCTGCCCCGCTCCCGACCTGGAGGCCTATCTGGCAGCCAACGCCGCCAAAAACTACTACGTCATCGCATATATCAATTGTTCCGGAGGAGTCAAGGCGCTGTGCGATGTTATCTGCACCTCCGGCAATGCCGTCCGGATCGTCGAACAGGCCCCGCCGGACCGCCCCATCCTGTTTGTTCCGGATGCCAACCTCGGGGCCTGGGTCATGGAGCAAACCGGCCGCAAGATGGACCTCTGGCAGGGCTCGTGTTATGTCCACGTCGAGTTCACCCGGGACTCCATCAACCGCATCAAGGAACAGCATCCCACCGCCCTCGTCGTCGCCCACCCGGAATGCACCCGGGCCGTGCGCCTGCTCGCCAACGAAGTCTGCTCCACCGAGAAAATGATCGCCTACTGCCGCAACGCCCCGGTCGATGACATCATCGTCGTCACCGAGAGCGGCATGCTCCACCGCCTCCGCAAGGAATGCCCCGGCAAGAACCTCATCGCCGGCCCCACCGACCGCTGCGCCTGCGCCGACTGCCGCTACATGAAGCTCAATACCCTCCAGAAGCTCCGCGACTGCCTCCTGCACCTGGCCCCCCGCATCGAAATGGACGAGTCCATCCGCGCCCGCGCCGAGGCCCCGCTCCTCCGGATGTTGGAACAATCCGCCAGCTAGCCCCCAGAGGAATTCGGGAGATCTTCTCAGAGAGGTGCTCTTATTGACTGAGTCCAGCATCCCCGGAAAAAACCGGTCTCCCCGAGTTTCTTCTTGCCGAGGCTTGGGAAATCCGTATCTTCGTTCTTGAGGTACTTCATACCATGCCAGCCGTTTCCACGCCTATGGACACCAACACCGAGCCTCCGCCCTCCCACCGGAGTGCCGGGACACCCGTCGAAGCCCCTCATCCCCCGCACCACCCTTTCTCCATCTTCTTTCAGCTTTTCAGCTTTTCAACGTTTCCGCGTTTCCGCGTTCACCCCCTCTGCCCCGCCTCTCGCTACCCGCCAGTCCAGCAACCGGCGTTTCAATAGCCGTCACTTCACCCGCAAATTCCCACCATAAAAAACAAACCCAAAACCAAGAATCCATGAAACTCAATCCACGCGCCCTGGGAGCGACGCCCCGCTACCTCGCGGCGTCGCTGCTGCTCTCCCTGCTCCCGTTGACGGGGCAGACTATCACGAATCCGAGTTTCTCGGACAATGATTTCACCATCAGTCCGGGCTACGCCAGCCTCAACGGCGGCGTCATCAACGGCTGGACACTCTCGAACCCGGCCCGCATCGGCCAAAACAAGGTAGGGATTGCGGCTTTCGCCGACAACGGAACGATTCCCACCGCGCCCAACGTGCTCTTCATCCAGGCGGGAGCCTCCGGGACCGCCAACGTCAAGACCACGGTCACGGGACTGACCCCGGATACGAAATACAACGTGTCGTTCCGCGTCAATGCCCGCGCCGGCCAGGCACCCAAACTGGTCTTTTCGACCGACGGGACCGGCCCGATCGTGGCCACCGACGAAATCGCCTCGGTGGGTGGCACCAACGCCTACAAATATGTGGGATTCGAGTTCACGGCGACTGCGACCAGCCACCAAATCACCATCGCCAATACCCGGACCGACGGCGACCACACGCTGCTCGTGGACGACGTGACCATCACGCCGTCGAGTGGTGCCTGGTCAATCGCCCCGTGGACCGGCGACGCAGACTCGGGCGTGGACCCGCAATATGTCTACACCCACGCCCAGAACTTCAGCGTCGGAGCTTGGCAGTCGGTCAATATCAACGGCGTCGATTTTGATCTCGGCGACTCCGCCGGCTCGAATCGGTTCACGCTGGCGGGCTACAACTCCAACTTTACCAACCGCACGCCGAACAACGTGACCGGAGAAAGCGCCAAGCTGGCCAAGGATTTCCGCTACGACGGAACCGGGATCACCCTGCAGAACCTGAAGCCGCTCACCGAGTATGTGTGTACGGTCTACGGCATCGCTTTCGACGGCACCGGAAGCCGCTCGGCGACCTTCGGCAGCAGCCTGAGCAGCGAGAAGTTGTCGGTGAACCTGAACCAATACGGGCAGGGCAACGGCATCCGGGTGATCTTCACCTACACCACCGACGAGTCGGCCACGCCGGTGTCGATCTCCCTTCCCGCGCTTGGAGCGGGGACCTTCCATACCAGCGGCTTCAGCAACCGTGAAGCCGTGGCCAGCACGCCGCCGGTCGTCTGGACCGCGCACCAATGGACCGATGACGCCACTTCAGGGGTGAGTGCCTCCCACCCCTACACCCACGCGTTCAAGTTCGGTTCGGCCACCAACCTGAATCTCAACGGGATCAACTTCACCGGGATCGCCGGGCCCAATCCGAGCGGAGCGAACTACACGTCAGCCGGCCTTGGGAACGTCTACAACAACGACACCAACGTGATTACCACGGCCGGGCCCGAGGGGGCCGGTGGGGCCATCCTGGGCAGGGACTTCCTGTATGGCGGCTACCCGGAAACCCACTACCTGACCGGCCTCACACCGGGCAAGAACTATGTCTTCACCCTCTATACCGTGGGCTGGACCGACGGGATTCGCCGGGCCGCCCTGATCGGCGGCACAGGTGAGGGTGCGAGCATCCTGAACCAGGATGAGTTCGGTCCAGACCAGGGCGTGCGGTTCGAATACGAATACACGGCGAGCGCAGCTGGCACCGCCACCATCACGGCATCCGGCCTCGATGTCTCCGTCATTGCTCCGTTTGACCGCAAGGGCATCCACACCTACGGCATCAGCAACCGCGAAGCCGATCCCTATGTGGCCAAGGCTCCCGAGTTCACCCTTCAGCCGCTCGGTGCCACGCTCGGAATGGGAGCCAGCTACATCCTGCGGGGTGCCACCATCGGCAGTTCGACGATGACCTACCAGTGGAAGAAAGGCAACCTCGACATTCCCGGCGAGACCACTCCAGTGCTCGTTCTCTATGAGGTCACGGCCGCAGACTCAGGAGCCTACACCCTGGTGGTCAGCAATGGTACCGGTGGTCCCATAATCAGCAACACGGCCAACCTGACCGTGCTTGAAAACGTCCCCGCCTACGGCAACACCGGCCTGGGAGTGGATGGCCAGCTGCTCGCAGGAGGCCAGATCGATCCGCACTTCAAACTGATCACCAATCCTGACAATACCTCGTCCGAAACGGTTTTCGTCCAAACGGCGCTACCCGGTTCCTGGCTTGCTAACTCCAGCACTTCGCTGTGGATCGGGCCGCGTGCCGACTCCGCCGGCTCCGCCGGCATCAGTGCGGACGCCGGTGCCGGACCGGGGGTCTATGTTTACCGGACCTCGCTGGACCTCACTGGGTTCGATCTGGCTACCGTGGTGATTTCCGGGAAATGGTCTTCGGACAACGAGGGCATCGAGATCCGTGTCAACGGCACCGCCATCGGCTTCCCCAACACCGTCGGCACGACCTTCGCGACGCTGGTTCCCTTCAACATCAACAACACCGCCTTCCCGGCGCTGCTGACGGACGGGGTCAACACCGTTGATTTCGTGGTGAAAAACACGGATGCCACGGCCGGCTACACCGGCCTGAGGATCGACGGGTTCGCCGCCATCGGAACCATTCCTCCCGGCACCCCGCCCCACATCGTCATCCAGCCGCTTGGTGCCAACGGCACGCACTACAGCACGGTGGCCCTCTCCGTCGGTGCCAGTGGTTCCGCTCCACTCACCTACCAGTGGTTCAACGGCACCGATCCAGTCCTCGATGCCACCGAACCGGAACTCCTGCTCTACATCGACGACCTGACTTGGGCCGGCACCTACAAGGTCCGGGTGACCAACGGCGTCACCTTCGTTGACAGCGAACCGGCCGAGGTCACCGTCACCAACGCGAATCCGGCCACTGTGTTCGACGACGCGGGAACAACCGATCAGGATGTGCCGCTCGACATCGAGGTGTTCGAGCTTCTCGCCAACGACTCGGATCCCGATGGCGATTTCCTGGAGTTCACCAGCGTCAGTCCGACCAGCACCCAAGGGGGAACGGTCACCGAAAGCCTGGGCTTGATCACTTACACTCCGGCTCCCGGCTACAGCGGCGTGGATAGCTTCAGCTACACGGTGAACGACGGAATCTGGGGGGGCAGCTCCGTGGAGACCGTGGTGGTGACCGTGATTGCCGTGGCCAACACCCCTCCCGGCCAAATGACGTTGGTCCTCAGTGGTGGCGTGGCGACCGGCACCTTCACCGGAACTCCTGGTGAGACCTACCTGCTGGAGCGTTCCACCACGCTGGAGCCGGACAGTTGGTCGACCATCGATACGAAGATCGCCCCGGTCTCGGGCGCGGTGGTTGTGGAGGATCCTTCGCCACCGGTTGGCAGGGCCTTCTACCGGCTTTCCTACACCCCGTGAGCTAGCCATCCACGGCTCCCCGGAGCCAACCAAATCATGCCGTTTCGCGGGTGCTTCGTCGCCCGAGAAATCCGGCACGGTCCTCAAACAGGCCGGTTTTGACCACGTTGTCCCGTCCACCACCGCAGTCGAGACAACCGCGCCACGAGACAACCGGGACGGCTATCCTCCCTTAACTTGACGCGCATTGGCGTGCTGGTTGGTGAAGACAACCGAACACATCCCACCCAGCGAGGCGAAAGCCTCACACGTACCGACCTGCGCCCTCCCGACCCACCACGTGGGGCGCGTGCTGAGGGTTTGGATGTTCAAAATCCATCCCGTTCCAACACTTCATCCTCCCAGGATGCCGGGTCGTCCAGTGACTCGAGGTGGGTGAACACATAACTGCTTGGCAGTGCGGAGCGGATGTCTGCCTCGATCCGCTCCACCAATTCGTGGCCGTCATGCACGGTCCAGGCACCGGGCACCAACACATGCACGGAAACAAACCGGCGCGCTCCCCCCTGCCGGGTGCGCAACGCGTGAAACTGGATTTCATCCGTCCGATAGCCATTGAGCACCGCCTCAATCCGCGCTCTTTCCTCCGGCGGCAACGCCGGGTCCATCAACCCGAAAATCGAACGCCAGACGATCTTCGAACCGGTCCAGACGATGTTGAAGGCGACCAGCAGGGCCACCACCGGGTCCAGCCACAGCCAACCGGTGGCCACCACCCCGGCCACTCCTACCAGCACCCCCACCGAGGTCCAAACATCGGTCAGCAAGTGCTGCGCATTGGCTTCAAGCGTGATCGAGCGTTCCGCCCGTCCCACCCGCAACAGCAGCAAGCCCACCGCCAGGTTCACCAACGAGGAAGCCGCGGAGACCAGGATCCCGGCCCCCACCTGCGAAAGTGCCTGCGGATGGCAAAGCCGATGGATCGCCGCCGCGCCAATACTCGCCGCCGCTACCAGGATCAGGGAGCCCTCCACCCCGCTCGCGAAATACTCCGCCTTGCCATGGCCGTATGCGTGATCCTCATCCGCCGGGCGCGCCGCCACACTCAACATCGCCAGCGCCACGAACCCACCCACCAGGTTGACGATCGACTCCAGCGCGTCGGATAGCAAGCCCACCGAACCGGTGAGCCAAAAAGCCACGGCCTTGAGCACAATCGTCACCAGGGCGGCCGCAATGGAGAGCCAGGCGAAGCGGGTAAGGGACTTGCGGGTCATACGCGGGCTCTGGATCAGAACGGAATGTCAGAGTCATCCTCCACCTGGGCCACGGCCATCGCCGCGATGCCCTCCCCCCGCCCGAGAAACCCCATCCGCTCATTCGTCGTGGCCTTGATCCCCACCTGACCCGGCTTGATCCCCAGCGCCTTGCCGATCCTTTTTTGCATCGCCTCCCGATGGGGCAGGATCTTCGGTGCCTCCGCGATCACCGTGCCATCCACATTGATGATGCGCAGCTCTTTCTCCCGCAGCAGGTCCCGGCATTTCTCCAGAATCCGCAGCGATGAAATCCCGGCGCACGCCGGATCGCCCGGCGGGAAGAAATGCCCGATGTCAGGCTCTCCCATCGCCCCCAGCAGCGCGTCGGCCAGCGCGTGGCACAGGACATCCGCATCCGAATGCCCGTCGAGCCCCAACTCGTGCGGGATCTCGACTCCACCTAACACCAGCTTCCGCCCCTTGGCGAAACAATGCACGTCATATCCTATTCCAATCATATATCAGTTTTTCGTGAAATTTCCCGGTTGCACGGTTATTCGACTCAAAGAATTTCCTCCACCGGAATCCTGCCGTTGGTCGCGATGATCGACCATGAATGCTCGCTGCCGGGGATGGCGGCGAGATCCACCTTGCCCCCGGCGCGCTCCACCAGCAGCTTGCCGGCGGCGATGTCCCACAACGAGATTCTTGATTCAATGTAGCCGTCCAACCTGCCGCTGGCGATGTAGGCCATGCCCAGCGCGGCCGAGCCCATCATCCGCATCTTGCGCGCCCGCACCGAGGCCCGCCTGAACCGCTCGATCCCGGTCTTGAGTGACTCCTCGTCCTTGCCACAGCCCACATACAACATCGCCTCAGCCAGATCCGTTCGTTTGCTGGCCTCGATCACCCGGCCGTTGAGCCGTGCCGGACCACCCTGCTCCACCGTCCAGGTCTCACCCACCATCGGATCGTGGATCACCCCCACCACGATTTCTCCGGCCACCCGCAGGGCAATCGAAACGCAGAAGTGCGGGATGGCATGATAGTAATTCACCGTGCCGTCGATCGGATC
>JAIPKB010000279.1 GCA_021733795.1 Akkermansiaceae bacterium | reverse complement strand
CCACAATCCGGCCACCTGGCAGAAGGGCAATGAACTCGCCGACATCGACCGGACACCCGGCCCCAAGACCAGCAACTACCCCGCTGACTGCGTGGTGGATGACTGTCTGATCCACGACATCGGTCAGATCGAGAAACAGACGGCGGGAGTCACGGTGGACATGGCGCAGGGGATCACCATCAGCCATTGTTCGATCTATGACATGCCGCGCTCCGGCATCAACATCGGCGATGGTTGTTGGGGTGGCCACCTCATCGAGTTCTGCCATGTCTTCGACACGGTCAAGGAGACCGGCGACCACGGTTCCTTCAACTCGTGGGGCCGCGACCGCTTCTGGGGGCTCGGCGGCCTGAACCTGAACGATGACAAGCAATGGGAGGCCCACAAGTCGCTCGTGACGCTGGACGCCTGCAAGACGACGATTATCCGCAACAGCCGCTGGCGCTGCGATCACGGCTGGGACATCGATCTGGATGACGGTTCGACCAACTACCACATTTATAACAATCTGCTCTTGAACGGCGGCTTGAAAAACCGCGAAGGATTCTTCCGCGTGGTCGAAAACAACATCCTCGTCGGCGGCTTCCATCCGCATGTCTGGTACCAACACAGCGAGGACGTCGTCCGCCGCAACATCATGCTCACCGACCACTACCTGCCGGCCGGCGGCATGCCGGAAACCCCATGGGGCAAGGAGATGGACTACAACCTCGTGCATCGCGTGGGTGCCACCCCTCCGGAACCCGCCGTCAAGCTCGCCGGGCAATCAAAGCGGGACGAGCATTCGATCGTGGCCGATGCGATGTTTGTCGATCCCGCCATCGGCGATTACCGCGTGCGGGAGGGATCGCCCGCCCTGAAGCTCGGATTTGTCAATTTCCCGATGGACCGGTTCGGCGTGCGGAAGCCACCCGTGAAGGCGATCGCCCGCACCCCTGAATTCCCGGAAGCCCGGAATTCTGGCAAGGTTGCCGAGCGTGTGGAGACCACTCCCCAGGTGAGCACCGTCCTCCAACTCCAGGTGCGCGACATCGCGGGGTTGGGGGATCGTTCGGCCTATGGGTTGCCCGACGAGACCGGCGTTCTGCTGCTGGCAGTTCCCGCTGCCAGCCCGGCCGCCAAGGCCGGGCTCCGCAAGGACGATGTCATTGTCGCCTGCAACGAGAAGCCGGTCCGGACCGTAGCGGATTTGCAGAACCGGCGCGACCAGGCCGGCGGCACGCCGCTGAAGCTCCAGGTCATCCGCAAACAGGACCGGCTCAGCGTCGAGCTTGGCGACTATGCGCATGTCGTCGCCGAAGCCTTGGATATTCCTGATTTCAAGACCCTGCCGCCGGCCCCGGCGGCACATGTCTTGCCCGCGAAAGTATCCGCCGGTGGCGCACCCACCAACAACGATCCGATCGAGTCCCTCATCGACGGCAAGGTCGCCAGCGGCTACGGCCCGATCTTTGCCAACGGCGTGGAGGGCGGCATGTACAAGCTGGATCTGGCCGCAGTGAAATCCATTGCCCGGGTCAACACCTTCTCGGCCAACGGCCCGCGGGCCCGGCAGAACTTTGCACTCTACGGCAGTAGCTCCGCAACCGATCCCGGCTGGAACGTCACGGATGGCAAGATCTTCACGCCGGTCATTTCCGTCGATACCCGCCAGGGGGTCCCTAACAACTTCGAGGCCACCAGCATCCGCCGCAGCGACGGCAAACCGCTGGGGTCGTACCGTTGGCTGGTGTGGGCCGTCTCGCCGGTGACCGATCAGCGGGAAAACACCGCTTATCAGGAATTGCAGGTGATGGGAGAGAGGCAAGAGGGAGGGAAGAAATGAAACCACCCTCTAAATATCATTAATACAATATGGAAAAGCAATTGGTAGTATGCCGCGATGTGGCTGGCAGCGCCGGGTACAAGCCGTGCGGCCGATCCGGATCCATATGGGATCCTGTTAAAGAACAACGTATCCAAACCCACCACCTTCTGCTGGCCGATCTACGCGGTGCACCCGGGACTATTCGAATCGATGGCTTCAAACGGATACATCTTTGCGCGGGGTGGACACGAACTCGCCTACCGGCCGCTGGTGGATACCCCATTCGATGCTCCCTCGTTCACGTTCCATGATCAGATATTGAAAAACGAGAATCGATTCGTCGACATGGCAAAGAACGCGACCAACGGCAGCATCTCCATTTTCACGTTTCATGGGGTGCCTGATCTCGAACACCCGGGGTCGGCGTGGAACCTGCCCATTTTGAGAAGTTGATGAAATATTTGAAGGACAACCAGTACCCCGTCATTTCCCTGCGGGATGTTGCCAAGTATGTGGATGCCGCGAAAACCACACAGTTGCTGGCCTACCGCCATACCCAGGTCTGGGGTGGCGTCACGAAGAAGGACAACCGGCTGTATTTGTGTGTGGATCATCTTCCGGCCGACCGCAAGCTGACCTTGCCCGACCTGACCACCCGGATCACCAAAGCCTGGATGCTCGCGGACGACAGGAAGAATCCGTTAACCATCATCAAGGCGGATAGCGGTCTGCAAACCATTGTCGTGCCGGAATTTTCAAAAGCGGATTACGGCGACAGCCCGGTGGTCGTTGTGGCCGAGCTCAAAGGCGACCCGATCACCACCATCACCGATTTTGTGATTCCGGGATTGCCTGCGGCCACGATCGCAAAGAATGGGATTCTGGTGAATGTGCCACTGGCGACGGATCTAACAAAGCTTGCGCCGGTGTATCGAACCGGTTCGCCGCCGGTCACAACCTCATCAACAACGTGCACATCGAGCATTGCAAGTGAACTGCCAATCCCGTTGGAACCAAGCACCATGAACCACCTCATAACCAACCATCGAGCCCCGTCCGTACAAATTTTCCGGAAGCTGCGCATGCTTTGTCTCCTGCCGCTTTCCATGGTGGCGCTGTCCGCTGCCGAAGAGCCACCGCCACCGGTGGTGGATCCGGGCGCGGTGCCGGGGGCGCCACCCTCGGATGCCATCGTGCTGTTTGATGGCAAGGATCTTTCCAAGTTCCGCGGCAAAAACAGCGACCAACCCAAATGGACGCTGGCAAACGGCGTGATGGAAACCATCCCGGGTGGTGATGGCAACGGGATGTTCTCCAGAGAGGAATTCGGCGACTGCCAGTTGCACGTCGAATGGGCATCGCCGGCCATTTTGGTAGGCGAGGGTCAAACGCGCGGCAACAGCGGCGTCTTTATGATGGGACGCTATGAGATCCAGGTGCTCGACAGCTATCAAAACAAGACCTATCCGAACGGCCAATGCGGCGCGTTCTACGGGCACAACCCGCCGCTGGTCAACGCCTGCCGCAAGCCGGGCGAATGGCAGGCCTATGACATTATCTTCCACGCACCCAAGCGGCTCGCCGATGGCAAGGTACAACCGGGCTCCTACACCGTGTTGCATAACGGGGTGCTGATCCAGGACCACATTCCGGTTGGCGAGGCCAGCACTGCCTCCGCGCCGCTCAACGGACTCGTCGAGAAAGCCCCCCTCTATCTGCAAGAGCACGGCTGCAAGGTGCGCTTCCGCAACGTCTGGGTACGCAAACTCTAACCTAGAACGACTAACACAGCCAATCCAATGAATCATCCCAAATCCTTCCAAATTTCCCGCCGTTCATTTCTCCGCAGGTGTGGCGCTACCGCCGCCGCCAGCGGCCTGCCATTGTGGTTCGTCGAGCGCGAGCTGGCTCTCGCCGCGGAACCCGCCAAAGTCGTTGCGCCCAACGATCGTCCCGGCATCGCGCTGATCGGCTGCGGCGGCATGGGCAGTTACGATGCGGGAAATTGCCGGGGCCACGGCGACATCGTGGCGGTCTGCGATGTGGACCAGAGTCATGTGGCCAGGGCCATCGAACTGTTCGGCAAGGACGGCATGCCCCCGAAAGGATACTCCGATTTCCGCAAATTGCTGGAGCGCGACGATGTGCATGTCATTGTCAACGGCTGCCCGGACCACTGGCATAGCCTGGTCAATATCGCCGCGGCCAAGGCCAACAAGGACATCTATTCGGAGAAGCCCTTGACCCTGACCATCGACGAGGGCAAGCATGTGATCAAGGCGGTGCGCGATAACAAGGTGGTCCTGCAGACGGGCACGCAACAACGCAGTAGCGAACGCTTCCGCCTGGCCTGCGAACTGGTCCGCAACGGCCGTATCGGCAAACTCAAGGAAGTTGTGGTCTATTTGCCCGCCGGGCGGCGTGAGGGGCCGTTCACCAGCCAACCCGTGCCGCCGGAACTCGACTGGGGTTTCTGGCAGGGCCAGGCACCCAGGAAGGACTACCTTCCCCAGCGTTGCCACCAGTTGTTCCGCTATTGGTATGAATACTCCGGTGGCACCATGACCGATTGGGGCGCCCATCACATGGACATCGGTTATTGGGCGATCGGCTTGCCGGCACCCACCTTGGTGGAAAGCAAGGCGCTCTCCACCCCGATTCCGGGCGGCTACACCTGCATCAGTGACTACGAAGTGAAGTATACCTACCCGAACGGGGTGATCTTCAACGTTCGCTCGACTCCCGACGAGGATCCGTTTGGCGGCGTTATCAAGAAGGAGGGCCAGCGCAATGGCATCCGCTTCGAAGGCAGCGATGGCTGGATCTGGGTCAATCGCGATGAGATCAAGGCCACCGACCGCGAACTGCTTGGCAAGCCGTTGCCGGAAGGCGCCGAACGCCTCTATCTGAGCAACAATCACTACGGCAACCTGTTCGACTGCATCCGCTCCCGCAAAGACCCGATCTGCGATGTGGAAATCGGGCACCGCTCGGCCACGGTTTGTCACCTCGGCGCGATCTCGCTGCGCACCGGACTCAAACTCCAGTGGGACCCGGAGAAGGAGGCGTTCACCGGCGAGCATGCCGCCGAAGGCAACGCCCATGTCGCGCGCGAAATGCGCAAACCCTACGACTACAGTTTCGTAAGCTGATAGCGGCCTGCAATCGATCGTCGTGCCGGAGTATACAAAGGCGGATTATGGTGATGCTCCGGTGGTAGTGGTGGCCGAACTCGAAGGCGGTCCGATTGCAACAATAACGGAACAAGGAAGAGCAAACATGAAAAACATCATGAAAAACAGACGAAATTTCCTCAAGACGAGCGCCTTGGGGTTGATGGCCGTGGCATCTGCTGGAAGTGCCATGCTGCCAGCCGCCGCCAACGCGGCCCCGGACCGCAAACCCAACGTCGTCATCTTTTTTACCGACGACCAGGGCACGCTTGATGCCAACTGTTATGGATCGAAGGATCTCTACACCCCGACGATGGACAAGCTGGCGGAAACCGGGGTGCGCTTCACCCAGGCCTACGCGCACTTTGTCTGCTGTCCTTCCCGGGCGATGCTGCTGACCGGCCGCTATCCCCAACGTTCCGGAGTCAACGCCTGGACCCAGGGGAACCACAAGGTCAAGGGGGGACAACTCAACATGGCCCTCGAGGAAACCACCATCGCGGAGCTCCTGAAAGGTGCCGGCTACAAGACGGGGATGTTCGGCAAGTGGCATCTCGGGGCCCATGATGATTTTGGCCCCACCTCACAGGGCTTCGATGAGTTTTTCGGATTCCGGAGCGGGTTCATTGACAACTACATCCACAATTTCCTGCACGAGGGGTTTCATGACCTTTTCGATGGCAAAACCGAGGTCTTCATGAACGGCCAATACTTCCCCGACTTGATGACCGGGCGTGCCGTCCAATTCGTGGAGAAGAACAAGGATGATCCGTTTTTCATGTACGTTGCCTTCAATCTCCCCCACTACCCCGAACAGGCCGATGCCAAGTTCGATGCACGCTACAAGGACATGGCGATGCCGCGGCAGTCCTACGCCAAGGTGGTCTCCACGGTCGATGATCGCATGGGCATGGTCCTGAAGAAACTTGAGGAACTGGGCCTTCGCGATGACACGATCGTCATCTTCATGAGCGATAACGGTGCTTCGGTGGAGGACTGCAGCATCAATCGGGACAATCACCCCAGCGGGTTCCCCAAAGGGCACCATTACGGACCGTTCGGAGGAGGTGGGAATTCCGGCAAATGGCGCGGTGCCAAGGCAACCTACTTCGAAGGTGGAGTCCGGGTTCCGGCGATCATCAGCTATCCCTCGAAACTGCCCAAGGGCGTCGTCCGCGACCAAGCCATCACCGCCATGGACTGGCTGCCCACGATCGCCGATCTCTGCGGCGTGCCGCTGCCCAAGGTGAAACTCGATGGCCAGAGCATCATGCCGATCATCACCGCGGCCGACGCCCCGACCCACAACCAGGTCCTGCACTGGCACTTCGAACACAGGTGGGCGGTCCGCCAGGGCGACTGGAAGCTGATCAGCTCCCACAAAGGAGAGCCCGACTTCCTCGCCAACCTCGCCGACGAGGAACCCGAACGCAAAAATCACCTCAAGGAGAATCCGGAAATCGCCCAAAGACTGCTGCAACTGCACAAAGAATGGACTAGGGAAGTGATGTCCAAGGAGTGGTTGAAACGGCTTGAGACCGGACGCTAGTCAGCATTTTCGTCCAGTTGTCGAACAATGAGATCTTGTCCCCCGGGCAAGCTGATTCATCAGGATCAGGATCTCGTTTGACAGCGTTGGGGCCGGCCTGATCATCGCGAACATTGCGGGAGGCTTCCATCTTTCCGTGCCTCCTGCACTCTCGGGACTCGAGGGATTTCCGCGAACTGGCGGCATTCGGGCCAGACAATGGTCGCCCCGGAATATGCTCCGAATGGCCCTCACCACCCTCCCTGCAGTGCGCGCGGGGTGTTCGGGGAAATGGAAAAATCGGGGGACGTGAAACATCGGGGTTAACTAGTCAGGATGCTTGCCTAGTTGCCGCAAAAACAGACAAAATAAACCTTGCGTCCCCCCCCCCGAACCCGCTTTCATCGA
>JAIPKB010000016.1 GCA_021733795.1 Akkermansiaceae bacterium | reverse complement strand
GCTGGCCATCCTGCCCTTTGAGCAGCACGAATCGCTCAATGCCGCATTCGATCACTGCCGCGACTATCGTGGCAAATCCCTCAAACTCATCAAAACCGCACGCCCGTTCCCCGAATGAGCCAGTCAGCCAATCGCCCTAACACCCTGAGCCCTGCCTGCTGATTCTGCTTGGCAAAGCGGGGTGGGTGGCTATACTCGCCCCTCAATTCAGCTACCTGCCGCATGACCCGCTCCATCCCAGTAACCCGTCCGACCTTTGTGGTGGGTCACCAGCGGCCGGATACTGATTCAGCCGTTTCGGCCGTGGTTTATGCGGACTTGCTCAATTCCCTTTCCCGCGATGAGACGTTTGAAGGGATTGTCCTCGGCGAAGTTTCCACGCAGACGAAATGGCTCTTTGCCGAAGCGGGAACGGCGTTGCCACGCCAGGTCAGTCATCTCCACACCTGCGTCCGCGACGTGGCGCGGCGCGACGTTCTCGCCATTGGCCAGGAGGCTGCGCTCGGCGAGGCGCTCAACCTCATCATCCGCCACCGTATCGGCGTCGTGCCGGTGTTGGATGCGAATCGGAAACTGCTCGGCCTGCTGAGCGACCGGATGCCGACGGCAAACTATTTCTATCATGCCAACGCGGAGGATTTTCTCGGGGTGCTTTTTTCCGTCGCCGATTTGGAACGCTACCTCAAACTCACTCGCTGGCAAAAGCCGCAGGCCGAGGCCACAGGGCAGATCGTGTTGGACAGGAGCCTGCTTGCGCCCGGTTCGCTGGTGCTCATCGGCGACCAACCGGAATTGCTGGCGCATTGTCGCGATGCCGGTGCCGCCGTGGTGGTTACCTGCGGGTCGGCGAAGAACACCGCTTGGAGAAAGGCCATGCGCGCTTGTCCCGACCTCGGCGTGCTGCACTATCGCGGCTCGCTGATGGCCCTCGTCACCCAACTGCCGATGGCGATCCCCGCCGCGCGGTTGATGCAGACGGAAGGCTTTCCGAAACTTACACCGGACCAGACCTTGCACGAGGTCCAGAGCTTGCTACGGCGGGCGCAGTTCGCGCTGCCGGTGATGAACCCCGATGGCACCCTCTTCGGGGTGCTGTCGCGCTCGGAAGTCATGAGCTTTCCGCGCGGCCGGGTCGTGCTGGTGGATCATTTCGAACAACATCAGGCACCCGAAGGCATCGAGGATTCGGACATTGTCGAGATCGTGGACCATCACCGTGTCGGCACGCTGGAAACCGCCCTTCCCATCCGCGTGGATTGCCGGCCGGTCGGCAGCACCGCGACGATTATCGCGTGCAAGTTTGCGGAAAACGGCCGGCGACCGACGCCCGCACAGGCCATGCTTTTGTTAGGAGCCATCGTCGCCGATACCCTGCTGCTCACGTCGCCCACCGCCACGGAGGTTGACTGCCAGCAAGCTGCCGCCTTGGCGCGGCTGGCAAAAGTCGGGCTGCAGAAATTCGGCCGCGAGGTGCTGGTACGCAACGACGAGACGCTGGATCGGCCGTCTCAAGAATTGGTGGAAAAGGATTTGAAGGAGTTTTCCGGAGGTGGCGTCCGGTTCGCTGTGGCGCAGATTGAAACAGTGGACCGTAGTCAGCTCGACGACGCGAGGTTGAAGGATTTGGCGACCGCCCTGCATGAACGGCGCCTGCGCGGTGGCTGGGAATTCGCCGCGCTGCTCGTCACGGATATTTTCCGCGGCGACAGTCTGGTGTTGATCGATGTGGAAACCTCGCTGCTGGCGCATAAGCTTGGTCCCAGCGGCGAGGTCTGGGCGGGCTGCGTGTCGCGCAAAAAGCAATTCCTGCCTGAGCTTCTCAAACGGCTGGAAGAGCCGACCTGAGGGTTGGTGTATTGCCAAGGAAATTGGTTTTCTGGGTTGTTGCGCATGAGGGGCTAAACAGCGGTTCGGAGACCGGTATCAGGGGATGGATGAAATGCGCACAGCCAGTGACGCAATTCCAAACGAGGCGTTGCCGCTTGACGTGAACATTGAGGCGTGCCCGGCCCGGCGGCGTTTGGGCCGCGAGCAGGCGCTCGGTCATGGCCTCAGGTATGCGGCACCTCTCGCCGCTGGATTCGTTCCAATAATTCCTGTTTAAGTCTGACCACCTGCGCCGCGGTCACGGGCGCTGCCAGGATTTGGTCCGCAAAGTCGCGTTGGGGCTCAACAAACCGATCATGCATCGGCTGGACCTGGTTCAGGCATTGGAGGCGGACGGACTCTTCCGTGCGGCCGCGCACGAGGACATCACGCGCCACGCGGCGCGACAGCCGTTCCGCCTCGGGGCAATCGACGAACACACTCCAGACAAAACGCCCGCGTATGGCGTTTTCGTGCAACAGCCACAAGCCGTCCCAGACGACCAACTCGCGCGGCGCGAAGGCACGTGTCTCCGGGCGGCGCGTGTGTGTGGCGAAATCGTAGATGGGCACTTGAGCCATTTCGCCTTGTGCCAGCGTGTCCGCCACAGCCCGGACGGATGCCCAGTCGATGGCGGCCGGGTCATCAAAATTCACGTTGTCGCGGGTGGCTTTTTCCAGGTGGGAAAGGTCGCGATAAAAGTCATCCAGACTCAAGTGTGCCGCCTGCGTTCCCAGTTCGGCACAGAGTTTCTCCGCCAGCCAGGTCTTGCCCGAGCCGCTGCCGCCGACAATAGCGATGTGATTGCTAAGAAATTGCTTTTCTGGGTTGGTGGGCATGAGGGGATAAAGATCGGTTCGGAGAGCGGGAGAGGGGACTACGCTGCGCTACGCCCGCCCAAGGGGTTGCGGGGAGGGCGCTTCGCTGCGCTTCGCCGGCCCAAGAGGAGGGGCCGGAGACGCTGATTTCGCCGCCCTGTCACCGTGGGCAGGGTGGATTCTCCAGTAAAACGGTAGGGTGATGGGGGTCATGGGACGCTCTTGCCAAACCCGAAAATACGGTTTGCCCTGCCCAAGCCAAGGAAAATCGGCGCGGGAGCTGAAATCTCTCCGTAACAGGCCTGGCCGATGGCACCCGGTGCGTGTGACGTGCCATACAAGGACTCTCCAGGGGGCGTGCGACGCCCGCGCGGAAGCGGTGGACGAAATCTAACAGAAGCGCGGCGGACGCCGGATCGCAGCAGTGGTTTGCGTGCCCCCTGCGGCCTCTTGGCGCGGTCGGAACCACTCCTCTGGAACCCGGTGGCCCAGCCGGAGCGGAACGTGGGAAGGTCCGTTTCCACGCGCCTGGCGAGGTTGTTCGAGGTGGCGTTTCGCATCAAGTATATTTCACGAAAAGATGACATGTCCCGACAGCGATGAGATCTATGTGGCCACGAAAGTCATCAAAGCATGGCACGAGCGGCTCGAGGCCCGGGCCAAAGCGGCCGCGAAGGCGGGCGGGGAGCTTGCGCTCGAACTCTATAAAGCCCTCTACCGGCCCACGGAAGTGAGTCTGCATACGGTCCGCGCGCCTCCGGGCGACCTGCTACAGGGTGGCTCTGGCACGCCTGCGGCCACTCATGGGAAAATATTTATGATGGGTGAGGCAACAGCGTTCCTTGGCCGCGTAGGATGCGCCGGCGCTGCCATACTGGGCGAGCGCCTCCGCGCTGACCGGCAGGTGCCGCGCCGCACTCTCGATCATGAACACACCAAAGATCAGCAGCCCAAACATGAACAGGATCAGCATCCAATTCATTCCCAGGGTTTTCCGCAAAAACGGTGTCATGCCGTGGCTATCGTAGATCTGGACTTCATAGCTGCCCATTACATAGACGCCAGAGTTCGAGTGGGCCGGAATATTGAACTCCACATGGATCTCCGCGTCCTGGTGCGGTTGACGGCATAGGCGAAGCGCTATTTGCCGCCGAAGAGGGAGCCAAGCATGCCGCCGATGCCACCGAGATCGGGGGATTTGCCGGCCAGAACATCGTCAAGGACGCCGTGGAGGTTGGCGGGCAGCTTGGTCTTGGCGAAATCCGCGACGGTGGCGATGGCCTTGGTGGTCATTTCGTCGCTGAGTCCGAGGGCGGCCAGTTTTTCCTTGAGTTCGTTCATGGGATTGGGGTTTGGAGAGTGGATGGAGTGCCGAGAACAGGACTCGAACCTGCACAGGTTTCCCTACTTGAACCTAAATCAAGCGCGTCTACCAATTTCGCCATCCCGGCGGCGGGCGGGACCTTATCTTCCCGGATGGCACCCTGCAAGCCCGGATTGTGGGAGTTGCACGATCCACCGCCCGGCTTGCATTTCGGGAAATTGGGTTTACATCCGGGGCGCTTGGGCTCAGGGTACCCGTCGCTGGCTGACCTGATACGGATTTTTCTCGGATTTGTATTGCCAGACAGATAACCACGCGGATCGAACTCGTTACTATTGAATCAAATGAACCTAGGAATTATCAGAGCGCTGGCGGTGGCGGTATCCGTATTGGGAACGCAGGTCTGTTGGGGCGCACTCAAGGTCGGGGATCCCGCCCCGAAACTGGCGGTGGGCAGTTGGGTACAGGGTGAGGCGGTGACCGAGTTTGCGGGCGACAAGGTTTACATTGTCGAGTTCTGGGCCACCTGGTGCGGGCCCTGCGTGGCGGCCATTCCCCACCTCAACGGAGTTCACCAGAAATTCAAGGACCGGGGCTTGGTGGTCATCGGGCAGAACCTCGGCGAGGATGCCGCCACCATCAAGGCCTTCGTCAGACGGATGGGTTCCAAAATGACCTACCGTGTCACCAAGGATGATACCGCTGGTGGTGATAAGGGCCGCATGGCCAAAACCTGGCTCGCCGCCGCCGGTCAGAATGGCATCCCGTGCGGGTTTGTCGTCAGTAAACAGGGGAAGATCGCCTACATCGGCCACCCGATGTCGCTGAAGGAATCGCTGCTGGAGACCCTGCTTGCGGAGCCGTCAACCAAGCCGGATGCTCCCTCCGGACCGGCCACCGATGCCGCCACCGCTCCCAGCCCCAAGGCCGCCGAGCTGGCCCGGCGGGCCGAGGCGGAACTCGCCGCCAACCAGCTCGATCAAGCTGAAAACACCATCGCCGAGCTCCACCGGGCGCTCAGCGAGAATTTCCGCCACCTCGGGGGCTTGCTGGAACTCGAATTGATCCTGGCGCGGAAGCAGCCCGCCGATGCCATCCAGCTTTCGAAGATGCTGTGCGAGGACTTCGCCAAAAATCCGGCGATGCTCAATGGGGTGGCTGCCCGGTTGGTGGCGGCACCGGACGCCTCCTCCGCGCTGTGCGCCGCGGCTGGAAAGATCGCCACGCCCATCAGCACCGCGGCCGGCGACCCACAGGCTCCGGCATTGGCCACCCTCGCCCGCATCGCGTGGCTCGGCGGCGACCAAGCCCGCGCGGTGGAACTCCAGGCCAAGGCCATTGCGGTTTCCGCCAAGCCGGATCTTCCCGCCCGTCAGGCCGTGCTCGGGGTCTATCAACAGGAACGCCCGGCCGCCGCTGGCGAACCATCCCGCTAAGATTGCCTCCGTTCTCACCGTAAGATCCATCTCCACCTCCCACTCCATGTCCGAATCCATCTCCAATGCCCATTTTGTCCAAGCCGTGCGTGATCGCGTCGGCGAGGTTGTCGTCGGTCAGGACGTCGTTGTCGAGCGCATGATGATCGCCCTGCTCACCGGCGGTCATTTGCTCTTGCTAGGCGTGCCCGGCACCGCCAAAACCCTGCTCGTCAATGCCGTCGCCAAGGCGGTGGATCTGGCCTTCAGCCGGGTGCAGTTCACCATCGACATGCTGCCGTCCGACATCATCGGTTCGGAATTGTTGGACCAGACGACCGGGAAATTCCGCACCCACCAGGGGCCGGTATTCACCAACCTGCTGCTCGCCGATGAAATCAACCGCGCGGCACCCAAGGTGCAGAGCGCGTTATTGGAGGCGATGCAGGAACGCAAGGTCACCATCGGCAATGCCAGCTATCCGCTGCCGGTCCCGTTTCTCGTCATCGCCACCCAAAATCCGATCGAGCAGGCCGGCACCTTCGAACTGCCGGAAGCCCAGCTCGACCGCTTCATGCTCTGCCACCGCCTCGACTATCCGACCTCGGACGAGGAGGAGGAAGTGCTGCGCCGGCAGTTGAAAATGGGTCTCAAGCGGGTCGCGGGCGGCGCAATGCCCAAGACGGCCTTCGACATGATCGGCGGCGAGCCGGTCTGCTCCCAGGCGGACCTGGTAGGGGCCATGGAAAAGGTCCAGTCGGTCCACGTCAGCGAGGTGTTCATGAAACACTGCGTTGAGTTTGTCAGGCTCACCCGCACCCATCCCGCCATCGAGCTGGGCTGTTCGCCGCGGGCCGGCTTGTCGATCGTGCAGGCCGCGCGTGCCCGCGCCTTCGTGATGGAGCGCGACTACGTGGTGCCGGAGGATCTCTTCGAGCTGGCTGAAGACGTGGTGCTCCACCGCATCCGTCTCAGCTACGAGGCGCTCGCCGAAGGTCGCAAGCCAGGCCAGGTGTTGGAGGAAATGCTGCGGAAACTCGGCTGACCCGCCCATGCGCCAAACCGGGACATTGACTCACGATCCGCTCGACGCGCGGCAATTCGAGCTGGCCGTCCGCCGCCTGGCCGACGCGCTGACCTACGGGCAGGAAAGCTCGCCGTTTCTCGGCGCGGGCATCGAATACGTCCAGTCCCGGCTCTATCAGAGCGGGGATCCGGTGAAATTCATCGACTGGCGGATCACCGGCCGCACCGGCCGCTACCACGTCAAGGAATACGAGGCTCCGAAACAAATGCCGGTCTATCTGTTGGTGGATACCTCGGCCTCGATGTGTGTCAGCTCCCGCCCGATGAGCAAATACGCCTGGGCCGTCCAGCTCGCCGGCGGGATCGCGCTGGCCGCCGTGGAACACATGAATCCGGTGGGGCTCATGACCGTCGGGGAGCGCGATCTGCACCACACGCCGTCGCTGGCCCGCAGCACCATTCTCCAATGGCTGCACCAGCTCCGCCATTATCATTTCACCGAGGGCACCTCGCTGGGCAAGCGCGTCCGCGAACTCATCCCGCGCGTCGAACAACGCTGCCTGTTTGTGGTCATCAGCGACCTGCACGATCCCGACGCGATACCGGCGATCAAGCTCATGGCGCACGATCACGACTGCGTGGTGCTGCACCTGGAGGATCCGGCCGAGCGCGGCGGCATCCGCGCCGGGATTTTCCGGGCGATGGAAGCGGAAACCGGGCGCGAATTCACCGCTCACGGGCACTCCCGGTTCCTGACCGACGAAGACGTCCACACGCTGGCGCGCGCCGGGGTGGATTACCTGCGCCTGGCCACCGATGCGCCGATCCTGCCGCGCCTCCGCCATTTCCTGAAAAACCGCAGGAGGACAAGGAGGACCGGATGATCAGGGGGTTCCTCACCCTCGCCACCGCGCTCGCTCTAACCGGTTTTGCCACTGCGGAGGAGACCCGCGTGATCGGGATCGAGGGGGAGGTGACGGTCATGCTCGACCGCGGCGATTACCTGCCCAAGCCGCTCGACGACCGCACGCCGCTGATTCTCCGCGTGGAGAAAATCAAACCGGCGGCGGATGGCCGCTTCAGTTATGATTTTCACTACATCGGCTTTGAACCGGGTTTTTACCAACTCGCCGACTACCTGACGCACCCTGACGGCAGCCCCGCCGCGGAACTGGGAGAGGCGGAGGTTGAGGTTCGTTCGGTGTTGCCGCCGGATCACGACGGCGCGCTCAATGACTACGTGCCGCGGCCGTTTCCCTGGTTCGGTGGCTATCGGATGCTGCTTGGCGGGCTGGCGGTGGTCTGGGTGCTGGGGCTGTTCGCATTCATTTGGTTCGGGCGGCGGAAAAAGGTCGTGGTGGAGGAGGCGGTGGTTTTGCCGGAGCCCACCTACGCCGAACGGATGCGCCCCTTGGTAGAGGCTGCCGCCGGAGGTGAACTAACAATCTCGGGCCAGGCCGAGTTGGAACGCCTGATGACCGGCTATTGGCGGGAGAAACTCGCGCTGCCCGAGCAACGCATGGCCGCAGTGCTGGCCGCACTCAAGCACCATCCCGAAGCGGGATCACTGCTGCGCGCGCTGGAACGCTGGTTGCACCGCCCCGGTGGCGCCTCACCGGCGGAAGTCGATGAGTTGTTGGAACCCTACCGCCACCTGCCGGTGGCTCCGGCGCAGGAGGTGACCGCGTGAGCTTTCATCATCCGCAACTGCTCTGGCTGCTGGCGTTGCCGGTGGTGTGGGGTTTTTGGCAATGGGTCCGGCGCGGCCATCCGGTGGTGCTGCCCTTCGACCACGGCCGTCAGCCCGAGGGCCGGTGGCTCCGTTTTCTAACCAATCTGGCCGGCTCCCTGCCGGCGGTCTTGCTCGCCATTGCCGTCCTCATGCTGGCGGGTCCCCGCAAACCCGCGCCGCCGCAGGATGAGCGGGTGCTCAACAACATCATCATCTGCCTGGATGTCTCGGGTTCCATGGGAGTGCCCTTCGGTCCCAAAGGCTCGCGTTTCGAGGCGGCGGCGGAGGCCACCCGCGAGTTCTGTTCGTTCCGCAAGGGCGATGCCTTCGGACTCACAATCTTCGGCTCGGAGTACATCCATTGGGTGCCGCCCACCAAGGAACTTTCCGCGATTGCCAACGCCACCAAATACGTCCGCCCGGACAACATGCCGCCGTGGATGGGCGGCACACTCATCGCCAACGCCCTGCGCGGTTGCCGCGATGCCTTGGTGCGGACACCCGAAGGGGATCGCGCGGTGATTCTGATCACCGACGGCGGGAGCGGTGATTTCAGCAACGGCGGCGACCGTGCCGTGGCGCAGGAACTTGCGGAGCAGCACATCCGGGTGTTCGGCGTGATGATCGGTGGTGAGGGTGAAATGGGCTCGGGAGGCATGGAAACCATCGCTTCCGGCACCGGTGGCAAGGTGTTCAGCGCCGGGGACCGGCAGGCGCTGGAAAGTGTTTTTCGGGAGATCGACGGCATGCAGAAATCCCGCTTCAAGCAGGTGACTGCGGATTGGGTCGATCACTATACTCCACTGTCGTTGGCGGGCCTGGCGGCCTCGCTGTTGTTCGGATTATCCTTGTTAGGTCTGCGCTACACCCCCTGGTAAACTCATGACCGCCGCCGCCATCATCACCTATGCCATCTGGGCCGCGCTCGCCGCCGCCGCGCTCGCAGCTTTGGGCGAGTGGCTGCACGCCCGCCGCGTGGCCCGCCTCGGAGCGCTGGCCTTCGGCCCGGGAGCCCGCCCGCGCCGCTGGACCGCGGTCGCTCCGGTACTGCGGGTGATGGCCCTGGCGGGACTGGCCTGGGCCTTGGTGACGCTGCTGGCCTACAACAACCTTGCCCGCGACCGTGACCGCCGTGCCAACATCAGCCGCCACCTGGTGGTCTTGCTGGATGTTTCACCGTCAATGTTGTTAGCTGATGCCGGGGAAGATGGCGCCCAGTCGCGGAACGCCCGCGCCGGTGCCGTGCTCAAGTCCGTGCTCGACCGGGTGCCCGGCGACAACGTGCGCTTCACCGCCGCCGGATTCTACACGGAAGCGCGGATGTTGGTGCAGGAGTGTCAGGACCGCGAGCTGATCCTCCACCTGACCGGTGGTATTCCATTTCACGTCACCTACCGGCCCGGTAAAACCGACTTGCTCAAGTCGCTCAACCAGGCCGGCGAGATCATGAAGGACCTGCCGCGCAAATCCACCACCTTGCTCGTCATCTCCGACGGTGACAGCGTGCCGCCCACCGGTCTCAAGCCGATGCCATCCGCGGTCTCGGAGGTCATTTTCGCCGGGGTGGGGGATCCGGCGCGCGGTTCGTTCATCGACGGCCACGTCTCCCGCCAGGACACCTCCAACCTGTCGCAACTCGCCCGCCGCCTCGGGGGCAAATATTTCGATTGCAACGTCCGCCATCTGCCCAGTGATGCGTTGCGCAAGCTCAACACCGAGGACCCCGGGGCCGGTAAATGGCGCACCGACCGCCGGCTCGCGGCCCTGATCGTACTGATGATCGCGGCGGCTGTCCTGTGTCTGCTGCCAATCGTGTTAGAATATCTCGGCAGCGCGTGGCACCCGCGCGCGGCCGTCCCTCCGTCGCAACCCCGTACCTCGCCATGAAAAAATATCTCGTTCTTCTCTGGCTGCTGCTGCCGCTGCCGGTGGTGGTCCTGCATTTCGGCCGCGGCCAACAATGGCTGGCCCGCGACCAAGCCCATGTGCTGGTCAAACAGGCCCAGCTCGCAGAGCAAAAGGAGGACTGGCAGCAGGCCGACCAACACTACCGCGAGGCGACCAAGCTCGTCGCCGCAGACAGTCCGGATCTCAAGCTGCGTCTCGATCTGGCCCAGGTCCGCACCCGTTTCCGGATGGGGGACGCCGTGGCGGCGATCGACATGGCGGATAAATTGCTGGATGATCCGGCGACCGCCGAGATGCCCGCGGAGTTCCGCCGCGAGAGCCGCGAGTTGGCGGGCCGCATTCATTATTACGCCGGCTGGGTGATGCGCCTGGAGGGAGCCAGCCGTGAACTTTGGTTGGAGGAGGCGGAGCTTTCCCGCCAGAATTTCCGCCTGCTGGCCGAGCAGAGCGCCGCTGATGAAGCCAAGGGCGGCAAGCAGAATGGCAAGCCGGACGGTGCCGGAGATGGTGCCAAAAGCTACACTGCCAAGCAGCAGGAGAACCTCGAATCCGCCGTCCAGCTCCAGCGCCTGAGTCTGACCGAGCTGATGGCCCGACCGCTGCCCAAGGAGGGCCGGGGCATGGCCGGCCAGGGACTGAGCGAACAAATGGGCAAACGCCGGGGCCAGCGCGGCAAGGGCAATCAACCCGGGGTCGGCGAGGGCGAGGATGGCCCACCACAAAAGGGTGCCGGCACCAACCGCTTCCAACCCGGCTCGGGCTCCTGATCACGATCTAACACAAACATTGCATTCCATGAAGACTTCACTCCGTTTCCAACCGAACCGCCAGCCGGTGTTGCTGGCATTGCTGCTGGCTGCCACCGCACCCGTCCAGGCGCAGGCACCGGCGGTGCGCATCATTCCCGCCAGGCCTGCGGCGGACGCCGCTGCCGCTGATGCGGCTGAAAGACCTGCTGCGGAAGCCGCGCCGGAGGCTCGGACCTTGGCCCAGGCAATTGGCACGATGTCGTTCGACCGCTCCCCGGAAGCCTTGCTGAAAGCCACCCGCGCACAGCGCAAAAGTGGCGACCTGTCGCCGGTGGAAGCGTTGCAAATGTCGGTGATGCTTGGGGATTGGGCCGCCGTAGGCAAGGTCCTGGCCGCGCTGCCGGAAGAGGATGCCGTGATCGGCTATGGCCGGTTGTTGGATTCGCTCGCGAAGCAATCCATCCCGGTGGGCGAGGTGTTGAAAACATCCGGGACGGATCCCGACGAGGATCCTTACGCGCGGATGAACCGCTTGCAGAACGAGCGCAACCAGGCGTCGCAGGTGAAGGCCGCGCCGTTGCTCAGTGAGGATTTGCAAGGGGTGGTGGAAGCCGCGCCGGTCAATCTGCGCGAGGAGCATATCGCCGACCTGACGAAATTGGTGAAGGTCGCCCTGGGCGAGAGCGGTCGTGACACGCTGGTGTCCCGCTTGAAGGCCGGTTGGAAGGGGCTGGGCGGCGCCACGCCAGAGGGGCGCGAACTCGCCACCCGCCTGCTTTCCTCGCTGGGTTGGATCAAGGACGCCGCCCCATTTCTGCCGCTCAAAAAGGAGGAGTGGGAGGACGCCGACACCACGCAGTTGGTGTTTGCCATGGAGTATTTCACCCAGACCGGGATCGCCGATCGCGACGAGCGCCAACTGCAGCAGGCCGCCGAGCTTTGCGCCTGGCTGATGAAAACCTCGAGGTTTGGCAATTACACCCGGCCACAATTCCGGTTGGCGATGGACCGGTTGGTCCAACTGCTGCCGGTGTTGGAGCCGGCGCAGGCCCAGCAGCTCATCCGCGAGCAGTTGTTCAAGCAAACCGCTACGCTAACCGATCTGATCAGTATCATCGGCGAACTCGGGCAGACCGCCGCCAAAGGTTCGGATCTGCAGGGCCGTGCGGCCAGTCTCGGCACCCAGCACCTGATGCTCCAGGCGCTGGTCGCCAAGGAGGATGAATTGCCCGCCAACCTGCCCGTGCTGGTCATGAACTGGCTCACCGAAGCCGAAGGCTGCTACCGCGCCGGCGGGGTGGTGGCGACTGAAATGTCCCAGGCGGAACAAATGATGATGCGGCGCTACGGCATGAACCGCGAGCAGAAGGTTGACAGCCTGTCCACCGCCCAAATTCTGGACACCGCCCCGCCTGCGGAGTTGATTCCCCGGCTCAACCCCGGCCTCGCCCAGCGGGTGGAACTCACCCTGCTGAAAGTGAACATCCTGCAGCCCACCGAAACCGACCTCAAGCCCCTCCGCGCCTACGCCAGGGCCCATCCCGGCCTCGAACGCGAGGTCTGCCAGGACGTGCTGGCCGGTTGGGTTTCCAAACGTACCAAGCCGGCGGAAAGCGCGCAGGTCAAACAAATGCGCGCTTACGGCATGTATATCCCGCCGCAGATGCTGCAAAGCGGGTCGGGCATCCCACTCACCCGCCTGCGTCAGAACCAGAACATCCAGCAGTTCAAAAAACTCCTCTCGGAGCTTCGTGAAATCTCGCCGGAACCACTCGATCCATCGCTCATCGTCCAGGCGTTCATGACCCTGCACAGCGGTGCCGAGGTCTATCAAATCGACGATATCACCGGGATCTTCGGCCTGCCGGAGAAAATGGTCCGGGCGGAACTGCTTGACCTGTTAGGTGGGATGCGCGCGCGCCTCGGCGAGCAGTGGCGGGATCCCAAGACCCAGCAGGCCGCCGCCACCAACCGCACCGAGGAGGAGGCCAAGGACGAGGTCTCCCGCGGCTACCGCACGGCCCTGGAACTGGCCAAACGCGGCATCCGGGCCGAGGACGGCGACTGGGAGTCCTTCATCACCCGCGGCCAGTTGTTCTATGACGCCTCCCAATACGAATTCGAGCGCCAGGTGAAACTCGCCGATTACGTCAACCTGCGCGACGAGGCGTTTGGCAGTTTCCGCAAGGCGGCGGAAATCTACGCCGCCAAAATCCCCACGCTGCCGCGCGGCCAGTGGACGATCGCTCCCTATCAGGCTTGGTTCTTTGTGATGCTCGGGGCCAGCGACCTGGCCCAGCTCACGATCAACACCGCGCGCACCGACCCCGGCCTCAGCGCCATCGGTGATGCCATGCGCGCGCTGCCCGGCAAGGCGGGCGACCAACATCTGGAGATGTTCGCAGAAATGCTCGGCCAGTTGTTCCCGCGGGTGCCGCCCAACATCCGCCAGCGTTTCCTCGGGTCCGGCCTCAAGATCGTCGGCGAGGATCATCCGGGTGCCGGGGCCGCCATGACCTCGCTCAACTACTACCGCGAGTTGTTGGATGAGATCCAGTTGCGGGTGACCGTGGACGGGCCGACCCGGGTAGGCCACCGCCAGCCCTTCGGCGTGTTCGTCGGCCTGGAGACCACCAGTCAGTTGCTCCGCGAGAGCGGCGGCTTCAGCAAATACCTTCAGAACCAGGCCGACCAGCGCCAGGCGATGATGGGCGGCCCCCAGCCCGGCGGCCCCCAGAACCTCCGTGATGATTTCACCAAGAATATCCATGCCGCCCTCGACGAAACCTTCGAAGTCATTTCCCTCACCTTCCACGATGTCGCGGTGAAAACCATCGACCTCGCCCGCGAGGGGTGGGTGGAAACCCCGTTGGTTTATGCGGTGCTCCGTGCGAAAAACGCCGCCGTGGACCGGATCCCATCGATCCAGATCGACATGGACTTCATCGACCAGCCCGGCCAGGTGGTGCTCCCCGTGATGTCCCAGGTCCAGCCGCTGGATGCCAAGGATGCCAGCGTGGATCTCCGCCCCTGCGGCGACATGGCACTCACCCTTACCATGGACCAGCGTGAGTGGAAGGATGGCAAGCTGGTGGTGGAAATCCAGGCCCGCGGCCAGGGTGTCATTCCGACCCTCGACGAGCTGTTCGACTCCCAGCGCGACGGGTTTGAGCTGGAGCCCGTGGACGGCGCCATGTCCGTTAGTGAGTTCGTCAGTGATGGCAAGGCCCGGCTTCCGCAGGCCGACCGCAACTGGCAGCTCACCTACCGCCGCAAGCCCGACCTGCGCGGTGATGTGGTGTTTCCGTTCCCGTCGCTGAAGGCCGGGTTCACGCCCGCATCCGTCGAATACAAGCTCTATCAGGATGCCGACCTCATCACGGTGGATGCCAAGCAGGCCGCCGCCGGGGTGAAACTCACCAGCCAGGTGGGCAACGGCGCGCGCAACGCAACCTTGCTAGGATTGATAGCCCTGGTGCTCACCGTCGTGGTATGGCTTGTCCGGCGTAAAAAGGCCGTCGCCGCGGAAGTGGCGGATGTCCTGGCGGTACCGGCGGAACCCACTCCGTTCACCACCATCACCTTCCTCCGCCGCCTCGGGTCCCTCCATCTGGCAACGCTCAGTGAGGCGGACCAAACCGCCCTCGCCACCGAGATCGCCCGCCTCGAAGCCGGCTATTTCAGCGGCGCCGAAGCCCCGGCCCTCGATCTAACGGAAATCAACCGGAAGTGGCTGCGGACGGTGGGCGGCTAGCTTGATGGAATTCCGAAAGGCGTGGAGACGAGCCAGTTCAATTCCCTCAACTGCCCCCAGCGACGAGAAGCGCCTGCCTGCAATAAGGGGCGACGACCTTATTGTCGTCGTGCGACAGGACCGCCCATGATGCCCACGAACGAGGCGACCCCAAAATCAAACAATCAATTCATTCGTGGAAATTGGTGCCATTCGTGTCGGATCAGCCGGTTCGCTGGTGAAGAGGGAGGTTTGTTCGTTGCATGTGGGATTCCTGGTGCGGCCTTGGTTCCGCAATGTGGCAAGCTCCCTGCGCAAGGAACCGAAATGGTATCTGAGGGACTGGTCGGGAGTCGTCGATGAAGGGAAGCGTTTCGAGACCCTGGTGGGCTGCCATTTGCTTAAGGCGGTCGAAGCCTGGACCGATCTCGGGCACGGAGAGTTCGAGTTGCGCTACCTGCGCGACAAGCAGCAGCGCGAGGTGGATTTTGTGGTGGTCCGGGACGGGGCCCCCTGGTTTCTGGTGGAGGCGAAGCTGGCCGAGACGAAGCTGTCCGGGAGCCTCGCGCATTTTCAAAAGCAGACCGGCGCTTCTCATGCATTCCAGGTGGTGAGGAATCTGCCGTTCGTGGCCAGTGATCCCTTCACACGCAGGGATCCGGTGGTGGTGCCCGCCCGCACCCTGCTTTCCCAATGGGTGTGAGGGCCCATCTCAAGGGAACCCTCCGAAGCAAGGGAAGACGAGGAAGTGTAAAGTATCAGAGAAAAAATAGCACCGTGATCGCTTCAGCAAGAAGCGGACCAGCGGCGCGCGGAAGATGCGGGGCGCAGGAGCGGCGGCGGTGGGAGTGATCTGGAGGGCGCGGGATTTGAAGCTGGGAGTTGGGTAACCTGTCGGTCATGTGCTGTTCCTTGGCGGCATGGACAACAAGTGCCACGCTCGGCTATTTCAGCGGTGCCCAAGCCCCGGCCCTCGATCTAGCCGAAATCAGCCGGCAGTGGCTGCGCACGGTGGGCGGCTGCCCCCCGGGAGTGGCGGACTCTGTTCAGGCTTTGCTGGCGTGAAACGTGTAGTAGTTGCCCGCCGCGAAAAACGTCCCCGCCTCGTGTTTGGTGAGCATTTCCGCCACCCATGCCTGTCCTTCGGCTGCGGGCAGGATCGCCAGCGCCGGGATCAGCTTTTCAAACCCGCGCACACTTGAGAGCCAGAAATCCCCGTACCCGGCCTCGGCTATCACATGGGCCCGATACCCTTCCAGCTTCAACCCGGCACCCATGATTAGGCCGGGCATCCGGCGACACACGTCCAGGTGGGTCACCACCGCGCCGAACAACTTGCGATCCATCTCCATCCCGCGCTGCCAGTCATCGGCGGCAAACGTCGTCGATGCGTAGTCGGCATCGAAAATCACCGCTTGCCCGCCGGGCTTCAGGATCCGCCGCACTTCTGCCAGCACCGCTCCGGGGTCCGGCAGATGGCTCATCAGCGTGTGCAGGATCACCACGTCCGCGGTGCCGCCGTCCATCGGCAGCGCGTCAGCGGAGGCGTGGCACCACTCGATCCGGTCATCCGCCGAGAGTCCCCGCGCCGCCTCCAACAGCTTCTCGCTCAGGTTCACTCCCACGATCCGCACCCCGGTACCCGCCCGCTCCGCCAACATCCGCGCCACCACCCCGGTGCCGCAACCCAGATCGACCACCAACGACACTCCGTCCCAGCGGATTTCGTCCAGGTAATCCTCAATGAATTCCCGGAATCGCTCGTCTTTACCCCACGCTTCGAGTCGTTCCACGATCGCGCCGATCACGGCCTCCGATTGCTTGTCTGCTGATTGATAAGGATCCATTGGCTAGATAGGTCATGGTATGAATACGGATGATAGATTGTTTTCGGAGGCGTCAATTCCCTACAAGGCAATTTGAAAAATGCTTGGAACCTTCCACCAAATTTGCTTGGCGGGGGGTGTGAATGGAGTTTGAGGCCGCCCCCCGGCGGACTGTTCGACGGGGGCAGAAACCCGGACAACAGCGCGCGTTGCGGCGTTGAAGAATTCTGAGGGAAATGTCCTTCATCTCACCGAAACACTGGCGGTCAGGAACTCTCAAATCATGAGGCTTGATTCCCCGGATCTTTCGAGGTTCAATCGGGTTCGCATGCCCAAGGCCATTCAGAAACGGGGCGACGGTATTCTCACTACCAAGCTCAATCCACCCCTGATCCGGTCGGATATTCTCGACCGACCGCAACTGCTGGAGCGGCTGGAGCGTGACGTGCATCGCCCGCTGACGCTCATCGCAGCCCCGGCGGGTTATGGCAAAAGCACCCTGGTGGCGCAGTGGTTGCAAACCAGCACACTTCCGGGCGTCTGGATTTCCCTGGACGAGGGCGACACCAACCCCCGCACCTTTCTCAGCTATCTAGTCGCCGCGGTGCGGCGTTTCAAAAAGGATGCCTGCACCCGTATCCATGATCTGCTCGGAGCCGCCCAGCTTCCCCCTGCGGAAATCCTTGCGATGCTCCTGGCCAACGACCTCGAGGAGATCGAGGAGCCCTTTCTGCTGGTGCTCGATGACTACCACCGTGCCGATTCTCACCCAATCAACAGGTTTACGGAGTGTCTGCTAAGCCATCCTTCGCGCTTGCTTCACCTCGTCTTGATCACACGCCGCGACCCCCCCCTCCCCCTGGCACGTCTGCGGGCACAGGGCGCGATGACCGAAATCCGTGAGCACGACCTTCGCTTCAGTTGCGAGGAAACCGGCGAGATGATCCGGAATGGAGCCCAATGCACGGTCCGCGAAGCCACGATCACCCGCCTGCATAAAGAACTTGAGGGGTGGATCGTCGGCGTACGCCTGGCTTGTCTGGCGCTGCGCGGCCGGGACGATCCGGACTCGTTTCTGGAAAAACTCAGTGGCGGCACCGGGGGCGTCCAGGACTACCTCACTGAAGAAGTGATCGGCCGCCTGGACCATGATTTCATGCAATGCCTGATGAAGATTTCGATTTTGGACCGCTTCAACGCATCGGTGTGTGAGGCGGTCTTCAAATCGTGTCCCGGAGACGGGAAGCCCGGGCCGAAGAATGGCATCGAGTTTCTCCAGCACATCCAGAACGCCAACTTGTTTATGGTCGGTCTCGATCCTCGGGACGAATGGTTCCGGTTTCACCACCAGTTCCAACGCCTGCTCCAGCGGCAACTGCAACGCCGGATGGCCGCAAGCCAGATCGCACAACTCCACTCCGCCGCCGCCACATGGTTTGCCGATGACGGCCTGACCGACGAGGCGGTCCGTCACGCGCTTGCCGCAGGTGATGTCGAACACGCGGCGGAAATCGTGGAGGATAGCCGCAGGGCGGAGTTGGATGAAGACCGGTGGCGGGGAGTGGATCGATGGCTAAACCAACTCCCGGATGACGTCAAACAACAACGCCCGGAGATTCTCCTGGCGGAGGCATGGGTGGCCTATCTCACGCTTCAAACGGCAAGAATTCCTTCATTGGTCGAGCGGGTCGAGCTCTTGCTCGAGGAGGTGGCGAAACCCGATCCTTTCTGGCTGGCGGAATTGAATTTCTTCAAAGCAGTGGTGCACTACTGGGGCGGCGAGGGTGAGGAAAGCAAACGCTGCTGTGAGACCGCCCTGGAATTGTTCGGCGAAAAACGCGGTATGCTCGGCGGCGAGGTGAGGCTATATCTCGCGCTGGCCCGGAACCTTTGCGGTGAGGCGCGGCAGGCAGTCGAGGCGATCGAACAGGACTTCCGGGTCGATGACATTGGGGACTTTGCCTTTTCCACCCGGGCAATGGCAGCCAAGTCATTCGTGCATCTCCTTACCGGTGATCTCGCGCCGGCGGCGCGGGTTGCAGAACGTCTGCTCATCATCGCCCAGCGTTGGCCATCCAAATATGCCGAGGCATGGAGCTGGTTTGCACTTGGTATTGCACGCCATCACCGCCACGAAACGGAGGAGGCAGTGAAGGCATTCCACGAAGTCATCAGGCTTCGGGACTTCTTTGAGAAACGGGGAGTGATTGATGCCTATGGCGGCTTGATGATTTCCCTTCAGTTGATGGGAAGATCCGACCAGGCATCGGCCGTGGCCGGAGAACTGGCGGACTACGCACGATGCCTGACCGATCCCGAATGCGAGGTGGTCGAGGCATCGTGCCAAGCCCGTCTTGCCTTGCTTCGGGGCGATCTGAAACGGGCTCGTGGTTGGGCGCGATCCGTGGAAAAAGGCGCCCCGGACATCGGCATGTTGTTCTGGACCGAAGAACCTTCGGTGACGTTGGCGCGGGTTTTCATCGCCGAAGGGCGCAAGGCGGGATTGGAGAAGGCGAACCAGCTGCTGGACACACTCTGCCAACAGGCTGAAGCGCGACACCTGACCTGCCACCTGGTGGATCTGATGGTCTTGCAGGCAGCGGCTCTCGAACGCCGGAAGAGGCGGAAAGAAGCCACGGAGAAACTGGAAGAAGCGGTAGAACTCGCCCAGACCGGTGGGTGGATCCGGCCCTTTGTGGAGGTGGGCACCATCCTGACTTATACTCTGCAAACGCTGGCAGGAAGGGAATCCACAGGGGTTTTCACCACGCAGGTTTTGGCCATCCTCGGTATCGATCCCGCGCCGATTTCCACCGCCGTCCCCCTTCTCGAGCCACTGACCCACCGCGAACTCGACGTCTTGGAACTTCTCGCCGAGCGACTCTATGACAAGGAAATCGCCGAACGACTTTCGATTGCTCCGGAAACCGTACGCTCCCATCTCAAGCATCTCTACGGGAAACTCGGCGTCGGCGACCGACGATCGGCTGTCGAGCAGGGACGGATTCGCGGAGTTTTGAAGGCTCGACGCCAGTAAATCCAGGAATCCCTCATTTCTCCCCTACTTTGAGGGATGCGTGATCTGCCTCGAAGTGCAAGGCTTCAAAACCATCGCAACGAAATGACGGTGGTGGCTTGGCATGAACACCTCCCCGAAAACCAACTCCAGCCCACGAGGCTCCCGACTCTACCAAATCCACGTCTCCGGAAGGTTGGGCCGTGATTGGGAGGACCGAATGGGCGATATGAAGATCACCGGAGAAATCAGCCGGGATGGCAATCCCCGCACCCTCCTCAGCGGACCCATCCGCGACCAAGCCGAACTCATGGGCCTGCTCAACACCCTCTACGAACTGCATCTGACGATTCTCTCGGTGGAATGCGGCCCCGCTCTCGAAGGGCAGGATGCCCGATAATCCTCGCGCAATCAAAACGGCCGCAAGCCATACCCCGAAACCAAACACCAGCAATCGAAACACGAAAATGAAACCCCAGATGAAAAACAAAACAAATCATGTCCCGCGCCGCTCGCGTCGCTTCACGGTCGGTGCGCATGCTGTCGTGGCTCTTGCCGGGCTGGCCCTCAGTTCGCTCCATGCCGCGGTCACGGCAGGTCCGGGCGGCCAAACGAGCGCAAGTACGGGGGCCCCGGCCAGCGATGCCGATGCCCTCGCCAAGAAGTTGGCCAACCCGATCGCGGCGATGATCAGCGTGCCGTTCCAGAACAACTTCGACTGGGGGGGTGGCCCCAACGGGGATGGGTTCCAGTGGAAGTTGAATATCCAACCGGTGATTCCGATCAAGTTGAACGACGAATGGAACCTGATCAACCGCACCATCATTCCGGTCGTGTCTCAGAATGACATCATCGGAACCAGCAGCCAGACCGGACTATCGGACACCACCATGAGTTTCTGGTTGTCCCCCACTGCCCCCACCTCCAACGGATGGATCTGGGGCGTGGGCCCGGCCTTTCTGTTCCCAACCGGAACCGATGACCTGCTCACCGCGAATCAATGGGCAGCGGGGCCGACTGCCATCGTTCTCAAACAGGATGGCAAGTTCACCTACGGAGCCTTGGTCAACCAACTCTGGTCCTATGCGGGCGACGGCGGACGGGCACCCGTCAATCAGGCCTTCGTCCAGCCGTTTCTGGCCTACACGCCCGGCGGGGGATGGACTTACTCGCTCAATGCGGAAAGCAGCTACGACTGGACGGGCGGCCAATGGACGGTCCCGGTAAACCTGATGGTCAGCAAGATGATCAAAATCGGGGACACCCAGACCCAGTGGCAACTCGGTGGGCGCTACTATGCGGAAAAGCCGGCCAACGGACCCGAATGGGGGCTTCGGTTCGGCGTCACGCTCCTGTTTCCCTGATCCTGGAAATTAACAACCAACCTAACAATCCAAATGAAAACAAAACAGACACTGAAAATCGCCCTCGCCGGCCTGCTGGCGACGGGACTCGCCAGCCACGCTTGGGCCGAAGCGCCCAAGATGAAATATTCCACTGAGATCCCTGCAAACGTCATCACGCCCGACCGGACTGAGACGCGGCTCGGAGCCTTGGAGTTCGTCGATGGCTTCCCCACCGATGCAACGGTGGAGAAAGTCTGGGATCACATGGACTTCTCGCGCGCCGTGGAGGCCATGATCATGACCACGCCCGCCGCCTCGCTGCAGGGATTCCGCAAGGGCATCCAGAAGTGGGGTCCGGACAACGAGACCATGATCTACTGGGGCGGCCGCCTCGATTCCAAGGGACTGCTGCTGACGGGAAACACCACGGTGGTTTACACCTTCATGTGGATCGATCTCAAGGACGGCCCGATGGTGATGGAGACGCCTCCCAACGTGCTCGGCATCATCGACAACGCGTGGTTTCACTACGTGTGCGACTTCGGCAACGCTGGCGATGACAAGGGCAAGGGCGGAAAGTTCCTGCTGGTGCCGCCCGACTACGAAGGCGAGCTGCCCACGGAGGGTTACTTCGTCAAGAAGTCCAAAACCTACGGTCACTGGCTGGCGATGCGCGGCTTCATGACGAACTTCGATCCGGAGCCGGTGGTCAAGAACATGAAGGAACACTTCCGGCTCTATCCGCTGGGTAGCGAGCCCAAGGAAGTCAAGTGGGTCAACACGGCCATGAAGGACTTCAACACCCTGCACGCACAGGATGAGACCTTCTTCGACGAGGTCAATATCACGGTTCAGGAAGAACCGAACTCGGCCGAGAGCCCGGAGATCCTCGGCCTGCTCGCTTCCATCGGCATCCAGAAGGGCAAGCCCTTTGCGCCGGACGCCCGGATGAAGAAGATCCTTGCCGAAGCCGCCGCAGTCGGCACCGCCGCGCAACGCACCATCCTCTTCCGCAATCGCGACGCGGACACCGTGATCTGGCCCGGCAGCAAAAGCTGGGAGCTCGGTTTTGCCGGCGGCAGCCATGAGTTCCTCAACGACGGTGTCAGCCTGATCAACTCGCGGGTTCGCTTCCACTTCTACGCCACCGGCATCACGCCCGCGATGGTCACGCCGCCGGTGGGCGCGGGATCCCAGTATGTGATGGGACTGCGTGATTCGGAAGGCAATGCCCTCGACGGCAGCAAGACCTACAAGATCCACATCCCTGCCAACGTGCCCGCCGAGCGCTTCTGGGACATCACCGTTTACGACAACCAGACCCGCTCACTGTTGCAGACCGACAACCCCTACCCGGGTGTCACCAGCATCGACAAGGCCACCGTGCAGAATGCGGACGGCACCTACGACGTCTACCTCGGCCCGAAGAAGCCCGAGGGTAACGTGAACTGGATCCAGACCGATCCCAACAAGGGCTGGAACATGCTGTGGCGCATCTACGGCCCGACCCAGGTCTGGTACGACAGGACCTGGCGCCCGAGCGAAATCGAGGAGGTCAAGTAAGCACCAACCATGAATTCCGCAGGCGGGGGCAGTCCCGCTGCCGCCGCCTGCACCAATCACAAACAAGAAACGAGAACATGAAAACGATCCCCACAATGGCAATGGCTGGCCTGCTGGCCTGTGGCCTGACCGCCTCGGTCTCCGCCCAGCAGGAAGAAAAGAGCATCTACGAACTCGGTGCCGCGCAGGAGAAGTACAAGACCGGAGGCTTCGAGCCGGCCCCGGGAACCATCGAGACCCGCTACGGCAAGCTCCAGTTTCCCGGCGGCTACCCGACCGAGGAAACGGCGCAGAAGGTCTACGACGAACTCGACCTCCAGCGTGCGACCCAGCTCTACCTCGACATGTATCCCGCGCTGTCGATGCGCGGAATGATGATCGGAACGGCGCGGGATTACGGCGCAAAGGACTGCTCCCATGTTTCGGTGACCGCCGATCGCCTGGATTCCCAGGCCCTGTTCCTGACCGGTAACACCGAGAGCATCTACGCCATGGTGTTGTTCGACCTGAAAGCGGATGGTCCGACGGTTTTCGAAGCGCCTGCCGGATTGATGGGACCGGTGGACGATGCCAATTTCCTGTTCCTGTGCGATATCGGCCCGACCGGCATGGACAAGGGCAAGGGCGGCAAATACCTGATCCTGCCTCCCGGCTACAAGGGTGAGGTGCCGGACGGCTACTTTGTGTTCAAGTCGCCGACCTATCGCCTGTATTCCTTTGTCCGCGCCAATGCGGAGGTCGTCGGAAAGGGCGAGAAGGCGATGGAGTTCTTCCGCAAGAACTGCCGCGTCTATCCGCTGAAGGGTGGACCCAAAGAAGGCACCTTTACGAATGTCTCCGGGGTGCCGATCGATACTCTGGTGCCGGAGAATGCCACCGCGTTCGAGTGGATGCATGAGCTCATCAACTACGAGCCGGCGGAAGCCTTCGGCAAAGAGAAGCTGGGTCGTCTCGCCTCCATCGGCATTGTGAAAGGCAAGCCGTTCGCTCCCGACGCGCGGATGAAGAAGATCCTCGAGCAGGCCGCCAAGGAAGGTGTGGCGATGTCGCGCGTGATCGCGCTCGAAAGCCGTCAGCCCGCGGCTCAGGTCTATCCCAACCGCAAGTGGGAAAGCCCCTTCATCGGCGACAGTTCGACCTTTGATCCGGATGGCTATTTCAATCTGGAAGCACGGACGACCTTCCACTTCACCGCCGACGGCATTACCCCCTCCATGGCGGCTCAGATGCCGGATGGCTTGGGCTCCCGCTACCAGACCACCTACAAGGACAAGGACGGCAAGTATCTGGACGGCAACAAGGCCTACAAGCTCAACATCCCGGCCAAGGTTCCGGTCGCTCTCTTCTGGTCGATTGTGGTTTATGATTCCTGGACACGCTGTGAGCTCCAGAGCCAGCCCTACCCGAGCATCAGTAGCCAGAGCGATCCCGCGCCAACGGTGAACAAAGACGGCTCCATCGACCTCTACTTCTCCAACGAGAAGCCCGCCGATGTCTCCGCTGCCAACTGGGTCAAGACCCTGCCCGACCAGGGCTTCTTCGTCTACATGCGCTACTACGGTCCGCTCAAAGCCTTCAACGAGAAGACCTGGCTCCCGAATGATGTGGAGTTGTTGAAGTAGGAACCAAGACAATTCAATCAATGAAAACCAAAATGAAACTCGCCTTGTGCTGCCTGCTGGCAGCAGGCCTGACTGTTGCGCAGAATGCGGTGGCCCAAGAAGAGGCCTCCAAACCCAACATCGTGCTGATTAACATGGACAACTTCGGCTACGGCGAGCTGGGTTGCTACGGTGGGGGAATTCTCCGGGGTGGTGCCACGCCGCGCATCGACAAGCTGGCCACTGAAGGGATGCGGCTGTTGAATTACAATGTCGAGGCGCAGTGCACGCCCAGTCGCGCGGCGCTGATGACAGGCCGCTATGCCATACGCACGGGGAACGGTTCTGTGCCGCTCGAAACCCCGGATTATGGTTTGACCCAGTGGGAATACACCATGCCTGAGATGCTGGGCGATGTGGGTTATGCCACCGCCATGTTCGGCAAGTGGCATCTCGGCCAGGCGGAGGGTCGCTATCCCACTGATCAGGGTTTCGATGAGTGGTATGGCATCCCCAATTCGACCGACGAGAGCCTTTGGGTAGCGCAGGAAATGTTCCAGAAGTATCGGAAACTGGCGGAGGAGACCGGCAAAAATCCGATGATCAAGGAAGAGCACATTTATTCGGCCAGAAAAGGCTCACCGGCAAAGGTGGTGAAGGTCTACGATGTGCCGGCAAGAATCGAGTTCGACCGTGAAGTCACCGACCATGCCAAAGACTTCATGACACGCCAGGCCAAAGCCGGTAAACCGTTCTTCCTGTATCTGCCCTACACCCAGACGCATATGCCGGTGTTGCCGAGTAAGGAGTTTCAAGGCAAGAGTGGCAATGGCCGCTGGGGCGATGTGCTAATGCAGATCGATGCCTATACCGGTGAATTGCTGGATAAGGTGGATGAGTTGGGTATTGCCGATAATACGATTTTCATTTTTACCTCGGATAACGGCGGCGAGATGGCCCCCGATCATCAGGGATGGAACGGGCCATGGAGTGGTTCCTATTTCACGGGTAAGGAAGGGTCCTTACGGGTGCCGTTTATCGTCCGCTGGCCTGGTAAAGTTCCGGCAGGCAAGATCTCCAACGAGATCGTTCACCAGTTTGATCTGTACGCGACATTGGCAAACATTGCCGGTGGTAAGGTGCCGACAGATCGTATCATCGACAGTAAGGACATGACGGATTTCTTCCTCGGGAAACAAGAGGAGTCCGGTCGAGACGGCTTTGTAGTCTATGTCGGTAACGATATTCACGGCGTGAAGTGGCAAAACTATAAGATGCTGTTCATGGAGTTTGAAGGAGATCTGGGTACTGGGAAACTGAACGTGTTCCCGATGCCTCACTTTTACGACCTCTATAGTGACCCTAAAGAAGAATATCCAGTAACCGCAGCATTGGCAGGTAAATTATGGCAACGTTGGGGGCTTGGGCCGATTCTGGTAGAGCATAAGAAGTCGCTGGCCGAAGAACCACCCATCAAGCCGGGCACACCGGATCCGTACGTGCCTGCGGTGAAAGAATAACAAACTGTGAAGGCCGGGCCGGGTTCGAAACCTGGTTCGGCTGATCGTGCCGGAAGTGATGATATTTGCTCCATGAAACTGAAGGTCATGAATCTGATGAGACCCCTTGCCCTGCCCACGCTGCTCCTGTGCGGGATCGCTTCGACGTCGCTTGCGGGTGACGAAGAAGCCGCGCAGAAGAGCAGCGGCATCCTGCCTCTGCCCGACTACTCCGGCGACTTCCTCGAACGTGCTTACGTGTTGGGTGATTTCGGAGGCAAACGGACCGAGTGGGCCGAGAAGGGGCTCACTTTCGATATCAGCTACAACCAGTATTTCCAGTCCGTGGTGGATGGCGGGCTGGACACCGGTTCCGAATATGGCGGGACGATCGACTACAACGTCAATGTGGATTTCGATCGTATGGGCCTGATCCCCGGCGGTCTGCTGCAGATGCGGGCCGTCTCGCGGTACGGACGCTCGGTCAACGGGATCAGCAGTTCCCTCGTGCCGGTCAACACGGATGCGGGGCATCCGACCACCTCGTCCTTTGATGACGATGTCGCCCTCTGGCTCCCGGTGATCAACTACACGCAGTTTTTCAGCGAGAACTTTGCCTTGAGTTTCGGCAAATACGACACCTCAGACTCCTCCAACGAATTCGCGGGTGGCCGGGGCAGAAGCCAGTGGTGGAATCAGAACCTGAACATGCCCGTGTCTCCGGCACTGATCATTCCCTATAGCGTTCTGGGGGCGAGTGCGGTGGTGATGCCCAATCCCAACCTGACGATCACCGGCATGGTGGCCACCAGCACCGATACCTCCAACCGCTCCGGGTTCGGTGATCTCGACGATGGTCTCTTTGCGATGCTCTCCATCACCGGCCAATACCAACTCGGTGACCTGCCGGGCGGTTACACGATCATGCCGGGGTATGGTTGGGACGGGGATTTCTCTGAGATCGATGGTCGGTTCAATATCGATGAAGGACAACTGGTCCCGACCACGAAGGATGATACCTGGTTCGCATCCGCGGAATTCTGGCAGTATCTTTACGTGGAGGATCGCGGGAATCCGGCCCTTGACCCCGGCAATGGCCGGCAGGATTTGCAAGGGGTGGGGGTCTTCGCCCGTGTTCAGTACACCGACGAAGATACTAACCCGTTGGAACTCAGCATCAGCGGCGGCATCAACGCCAAGGGGCTCATCTCCGGGCGCGACAATGACGCCATGGGGATCGCCTACAGCTACAACAGGCTGCGGAAAGGCCGATTCCTGAAGTCCGTCGGGATTGCCGACTCGTCTTCCGTTCTGGAGGCGTTCTACAACATCGAGCTCACTCCGGCCACCCACTTGACCCTGGACGTCCAGGTGATCGAGTCGGCCCTGCCAGACGCCGACACGGCCATCGTTCTGGGAACATCGATGCAGATCCAGTTCTAGGGGGCGAACGGTCCGATCTCCCTCGGGCCGCGCTTTTTTTTCGAACAAACAAAATACAACAATGAAAACAAAACACCTAATCACAACGGCCCTCGCCACTGCGCTGGCCACTCAAGCCTGGGCGGAGCCGCCCAAGATGAAAATGACCACTGATATTCCGGAGTCGGTCATCACCCCGGACAAGGTGGAGACACCGATTGGCACCCTGGAGTACTTCGACGGAGTTCCGATCGGCGGGACCAAGGATGCGCTCTACGATTATGTGGACCGTGCCCGCGCGGTGCAGGTCTACATTGAAATGATCCCCGCCGTGTCCACCTACAGCCTGCTTCAGGGCAGCAAAAATATGGGCATGGGCGATTCCAACCAGATCGTCCTTTGGGAACAACTGGGCGATTCCAAGTCGCTGGTGCTGACCTACAACAACACCTCGCTCTACACCTGGGGCTTTCTCGATCTCGACAAGGACGGTCCCACCGTGATCGAGGTCCCGCCCGATGTGTTGGGAATCCTCGATGACGGCGACATGCGCTACCTCAGCGACATGGGTGCGGCCGGACCTGACAAGGGCAAGGGCGGCAAGTACCTGGTACTGCCTCCGGGATACGAGGGCGATGTGCCGGAAGGCTATTTTGTCGTCAAGTCCACGAGCTATGTGGTCTGGAACTTCCTGCGGGGCTACGTGCGCGGCAGCGTGACCAACCCGACGGACGTCAAGAAGGCCGCCGACAACGTCAAGGCCAACCTGAAGGTCTATCCGCTGGCGAAGAAGGAAAACCCTCCGAAGATGGAGTTCAAAAACATGTCGGGGGTCCACTACAACACGGTCCCGCCGAATGACTTCAGCTACTTTGAGCGGCTCAATGAGATCATCCAGAAGGAGCCGATCTCCTTCATCGGACCCGAAACCCGCGGCCTGATGGCCGGCATCGGCATTCAGAAGGGCAAGCCCTTTGCACCCGATGCCCGCATGAAGAAACTGCTCACCGAAGCGGTGGCGATCGGAAGCGGCTATGCCCGTGCCAACACCGTCTATCCGCGTGATCCGGGTCATCGTTACTATCCGGAGACCGACAGCGAATGGGTGATGGCCTTTCCCGACAAGGACTGCTTCTTCCTGAAAGACGGGATTCGTCGGATCGATGCCCGCCTCTGGATGCACTTCAACGCGGTGTGTGTGACTCCGGCCATGGCAGGAATCAAACCGGGGGTCGGGTCGGACTACGGCATTGTCGGAATGGACTCGAAACACCAGCCACTCGACGGTGCCAAGACCTACAAGCTGCATCTGCCGCCCAACGTGCCGGCCAAGGACAACTGGTCCGTGACCATCTACGACACGCAGCACCGTTCCATGCTGCAGACCGATCAACCCTTCGCGGGCGTCAACAGCCTCAGCGGCGAGTTGAAGCCGAATGCGGATGGCTCGTATGACATCTACTTTGCTCCCAAGGCCCCGAAGGGCAAGGAGAGCACCTGGATCCAGACCGTTCCGGAAAAGAGCTGGTTCATCCTCCTGCGGATGTACGGCCCGCTTGAGCCCTGGCTCGACAAGACCTGGCGTCCGAGCGAGCTCGAACTCGTGAAGTAATTGCGTCACTCGAATCACAAGCGGCGGCGGCAGGAATTCTGCCGCCGCCATTTAGCCCTCAATCGATCGAATCTCATGAAAACAAAACACCTGATCACCACGGCCATCGCCACCGCGTTGGCCACCCACGCCTGGGCCGAACCGCCCAAGATGAAAATGACCTCCGAGATACCTAAGGCATACACAGCTCCGGATTCCGAGGAAACCTCCATCGGGACTCTCGACTACTTCGACGGGGTTCCGTCGCCGAAGACCGTAAAAAATGTTTACGACTACCTCGACACCTCGCGGGCCGTGAACGTCTATCTCAACTCGATCCCCGCCCTCTCTGTCAACGCCCTGCGCGAAGGGCAGAAAGCAATGGGCGCGGACGCCTGCCATAAGATCTGTATCTGGGACAATCTGATGGACTCCAAGTCCATTCTGCTAACAGGAAACACATCGACCATGTATGCGGTCGGCTTCCTTGACCTGCTCAAAGACGGTCCGACCGTGATCGACCTGCCGCAGGGAATGCTCGGCATCCTCGACGACATGGCTTTCAAGTACATGGTCGACCTCGGTGTCGCAGGCCCCGACAAGGGCAAGGGCGGCAAGTATCTCGTTCTTCCTCCCGGTTACAAAGGGGACGTCCCCGATGGCTACTTCGTTGTCCCGTCAAAAACCAGTGGAGTCTGGGTGTTCATGCGCGGCTATCTCGACAAGAGCATGCCCATCGAAAAAGCCGTCCCAGCCGCATCGAAAAACATCCGCAGCACGCTGAAAGTCTACCCGCTGTCAACCGCAGGTGCCCCACCGGCCACCGAATTTATCAACGTAACCGGCAAGGACATGCACGTGATCCTTCCGAATGATTACAGCGCGTTTGAAAAACTGCATGGACTGATGCAGACCGAACCCGAGTCGTATCTCGGACCGGAGGCCAGAGGCATGATGGCAGCGATCGGGATCGAAAAGGGCAAGCCCTTCGCTCCGGATGCCCGCATGAAGAAGATCCTGACGGACGCCGCCGCGATTGCTAACGCCGCCGCCCGCGCCATCAGCTACTTCCCGCGTGATCCCGGCAACCTGACCTACAAGGGCAGTGATGCCTGGATAACGGCCTATGCGGACAAGGACACCACCTTCACACGCAACGGTGCCTATCGCCTCGACCCACGCGCCCTGTTCCACTTCGGCTACATCTGTGTGTCTCCAGCAATGGCGATGACCGTGGCCGGCAAAGGATCGGACTACTCGATGGGAATGCTCGATTCCGAGGGCAAGGTTCTGGATGGCTCCAAGACCTACAAACTCCACATTCCGCCGAACCCGCCCGCCAAGGATTTCTGGGCGATCACCATGTATGACACCCAAACCCGCTCGCAGCTCCAGACCGATCAGCCCTACCCTACCAAGGGTAGTCAGGACAAAGGGATCAAGACCAACGCGGACGGATCGATGGACATCTACTTCTCGCCGAAAGCGCCTGAAGGGAAAGAGGGCAACTGGCTCCAGACCATCCCCGGAAAGAGCTGGTTCATCGCCCTGCGCATCTATGGACCCGAACAAGCCTGGATCGACCAAAGCTGGCGTCCAGGTGAGATCGAGTTGGTGAAATGAACGTGCCCTCATGATCGCCACCTGATACGAAATCGATGATACGCTGCGGCTGAGACCGCTTGCTTCTGAAGATGCCGCGGCGGCGTGTCATCGCACCGAGGCGAGAATTTGGATTGATCTGCAGGGCCCTCAGCCTGATGAAGTGGAAGCGTGGCTGGACCAGCTTGGGGTCAGCCAACTGTCCCGAAAGCTTTGTGTCGAGGCCCGGGATCGTTCGGGATTCTATCCGCTCAAACAGGAGATCATCCTGGTGCTTCCCGTCCTCAGAGCCACCGACGAACCCCAAGCCATCAGGCCAGCGCACCGCAGGCAGCCACAGGATGTTATCTCGATGCCGCCCGCCTTTCCCGGCCAACGGCGTTTCGCTCCGAGGCAGGATTCGGGAACCGGCGGTTGCGGCTGGTCGATAACGATGCTTGCGCGTCGCTGACTCACCTCTTGTTCCGCGAGGGGCATGATTGGTCCAAGGTCGCCCGTTTCGACGGGCCGTTGCAGAGTTATCGTTTTGAGCTGGATACGGGCGGAGTGGGCGCGGTTGATCCGAGGTTTTTCGACTCCCTGGTGCCGGCGGACCGGATGCTTATGAAGAATGTGAAGCTTGTCCGCAGGCGTCAGGACGGGGTGGGGGAGCCATGATCGGCCATCACCCGAAAGGCGGGCATGGTGACGACGACTCGTTTGTTAGCGCGATTGGCTACGCCCTACCGGTCAATGCCTGCGTGAGTTTCAGCGAGGGAGGCCGGGCCAGACTGGCGTTGCGCGATTTGATGAAGACTCATGAAACCCGCGAGGCGGGGCGCAGGGTTCCGCAAAGCCTACGGCTCGCAGGGTGGCGCCAACATGAAACGCATGGTGATCGTGTGCCACAGCATGGGTGGAAACCTAAGCGACCTTCAGATTCGTGACAGTGGCGACGCCATGGTCAAGTTGTTGTGCGACCGCCCGCTTGACCAGCTCAATGTCGATCGGAAGGCGCAGGACGTCCTCCGCCGGCTATTGGTGTTCAAATCGAACCCCGACATTCAGCGGGTGGCCTATCTCGCAAGTCCCCACTGCGGCAGTGATATGGCGGCGGGCTCGATTGGCAGGCTTGGCGCCAGGTTGATCCACTTGCCCGTCGATCTTTTGTATGCCGGACTGGCTCAGGGCGTGGTGGATCGGATTGTTGGTTTCACCGAAACCGGCAGGCAACAGACCTCCGCCAAACTCGACAGCGTGCACTCCCTGAGACCCGATAACCCCGGATTCGCTACGACAGGAATGAAGATCCGTTAGACACCAGGGCCGCTCATTCGGCATTGACAGAAAGCAGCGGGAATAGGAAGAACAGCCAAGCAAGTTCAATTTCCTCAAAGGTAGGGCGGATCCGGCCTCGGTCCGCCGATTTGTCCGCCGAAAGGCGGTGCGAATGGGGAGAGCTTGATTCGTGAGAAATCAAGCGCGGAGCCATTCGGCTTTGCGGAATCGCCCGGCACCGGAGACAGGAGCGTTTCTGTTGGTGGGAACGCCTTGCGATGGGCTATTTCTTCTCTGCTTTCTTCAAGTACTGATCGAGCGGTACCAGCAGGTTCTTCGCACGAGTCAATTCATCGGAGAGTGTTTGGGCTTCGGTGACCATCGCCGCCGTCAAGCCGCGAGTGGCTGAAATATTCCGTCTGGCGAAATTTTCGGGTGAAGTATCCCGGGTGGCGGATACCAGGAGCAGCGCCACGCCCGCGACCTTGTTTTCCTTAACACCGTCTCCACGCACATACAGCATGCCCAGATTGCCGATGGCCAGCGGATCCCCCTGCACCGATGCCTTGCGATTCCGCTCCTGATCACGGGAAACGCAGCATCTGGCGTCGTTCCTGGCGGAGACACTCTACTTCGTGCAGGAGGTTGAGGACGAGCGCCAGGCCGGCGTCGTTCACGCCGCAGGTGGTGCGCAGGTGCTCGATGCGGCGGAGTTGGCGCAAGCACTCGATGTCAAACACCGCCGAATCCCCGTCATCGCGGAAGCATGGGCGGAGAAACCCCCGCTCCTGGTATTGGATGACGGTCTGGGTGTTGACACCGGCGAGTTCGGCGATGACTTCGAGGGAGTAGCAAACGTCGGTTTCCCCATCGGAATCCGGGAAATCCTGGGTGTGGTGGGATGGATCGGAGTTCATGGTCAGTTCAGGGTGAGTCAGCGGTTCGGGCGCGGGCGGAAGGTGGAAGTGTCACGGAGTTGCTCCCACAACGCACGTTCGGCGCTGCCGGGTGCTGTGGGCAGCAGCACGTTGAGCACGACGAAAAAATCTCCCCTCTCTCCCGTGCTGTCTTTGGGCAGGCCGCGTCCCCGCACGCGGAGCTGCTGGCCGTTCTCCGCCCCGGCGGGAATCCGCAACTTGATGGTTCCGTCTAACGAGGGCACGGCGACTTCCGCGCCGAGCACGGCCTCCCACGGGGCGATGTCGAGATCATGATAGAGATCCGCCCGCTCGCTGCTGAAATCCGGATGGGCCGCATGGCGCACGCGCAGGAAGAGGTCTCCGGCCGGCGCGCCGCCGTGACCGGGTTCGCCGTGGCCCGGAACGCGGATGCGACGCCCGTCGGTAGCCCCCGGCGGAATCCTGACTTGGAAGGTCTGGGTGGCGGTCTCGCCTTGTTGGCGGTTGACGATCTGCATGGAAATGGACCGCAGGGTGCCATGCATGACCTCGTCCAAGGTGACCAGGATATCGCCTTCGACGTCGCCGCCCCGCCTGGCGCGAGCGGACGCTTGCTGGGGGCCTGCATGCGCGAAACCACCTCGTTCATCCGGGGGGAACCCGAAGCGGGTGCCGCCACTGAAATACTGCTCGAAGAAATCGCTGAAGCCCGTGCCGCCGAAGTGGAACTCCTGGCCGGGGCCGCCACCCGGGCCGGCCGCAGCCCCGTGACCGGCACCTTGCTCTTCGTTCCAATGGGCACCGAGGCGGTCATATTTTCCGCGTTTCTCGGGATCGCCCAGCACCTCGTACGCCTCGTTGATCTCCTTGAATTTCTCCTCGGCGGTGGACTTGTTCTGGGCCACGTCCGGATGGTATTTGCGGGCGAGGTTGCGAAACGCCTTCCTGATTACGTCGTGACTGGCGTCGCGGGAAACTCCGAGCGTGGCGTAGTAGTCTTTGAATTGGGCAGCCATGATGCGGTGTGAGCAGACCGCAAACTCTCCATCCTGTCAAGCCCCGGCCGACAGCCTCGGCCGCTGGTCAGGGCGGATTTTTGCACGGCCCCGACAGGGGTCAACCGGTAGGTGGGATTTGGGTCCTCTCCGATAAGATTTTACCACTGACACACTGATGACCCCTGAAAACACTGAACATAATGAAAATCAGTGCCCTCAGTGGTCCTCAGTGTATCAGTGGTTGATGCCCCCTCAATGTCCTCCAGCTCCGATTTGGAAGATTGTCACTTTGCCCTGCAACTAAATCGTTTGCAGATTTCCATAAATCCGCTGTGGCCGCTGGTCGCACGATGGACGGCATGAGCCACGGTAACGAGGCCAAACCCGTTGCGATACAGCGGTGCAAGGCCCCAGGCGTCGGCCAAGCACGCCAAGCACCAGTTTGTGATATCGGCATTGACAGAAAGCTGCGGGAATAGGCAGAATAGCCCCTGGATATCGAAAGAATATGACGGAAGATCACATCATAGCGCTGGTTTGGCCGGGACTTTTTTTTCTAACCCATCTCGCTGTTTCCCTGCGCGCGATATTGCGCCCGCACCGCCAGCCTGCTTCCCGCGTGGCGTGGGTGGTGGTCATCCTCGCGGTGCCGGCCTTCGGCATCGTCGCCTATCTGCTGTTGGGGGAAACCAGCATCGGCCGACGGCGGGTCGCACGGATGCGTGAGGTGCTTGCGAGCATGCCGGACGTGGCGGCGACTCCGGGAGCGGACTCCGCCAATTTTAAACCGGAGATCCCGGAACGGTACGTCCACCTGTTCCGGGTGGGCCATTCCGTCAATGGCTTCGAAGCGATGGGTGGGAACCGGGCGAAGTTGATGAAGGATTCCAATGCGGCGATCGAGTCGATGGTGGCGGACATCGATGCCGCGGAGAAACACGTGCATCTCATCTTCTACATCTGGCTGACCGATCATAACGGGCTCAAGATGGTGGAGGCGCTGAAGCGGGCGGCGGCGCGAGGAGTGACCTGCCGGGCGATGGCCGACGGGCTCGGCTCACGACTCATGACCGCTTCGGCGCACTGGCAGGCGATGCGGGAGGCGGGGGTTCACATGGCCGTGGCCCTGCCGATCGGAAACCCCCTGCTGCGTCCGTTGAAAGGCCGGATCGACTTGCGCAACCACCGCAAGATCCTGGTGATCGACAATCGCCTCACTTATTGCGGCAGCCAGAACTGCGCCGACCCGGAGTTCCGGGTGAAGGCAAAGTATGCGCCCTGGGTGGATGTCATGATGCGTTTCGAAGGGCCTGTCGTCCGCCAGAACCAACACCTTTTCGCCAGCGACTGGATGGCCCACGTCGATGATGACCTCGGGGACATTTTGCGGGAACCGCTACCGCCCGGCGAACCCGGTTTCACCGCCCAGGTGATCGGCACGGGCCCCACCGTGCGTTATTCGGCGATGCCCGAGGTCTTCGAAACCCTGATGTATGCCGCCCGCCGCGAGCTTTGCATCTCGACGCCCTACTATGTGCCGGACGAGGCGATGCAGGCGGCGCTGTGTGCGAGCGCACGGCGGGGCGTCGCGACCACCATTATTTTTCCGGCGCGCAACGATTCGTTCGTGGTGGGAGCGGCGAGTCGCAGTTATTACGCCGAACTGTTAGCCTCGGGGGTGCGCATATTCGAATACGAAGGCGGCCTGCTCCATGCCAAATCGCTGACCCTGGACGGCGAAGTGAGCCTGATCGGATCCGCCAACATGGATCGGCGCAGTTTCGAGTTGAACTACGAGAACAACATCCTGTTCCACGATCCCGCGCTGACCGCCGACGTGCGGCAACGGCAGGCGGAATACCTGGCCCATTCCCATCCCGTCACGGCGGAGATGGTGGCCCAATGGCCCGTGCGCCGCCTGCTCTGGAACAATGCGGTCGCCATGTTCGGTCCCTTGCTGTAGAAACGGCATCCTTGGGTTTACCCCTGAGAAAGCGATTCAAGATCTTCCGTCCCCCCATTTCAGCGAACCGCCTCGATGCGGGCGCCGACGGAACGGGCGGCGGATTCGGGCGCGTAGAGGCAGCGGACTTCGGCCACCCCGCATGGATAGCTGCCGGCATGCTGCACGCGGGCGCGGTCCTCGAAGACATGCGTGCCGGCGGACAGGTGGTCGATGAAGCGATGGTCGGCCGCGTCGCGGGTGACACAGTAACAGCCGACACCCTCATCCCGGCGGTAGCCGCTGTGTACCGCGAGCGGTTCGAGGCCGCTGCCGCGGGCGCTCTTGAGGTGGACGAATTCGAGGGCGCGGGTGTTGCGCACGACGAGCCGGGTGACGATTTCCTCGCCCACGCGCACCGGGCCGGCGACGGGCACGAGCTGCTCGCCCTGCGGGGTTTGGCGGCGCACCCACAGCGATTTCTCTAACAATAAGCCGCCCGAACCCCGCGCGGCGAGCTTTTCGGTATCCTCGAAATACCGCCAGTGGACGCTGGCCCACGCGATGCCGGGGTCCTGTTTGGTGAGGGAAACCCGTGCCATGGCCGGGGTGACAGCGTCGCCGGTGACGCGGTGTTGATAGCGGCCGGTGCCGGGTTCCACGGCGGCGGGAGCCACGGCCACGCCACCCAGTTCCAACCGCGCCGGTGCGGCGGTGGAGAACAACGGCGGCAGCGCGTTGCCGGTTGCATCGCCGGACGGTGGATCGGCTAACAACGCCTGCGCCGCCATCCCGGTGCTGAGCGTGCTCGACCAGCGGTTGCCACGCATTTGTTGGATCAACCACACGCGGCAGTCCTCCACCGCCTTGGCATCGCGATCGATTTCCGCGAAAGCCTCGATCATCATCGCCTGCGTCGTCACCGGGTCCTCCCATAGCCACCAACCGCCGCCGGCCACGGCGGGCCATGACATGCCGCCCTGCGGGTGGTTGTGTGCGGTCTCGCGGAACGCGCGAGTGATGAGCTTGGGGGTTTCCGTGTCGCCGCCACGCCAGAGGGCGAGTGCGAGCTGGGCGGCGGCCCCTCGATCCGTTAGAGTGCGCCAGTGTTGTTGGGCCTGGGTGGTGAAATAGCGGTGCGCCGCGAGCAGGGTGCCTTCAAGCGGGCGGTCCTTGAGGAAAAACGAACGGGCGTAGAGTCGCTGGGCCACCCACCCGTCGAGGTAGTTGGCGTTCGGCTTGCCGGCCTTGAGGATGGCGCGGTGTTGTTTGGCCAGATCCACATCGAGCGCGGGCAGCGCGTCGATGGCAAGGGACACATCGGTGTCCACGCCCAGCGCCCGCAAGCGGCCGAAGCCCGCGACGATGACGGCGCTCATCGACGTGCTTTCCGGCCCGCCCTCGAACCACGGCCACAAGGGGCTCTCGCGGCGCATCTCGCTGAGCTTGGCCAGCGTGCGCTTGAGTTCCTCGCTCATCCGCGGTTCGTCGAACAACCGGCCCGCCTGTTGCCGAGCGTCGGTCTCCGCAGCGGCATCCAACAGCCACGGGGTTTCCTCCAACATCATGTTGGATAGCTCCGCGTTGCGGGGCAGCGGGCTGGTTAGAGCACCGGATTCCCTCCACGCCTCGAACACCTCGCGGACGCGGGGATCGGAGTTGGCGAGATGGTGGCCCAGTGCGTTGGCATAGTAGCGGTGGAAGGTTTGCTCCGAACACTCGTGCGGAAACTCCATCAGATAAGGCAGCGCCATCACCGCATACCAAGCGGGATTCGAGACCACGTTCGCTTGCAGCGAGTGGTGGCGCAAGGTGGCTGACCCGCCGCTGTCGCGCAGCGTTTCCAGCACGCCCTCCGTGGTGCCCGTGCCGCGCACCCGCAGCGCGAGCGAATCGGTCACCAACTCCTTGCGCGGCAGCACCGGCAGCCAGTTCTCCTCGCCGTCGGACAGGTTGCCGGCGGTGGCCACCGCTTTGTAGGTGAGAAACCCGGTGCCGTCCGGCACGCTGAGCCGCCACACTACCGTGCGCGATTGTTGGGCGGGAATCGCGATCGGCTGGTCGGGCGCGGTGACGCCGAGCGCTGCGGTGAGATCGCGGCCGGTTGCCGCATCGGCTAGAGTGAGGCGCGCCAAGCCGGTTTGTTCGCGGTCACTCCGGTTGGTGACGCGCACGGTGAAGTCGAGCGTGTCGCCCTCGCGCAGGAAGCGGGGCGGGTTCGGCTGCACCATCAGGTCTTTGGTGGTGACGGCTTCCGCATCGATCCGGCCCGAGCGCAGTTTTTCATCATGGGCGAAGCCGAGGAAACTCCAGCGGCCGAGGCCCTCGGGCATCGTGAACGAGATCCGGATTTTGCCGTCGGCACCAGCGGTTAGAAGCGGTTGGAAGAACGCGGTTTCCTGGAGTTGTTTGCGGACGGGAATGGCGGCCAACGCGCGGCGTTCGGCTTCATACCGCGCGCCTTCCGGGCCGGGCAGGGAAGGGGGGGTTGCGGGAGTCATGGGAAAGCCCCCGCCCGCGAATGCACCGCCGATGCCGCCCACGGAGTTCGGCAGTTCCGGCGGACTGTAGCCCACAAGTTCGTTGGCATCGAGCAAGCTCATGCCGTGCCGCTCGCCGAAATCCGCGCTCCGGCCATTGCTGCGGAAGGAAAGGCTGGTCACGCTCGGTGCGTCGTCGAGGGCGGAGAGCAGATTGCGGAAGGGGGACGCGAGTTCGCCGGAATCGGTGTGCTTCGAGGGCGCGGTGTCGGAGGCATAGCAGGAACGACCGCCGAACTCGGTCCCTGGAAACCACCAGTAGGCTTGAGTCGGATAGAGCCCCTGGAAGGAGCCGAAACTCGCGTATCCACCAAGGTCGTCGAGCGAGGCGTCGTAGAGCGTGGCCACCATTTCGGCGGGCACGGGTTTGCCATCGGTTCCGGTGACCACCAAATTCCAGGTTTCCGCAGCACCCGGTGCGAGTTTCGAGGTGAAGTGCTCCCATTTCAGTGTAAGATCGTTGTGAGGCCAGGGGACGTGGATCGTGCTCGTGAACGACTGATAGCGGTTCGCGGTGAACTGACGGACGCGGACATCGAAGCCGCCGCGCAACGAGGCATCCGGCGTGAAGGTGAGCACCTGCTGGGTGCGGCCGGGGGCGGTCCACTCCCGCTTGAGCAGTTTGCCCTGATGGACCCATTCCACACAGGCGCGGGCGGAGTCGAGCCCGCTGCCCCACAACAGCTTGAATGGTTCGCCCACCTCGCCGTATCCCTGAGGAGTGGCCACGCGGAACGGCACCTTGATCGCAAGCCGGTCGGCCTGCGGATCGAGCACCTCGATGTCGGTTAGGTCGATCACCTTGTTGCCGCGCAGGTCCGTCGCTTCGAATTCCGCACGAAAACAGCCGGCGGGCAACGGTACCGTCACCTCCGCCACCACGTCGCCGTACGCGTCCTTTTGAGTGGCGACCGGACCTTCCCACACTATGCCGCCGGTCTCCCAATCGGCCGTTTCCGAGGACCTTCCGAAGAAACGCAGGCCACCGGACCCGCTCCCGTCCTTCGGACACACCGCCGGTTGCTTGAGTCGATAGACGCGGAGCGTGCCGGCGGCCGGATAGCCGACGCCGTCGTGCGTCTGGGTGCCCACCTCGATGACCACCGGCTTGCCGACTTCCTGCCACCTTTCCCTAACAAATAATGAAGCTGCGAACATTGTCTTTCCCGTGCAAACCGAGATCGTATCCTCGCGGGTTTCGCCGGTGGGGTCGGTGACCGTCACCCGGATTTCATAGGCATAGGCCGGGTCCAGGGTGTCGTCCATCCGGTCGTCGGGCTCGGCGGTGAATTCGATGGCGAACGAGCCATCCGTGCCGGTAGCGGCGGTACCGGTGACGTGATGCTCCGTGCCCTGCGAGCCCCACCCGTGCAGCCACGCGCCCCGGCCGGTATAAAAAGCCTCCCGACCGATCCGCCACTCGACCTTCGCGCTATCGACCGGCGCGCCGGTAAAGGCGGTGGCCGTGCCTTTCACCACGACTTTTCCACCGACCTCGGCGGGCTGTTCCGGCGGATGGAGGACCAGTTGGAACTTGGGCCGTTTGTATTCCTCCACGGATACCGTGGCCGAGCCGAGTTGACCGGACGCGATCTCAAAGTTTCCCAACAATGCTCCCGAGGGCGCGGTGAACGAACCGGTGAACGAGCCGCGCGCGTTGGTGACGGCCTTCAGCTCGCCGCATTGCTGGTCGTTGGGACCGGTTAGAATCACAGTCAGTTCGCGGTTGGGGATGGCGTGGGGTTCCTCGTCGTCATGGCGGATGGTGTGGAGGATGCCCTTGAATTGGATCGTCTGGCCGGGCCGGTAGATCCCGCGGTCGGTGAAGAAGATGATCCGCTCCGGGGTGTCCTTGGGGGGGGCTACGGTTGACCGGGAAGGTTCCCAAACGCTGGAATTGCCGTGAATCCTGTGATCTCCGCTGGACGCCTGCACCAGCACCTTGCCGCCTTTTGGCATGGCCGCCAGCGGCACGCGGAACGCGCCGTCCGCATCCGTGCGGGTTTCTTTCCGTTCCACGGCGGAGGTTTCCTTGGGATCGGCGTTTTTCAACATCTGCCACATTTCGACCTTGGCATCGGCCACGGGTGCGCCGGTGACGGTGTCCACCACCAGGCCCGCCACGTCAGCGCGGTCCCGTGAGTCCGTTTCTAACGCCAATTCCAGTCCCGACACGGTGATGGTGACCGTGGCGATGGCTCCCTGCTTCGTGAAATCCTTGCGGTCGGAGGCGATCAAGAGATATTCACCCGGTTTCAGGTCCGCAGGGGTGGCCATTTCGCTGGTGTGAACGCGGTAGTCCGCCGGATCGTCAAAAGTCGCCTCCCAGGCCCGCACCGGCTTTGATTTGAGCAGGCGCCTAAGGCCTTTTGCGGACTCCCATGATTCGTCCTGATTGGCGAGGTCCGCCTCCGGGGTCCAAGTGCGCGGATAGAGCCGGAACCAGACCTGCTTGAAGTTCTTCCGGGTGACGGTGATGTCTTCGCCGGATGGCGGCCAAACGGCGGGGGTTTTGAGTCGCAGAGTGCGCTCCTCGAATTCGGCGACCACCGCCCGCAACTGCCGCCCGAACGGATGTCGCGGAAACGCCTCCGCCCCGGCGAGCGCGACAGCATGGGCATCCGTGACGTGGTCCTTCATCATCAGCAGGATGACCTCATCCTGCCGGGCGTCGGCACTCAGCGGGTGCGTGGCATGGGCCGCGATGAACGCGCGGATCGCCGCCAACCGGCGGTCGTAACTTCCCGCACCCTTGGCAGCGCGGCCGGCCCAACGGATGCGCTCGAGATCGCAGTGCAGCCGGGCAGATGGTTCGGCATCGGCACGGTGGAAGGCGAGCAGATCCTGATAGATCCGCAGCGAGTGGTAGTGACGCGAGAACCCGCGGGTAGGCACCGGTCTCCATGTTAGAAAAGCCTCCGCATCAGCGAGCGCCGGCGAGGCCGGGGCAATCCGAAGTGGGTCGTCGGGCGCGTCGCCCCACAGCCAGGGGTCATCAAGGAACCCGAGCACCGAGTGGGCGACGAGGTCGTAGAGCGTGGGCCGCAGGGCGTCGCCAAGCGCGCCGCGCGGCGACAGGACCTTGGAAAACGCCGCCACCGGCGGGGTGCGGAGGGACTTTTCCTCCAAGGCTCGGAGGTAAAACTTTCCGGTTTCCGTCATCAGGCGCCGGAAATTCCACGACTCGATCGGCTCGGCAGCGAGTCCGGGTGTGGCGGAACGCGCGGGATCGGGGGCCTGCCACAGGTCGCTGCTCCCGGTATGGGACTCGACTTTGCAGGCATAGGCATGGAGCCAGCGTGCCTGCGCCCAGCGGAGGAGCGGTCGCACGGGTTCGGGTGCCGCGGGGATTTCCTGCTCCAACTGCCGCACACAACCGGGCAAGCCGGCGGGCGGTTCCTCTTCGTCGTCAAGGTCCGGGGCTGCCGCATCTGCGAACGGATCGGCCGCAAACGGGTCCGGTGTCCACTGGCTCCGGCGCGCCGACTGGGTGTCGTCGAGCGTGCCAGCCCAGCCCAGTCCGTTTTCCAGGCGCACGCGGATGAGGAGCGCCTTGGTGCCATCGCCCCATGCTTTGCGCTTGAACGCGGCGGTTTCCAAAGGTTTGAGCAGGGGCAGTGCGGTCTGCGGTTGTTTGTCATCGAGCGCTTTGGCGACGGCTTGCCACTCTTGGTCCAGCGGCGCGGCGCACAACGCGCCGTGAAGCAGGGAAAGTCCGCCTAACAGGATGCTGCGGGGGTTCATTTGCCGGTGAGCCTAGCCCATGGCCCCCCGGCGGACAAGGCGGGATTTGACAGAATACGGCGGGAGCACTATTGCCGGTGGCGGCGGCTGGGGCAGGGTGGGGGTGTGACGGCGCGGGTGTTGATCGATGGTTCTTCGGAAATGGTGTTTGACTACGCCATTCCCGAGGGCATGGACGTGCGGGCGGGGTGCCGGGTGCAATTTAACCTGTCACCGGGAAGATTGACGTCCGTCGCAATCACGCTACAATAACGCCATGATTACCCGCCTTTATGCCAACAATTTCCGTTGCTTGGTCGCCTTTGAGGCTCAATTCGAGTCTTTCGGCGTTCTCTGCGGTCCGAATGGGGCGGGTAAAAGCTCGGTTTTTGACGCGATTAGGATCATCCGCAATCTCGGCACGGGCGATTGTTTCCTCGGTGGCGAGGGCGAGCGGGACATTGTAAGCCTTGAGTTCACCAACTGGCTGGCCAGCACGGTGCAGGAGTTCGAAATTGAGGTGACTGCGGAAGGCCATACGTTCAAATATCTGATCCACCTTGAACAGGTGGCGAGCCACGAGAAACCGCGCATCATTCGTGAAGAAGCGTGGTGCGATCAGAAGCGCCTTTTTGAAAGGGATCTGGAAGGAGTCCGGTTTCCAAAGGGCAATGGGAATCAAAGCGGATTTCCGCTGGATTGGCGGCAGGCGGCCCTGGCCTCCATCCAGCCGACAGGAAGCCGGAGGGAAATTGAAATCCTCCAGATGGCAATCGCCCGCTTGATCGTCCTCAGACCCAGTCCTCGGAGCTTCGACCAGCAGAGCAAAGTGGAAAGCCAACACCCTGACCTTGCATTGATCAATGTGGTCTCCTGGTACCGATTTCTCGCCCAAGAACAGGATTGGACGGATGCACTCCGCGATTCACTCAAAGACGTTTGGCCGGATTTCCGGTCCTTCAAACTCGAGAACGTGGGCCTCAACGTCAAAGCCCTGCAACTGAGGTTTGCAGAACCCCTTTTCCTCAGTCAACTGTCAGATGGCGAGAAGATGCTCGTAGGTCTTTACATGATCCGGGCGGCATTGGAAACCGGGGCGATAGAGACGGTCTTGGTGGACGAGCCAGATAACTATGTGGGTTTGCCGGAACTTCAGCCCTGGGTGATTTCGCTCAGGGAATTGCTCGACGAAGAGCACCAGGCCATTCTGATTTCGCACCATCCCGAAATCCTCAGCAGTGCCGGCAGTGAATCAGGGTGTTACCTGTGGCGGGACAATCATTCATCGCCGGCGCGCATCGGCCCCTTGAAGGTTCCCGATGGACTCAGCGCCGGCGAAGCCGTGGCAAGGGGGTGGATCGATGTCTAGTCGCACACAAATCGTCTGCCTTCACGAGGGTGAAAAAGGCCGGAGTATCGATCCGATCTTCATCCGTAGTCTTTTGAAGGCTCTGAAGCCTGCATGGATCCGCCCTTGGGAGGGCAACAATATCGTCCGACCCGTGGATTGCGGCGGGAGGAAGACTTTGATATCGAGAATGCCCGGTGAGCTTCAAGCATGTTTGAATAGAGGCGGGCATACGACTCTTATGGTGTGGGCCGACCTTGACCACGACATGGACAATGGCGACCAGTTGAAGGACGCATTTTGGTCGGTTTCGAAGGACGCGGGAATCACCGGGGAGCAGTTTGAACAGGTGGTTTTTGTTTTTGCAAAGGACCGTCTCGAAAACTGGATTGATTTCCTTCGCGGCGGAGAAACCGACGAATCCAAAGAGGGACCGCGACTAAAGCAAGGTAGGCATGTGGCCGAGGCGGCCAAGGGACTGGCGAAGAAATGTTTGGCTGGTGCTCCGATTCCGAAGATTCCGCCGTCACTTGCGTGGTCTTGTCAGAATTGGCGTACTCTGGTGGACAGGACGAGAATTTAGTCAATCAACCCGATGCCACCAGCCTCCAGGAAAGCAGCGACCCGCAGCAGTTGGCAATGCTTTACTGCTTCGGGTGCTTGCTGCTTCCCCACCTGCCTCTCGATTTGACCCGCCCGAGGCTCTTCAGGTTGGAAATCCGGATATTTTCACCTTGGCCGGTGGCGGTGGTTGGGGCAGGGTGGGGGCGTGACGGCGCGGGTGTTGATCGATGGTTCTTCGGAAATGGTGTTTGACTACGCCATTCCCGAGGGCATGGACGTGCGGGCGGGGTGCCGGGTGCGGGTGCCGTTGCGGCGGAAGTCGGCGCTTGGTACGGTGCTGGCGGTGGGGGAGCCGGTGCAGGGGGACTTCGCGATCCGGGAGATCGAGGAGCTGATGGATCCGGAGCCGTTGATCACCGCCTGTCTGCTGCGGACTGGGGAGTGGATCGCTGACTACTATGGATGTAATATCGAGGCGGTGGTGCGCTCGCTGTTGCCGGAGGCGGTGCGGACGGAGGAAAACTCCGCCAAAACCCGGCGGGTGGCGGTGCTGGCCGGGACGGTGGAGGAGGAGATGCTGGCGAAGCTGGCCAAACGGGCGCCGCGGCAGCATGCGGTGGTGGTGTTGTTGCAGGGGGCTGAGGATGGCAGGTTGGCGGTGGCGGAGCTGGGGGATGGCAGCGCCCCGGTGCTCAAGGCGCTGGAAAAGGCGGGGATCGTGCGGATGGAAAGCGAGGAGGTGAGGCGGGATCCGGATGCGGCGGAGGATGAGGATCCGGAGGAGGTGGAGTCCACCCCGCTGGTGCTCAATCCGGCGCAGGCGGTGGCGCTGGAGCAGGTCTTGCGGGCGGTTGCGGAGCCGGCGGCCTCGAAACCGATCTTATTGTTAGGTGTGACCGGTTCGGGCAAGACCGAGGTCTACCTGCAGGCGGCCCAGCGGGCGCTGGAGCTTGGGAAATCCGTGTTGGTGCTGGTGCCGGAGATATCACTGACGCCCCAGACGGTGCGGCGGTTCAAGGCGCGTTTCGCGGCGATGCGCGACCAGGTGGCGGTGTTGCATTCGCATTTGTCGCAGGGCGAGCGGTTTGATGAATGGCACCGGATCCGCAAGGGGATTGCGCGGATCGTGATCGGGGCGCGCTCGGCGGTGTTTGCGCCGCTGCCGGAGCTGGGGTTGATCCTGGTGGATGAGGAGCACGAAAACACCTACAAGCAGGAAAATCCACCGCGTTACCACGGGCGGGATGTGGCGGTGCTGCGGGCCGCGTTCGAACCGTGCGCGGTGGTGCTGGGGTCCGCCACCCCGTCGTTGGAATCGTGGCACAACACCCAGCTGGGGAAATACGACCTGCTGCGGCTCGATGAACGGGTGGATGGTCAGTCGATGCCGATGGTGCGGGTGGTGGACATGCGCTTGGAGGCGACCAAGCACAAGGGGGCGTCGCCGATTCTATCCGATCCGCTGCGGACCGGGCTGGAGCAGCGCTTGGAGCGTGGCGAGCAGTCGATCCTGTTTCTCAACCGTCGCGGTTTCGCGCGGTCGCTGCAGTGCCCGGCCTGCGGGCATGTCTGCCAGTGTCCGCATTGTGCGGTGGCGCTGACCTATCACCGGACGGACGAGCGCCTGGTGTGCCATGTTTGCGGGCATCAGGCGGTGGTGCCGCGGAAGTGCCCGGAGTGCCGGGATCCGGCGATCATCCTGCAGGGGTATGGCACGCAGAAGGTGGAGGAAGTGCTGGCGAAATTGCTGCCCAAGGCGAAATTCGCCCGGATCGATGCCGACGCGATGCGCCGTAAACACGCGCTGCGCGATACGCTCAACGCGTTCAAGAGCCACCGGATTGATATCTTGATCGGCACCCAGATGATTGCCAAGGGGCTGCATTTCCCGAATGTGACGCTGGTGGGCATCCTCAATGCGGACCTGGGTCTGCACATGCCGGATTTCCGGGCGGGTGAGCGGACATTCCAGTTGCTCACGCAGGTGGCCGGCCGGGCGGGCCGCGGCGATGTCGAGGGCGAGGTGATCGTACAGACATTCACCCCGCATTCACCGTCGATCCAGTTTTCGCGGCGGCATGATTTCGACGGGTTTTCCGAGCAGGAGTTGGAGTGCCGACGGCAGTTCGGGTTTCCGCCGTATGGGCATTGTGCGGTGCTTACGGCGCGGTCGAATCACGAGCGGCGGGCGGAGTTCACGCTGCAAACCCTGCACTTGCGGCTCAAGGAGAACCTGCCGGAAGGGATTATGTTAGGCGAGGTGCTGCCGGCTCCGCTGACCCGCTCCCACGGTCAGTTCCGGTTCCAGCTGGTGTTGCGGGCCACCCGGGCGCGGGCGTTGAGCCGGCATGTCCAGGCGGTGCTCGGGCGGACCAGTCTGCCGGAGGATGTCACCGTGGTGTTTGACATGGACGCGCTGAGTTTCTCGTAGGAGTGCCAGCTCGAGTCCTTGAAACCTGGAATGTGTTGTCGTTAGGTCAAATTCTTCGTCTTGGGTCTTGGGTCTTGTCGTCTTGGGTCTGAGGCGAAGCCTCGCTAGAGAATCAGGCCTCTTTATTTCCCCAGGCGTTGCGGGCCAGCACGGCCAGCCAGACCAGAGGTCTGAAGCACAAACCGACCACCCAGGCGAAGGCCCGCATCAGCGGTTTGGCAATCCGGATGAGCGGCCGCAGCAGTCGCCGCACGCGGTCGCTCGCCGAATACAACAGCGCCACCCAGATCACTCCCAAGATCACCACAAATTTGAAATAAGGCGGGATGTGGAGCACCTCGCCGATGATCAGGTGATAGGCTTCCTCGTAGATCAGGACACCACCCACCAGCCCGATCAGGATGAACGCGGTGGGCTCGAGCACCGGGTATTTGCGGAGCAGCTTCATCGCGTGGGGTGCGATCGCCTGCAACGCCAGGATGGCAATGAACACGCCGGCGTAAATCGGCCACATCACCGGCAGTTGGGTGGCGGGGTCCTTCGGTGCCAGCGCCACCGCCGCGATCACGTTGTCAATGCTCAGGCTCAGGTCCATCAGGCCGATTTGGAGCAGGGCTCCTGCCAGGGACGCGGCCACTACCTTTGACTTGCCGGCTCCCTCCTGCGCGTCATGCCGGGTCAGGTGGGCGCACATCAGCCAGATCAGGTAGCCGGCCCCCAGCCAGCGGACCCAGGTGTTGGCGATCAGCTGGGCCACGAAAAACAATGCCACCACCCGGAACAAATAGGCACCCGCCAGCCCCAGCCGGATCGCGATCTTTTGTTGGCGAACCGGAAGTTCCTTGGCCAGCGCGGCAATTCCCAACACGTTGTCAACGGAAAGCAGCCCCTCGATGACAACGAGGCTGGCGATCACGGGAAGGCCGTTGAGCAGTTCTTGCAGGGACATGGGTGGTGGCGGTTGCCGAGCCTACCCGGAGCGATTCGGCTTGCCAAGCCAATCCCGTCATTTCGATTGGCCATCGGGCGGATTTGGGGCTAGGCTCCCGCGCAACCCGTGCCAGACGCTCCGGACATCCATACTCTGCTTCATGACTGCCGTTGGCGGGACCGCTTCGATGACGAGCTGCTCGCTGCCGCGGGATCGCTGGTTTCCAAGGTCCGCGACCTGCGGTTGGAGGTTGCCGGCGTGGATTCCGTCACCTTGGCCGCCACCGTTGGCGGCGAGGAAACCGAGGTGAATGCCTGGGGTGGCGGCAGTACGTGGGATTTGGAAAGCTCGTGCTCGTGTGAAGTGGGGGCTTACTGCCATCATGCCGCCGCCATTCTGCTCAAGGCTTCTCGCGAACGCGACCCACAGCGCCTCGCCGGGCGGACCGTGGCCGCCGCCGTCGCCGCCAGCCTGCCCCGGCCGCGTGAACGGCCCAAGGAGCCCCCGCCCGACCTGCCGCAGTTGACGTTTCAGCCGGCATTCGAGTTGCACGTCACCCGCCAACCCACCGATCGCAATACCCGGCTGCTGCTCAAATCGCTCGGCCAGCCGGAGCCGGAGTTCTGGATCTCCGCCACCGCCACCGCCATCTACGATGTCCATCGTAGCACGCTGCGCTCGGCCGCACCGGACTGGACCAGCACCGTCACCCGCCCGGACGGCGGCTCCGCCACCCTCATCCACGATGCCGCGGCCGAAAACACCGCCGTCCAGCAACTCCGCGATACCGGCCTCTCGTCACTCCATTCCAACCCGGCCTGGCGCTTCATCCTCAACCTCCACCGCAGACCCTCCGCCCGCGAACCGGAAACCGACCTCTGGTTCCCCGATCCGGGCCGCGTCCCAATCGACGATTTCTGGTTCCAGTTCCGCGGCGAAATGGTCGAGCGCCTCGAGCAGGCCGGGTGGCGGGTCATCATCGATGACAATGTGGGCCACCGGGTGTTCGCCGCCGATCCGGACGCCTGGGACAGCACGTTGGAGCCCGAGTCCGGCGGCTGGTTCAGCCTGTCGGTGGGCTTCGAGGTGGCCGGCCAGAGCCACGACCTGCTGCCAATCCTGGCCAGGTTGCTAGAGAGCGACTTCCTCCAGGAAACGCTGGACCGTCCGTCCTCCGGCCATGTTTACGTGCCGTTGCCGGGGGGCGACGCCCTGCGCCTGCCGGTCGGCCGGGTGCGGCTCATCCTCCACCATCTGGCGGCGTTGTTGGACCCGAGGTTCCCGGACCGCGCGCGGCTCCACCTGCTGGATGCGGCCGCCGTGGCGGGGATGGCGGAGCTGGGCGTGACCCCGCCGTCGGAACTTTCCGTGCTGGCCGCCAAACTGCGGGATTTCTCCGGAATCGAGCCGCTGCCGCCCCCCGCCGGCGTGCGGGCCACCCTGCGCGACTACCAACTCGCGGGTTTCCGCTGGATGCAGTTTCTCGCCACCCACGGCCTGCACGGCATCCTGGCCGATGACATGGGCCTGGGCAAGACCCTCCAGACCCTCACCCACATCCTAACCGAAAAGGACTCCGGACGCAGCGGCGGGAACCCCGCGCTGGTGGTGGCCCCCACCTCGGTGGTGCCCAACTGGCGGGCGGAGGCGCTCAAGTTCACCCCCACCCTCCGGGTGCTGGTCCTCGCCGGGCCGGACCGCGGCCGCTACTTCCGCTCGATCCCCCACGCCGATCTGGTGCTCACCTCGTTCGCCCTGCTCCAGCGGGACATCGCCAAACTTGCCACGGTGACGTTCCACCTGGTGGCGCTCGATGAGGCGCAGAATATCAAAAACCCGCGGGCCAAGGTCGCCCAGGCCGCCTGCAAACTCCGGGCCGCCAACCGGCTTTGCCTCTCCGGCACGCCGATCGAGAACCACCTCGGCGAGTTGTGGAGCCTGATGCGCTTCCTGATTCCCGGCTTCCTCGGCAGCGAGGAGCTGTTCAACAGCCGCTACCGCAAACCCATCGAAAAGGACGGCGACGCCGAACGCAACGAGGCGCTCAAACGCCGCGTGGGCCCGCTCATCCTCCGCCGCACCAAGGACCAGGTGGCCACCGAACTCCCGCCCAAAACCGAGCTGGTCCACCTCATCGAACTCCACACCTCGCAAAAAGACCTCTACGAAACGGTCCGCGCCACCATGGACAAGCGCGTCCGCCAGGCGATCGCCGCCCGCGGCCTGGGACAATCGCAGATCGTCTTCCTCGATGCCCTGCTCAAACTCCGCCAGATCTGTTGCGATCCCCGCCTGCTGCCCGATGAGTTCTCCCACCACGTCCGTGAATCCGCGAAACTCGATTTCCTGACCGAGCTGTTGGAGTTGCTGGTCGAGGAGGGCCGCCGGATCCTGTTGTTCTCCCAATTCACCACCATGCTGGCGCTGATCGCCGAGCATCTGGAACGCACGGGCGTGCCCTATCTGAAACTCACCGGTGCCTCCAAGGACCGCGGCAAGCTGGTGGAGGATTTCCAGACCGGCAGGATCCCGTTGTTCCTGATTTCCCTGAAAGCCGGCGGCACCGGCCTCAATCTAACTGCTGCCGACACCGTGATCCACTACGACCCCTGGTGGAATCCCGCCGCCGAGGCCCAGGCGACCGACCGCGCCTACCGCATCGGCCAGGACAAGCCGGTGTTCGTCCACAAACTGCTCTGCCAGGACACCGTTGAGGAGCGCATCCACAAGTTGCAGCAGGAAAAAGGCAAACTCGCCGCCGGCATCCTCGCCAACACCGACCTCGCCACCGGCCTCGACCCCGCCACCGTCCGGGCGCTGCTGGAACCCTAATGGGGTCAGCGACTGACTGTCATTTAAATCCCTCGCTCAAATTGCAAGCGCCAAGCCCCGAGTGACGTAAATGAGTGACGTAAATACTTGCAATGGGAGTTTGCCAAGCTATGCTCAAGCCATGATTTTCAGCGCTGTCATCACCGAAGCCGAAGAAGGCGGCTATGTGGCCTTTAATCCGGAAACGGGCACCACCACCCAGGGCCAGACCTTCGACGAGGCCATGGCCAACCTGCGGGAGGCCACGGAACTCTATCTCGAGGTCTTCCCGATGACATCCAAACACCCTGCGGTTTTAACCTGTTTCGAAGTTTCCCATGCCCAAGCTGCCGGTTGTTAGCGGCAAAGAATGCCGCAAGGCGCTCGGGCACCTGGGATTCGAGGAGGCCCGCCAGCGCGGCAGTCATGTGGTGATGCGGCGTGGCGGATCCGGCTGTGTGGTTCCCATGCACGCGGAAATCAAAACCGCCACACTCGGTGGGATTCTGAAACAAGCGGGGGTGAGCGTGGAGGAATTCACCGTGGCATTGGGTAGGTGAAATCCTACAAAAACCTCCACCCGCAGGTCTGCGGCTGACTTCTGCGTCGTCCAGCCAGTGATGGGTTTCGTTCAGGGTGCCTAAAAGGCCGCCAATTCGGCGCGGTCTGGCGCGGAAAGGCACCTCCCCCACCAATTCCCGCACCTCCGCCGCCACCACCGTGGCTGTGGCGTCCCGCCGCAGGCCGTCGTGGCTGTGGGGTCCCGCCGCAGGCCGTCGTGGCTGTGGCGTCCCGCCGCAGGCCGTCTTCGGTGCGTCTCGCGCCGAGTGAAACCCTGATGATGGGCACTCACGGTTGGGTGACCGTCAGTTGCAGGTAGATCGCGGCGCGGGCCTCGATCGGCACCATGAAGATGTGGTTCAGGCCGGTGCCGAGGTCCGGCAGGGCCTGCCAACTCCCCGCTGACAGATCCGTACTCCACCTGGCACCGTAGATGACGCCGCGTGTTCCAAGCCGCACCACTGGCGACCTGCACGCTGGCGGCGGTGACGGTCTGCGGAGTGGCGGATGCGAGGCTGCCGGACTGCAGCAGGACCTGCCCGGCTCCGGCGTTGAGCGCGCCACCGAGCGTGAACGGCTGGACGGTGTCGATGGTGATGTCGCCGCCATTGGAGGCAACTGGTGCTGATGAGGCGATGGCCCGCCCGGCGGTCAGCGCCAGCGGCAGCTTGCCGATGCTCGAGGAAACCGCCGCGTTGAGCGCCAGATCGCGGAAGGCATCCAGGGTGAGGGTGCTGTCGGCTCCGGCGGTCTTGGCGATCGGGCTGGCGACGGTGAGATCCCCTTCGCCACCCGCCGCGCTGGCGCTGCCGACGGTGACCGGGATACCATCATTCAGGGACATCTGGATGGCGTTTTTGTCCGCCACGGCGGCGGCAGCGGTGGGAGTGAAGACGTTCGGGTTGCCCGAGTTGAAGGTGCCACCCGAGGTCGGGGCGTCACTGACGGTGACATTGCTGGCGGCTTCCAGGTGGCATGCAGTAGCAAGCAGGATGGATGCTGCAACGACGAGGGGACAAGGGAGGGGCGAATGTTTCATGGGACTGACGGGGGGTTGCTCGAAGATCCGGCATGAGGCCGACGCCACACACTGAATCGCTGATTATTGCCGGGAAATTGGCCTTAAGGCCGGGGGCTTGACCCACATGGTTTGCTCAAGGAAGATTCGCAGAATCCCGGAGGATAAAATTTCCCAACTGTGAGCACAAGGGAAAAAGAGGAAAAGTATATGGAATAATTGGATTGATTGAGTTTTTTGTTTAATTATCCAGTCAAGCTGGACGTGATGGGGGGCAGTTGCTAAGACAGGAGACAGGAGACAGGAGACAGGAGACAGGAGACAGGAGACAGGAGACAGGAGACAGGAGACAGGAGACAGGAGACAGGAGACAGGAGACAGGAGACAGG
>JAIPKB010000278.1 GCA_021733795.1 Akkermansiaceae bacterium | reverse complement strand
CCGGGGTCAGTGTGCTCAGCCGCGTGCTGGGTTTCGGCGGCTCCTCCTCGCGGATCACCCGCATGACCGCATCGTAGCCGGCGGCCAGCAGCGTTTCCGGGTCGAAGGGCGGGCGGCCGGTCAGCAGTTCGTAGAGCAGCACCCCTAATGAATAGATGTCACTGCGGGTGTCCACGTCGAGGCTGCCGAGGCCCGCTTGTTCCGGGCTCATGTAGGCGGGCGTGCCGAGCCATTGGTTGAGACGGGTGAAGAGGGTCTTCTCGGTGAGTGTCGTCTGGGTCGCTTTGACGATGCCGAAGTCGATCACCTTGGGCACCGGCCGGTCGTCCTTGACGGTGACCAGAATGTTGGACGGTTTGAGGTCGCGGTGGATGACGCCTTTCTGGTGAGCGTGTTGCACCGCATGGCAGACTTCGATGAACAGCGCCAGCCGCTGGCGGGTGGTGAGCTGGTTGGCGTCGCAATAGGAGGTGATGGGCACGCCCTTCACCAGTTCCATCACGAAATAGGGCCGGCCCGTGGCGGTCGCGCCGCCGTCGAAGACGCTGGCGATGTTGGGGTGCTCCATCATCGCGAGCGCCTGCCGTTCGGCCTCGAAACGGGCGACGACCTCACGGGTGTCCATCCCCAGCTTGATGATCTTGAGGGCGAGCCTCCGGCGCACCGGTTCCTCCTGCTCCGCCATCCAGACGACGCCGAAACCGCCCTCGCCGATCTGCTCCAGCAGCTTGTAATGGCCGATCCGGGTGCCGGGTTGTTCCGACAGGGTGGGCGGCCACTGCGCCGTATCGGCTTCGTCGGGAGCCGGGTCCTGCGATGAAGCGCCCCCCATGGCCGCACGCAACAGGCAGGCCGGGCACATGCCACTGGGGTTCCCCTGCGCGAGCGGGGCACCACATGCCGGGCAGGTGGGCGGATCGGTCATGGCTGTGTTCAGGCTGGCATCTGATTTCATGAGTCTGCCTTCCAAAGGAGGCCCGCTGACCCGATGGGAGATTCGACTTGGGTCATCACGGAGCGGCCAACGGGGAGGAACATCGGAGGCTGAGGAAATCCGTCGCCGCATCCCTCCGATCCGAGACCAACGCCACAGGATACGTCGGAATTTCGAAAAACACCAGATTGGAACATAAAAAAGTTTTTCTGAGCAGGAATCGCGTCACCTTTCCCGCTGAATCCGGATGATATGGGCGAACGGGCTGATCAACCAGTCACCAGAAGCGATGAAAACTCCAGGCTGCCGCCTCCTCGCCACCCTGATCCTGCCTTGCGTGCTGCTACTGAGCCAGTGCGCGCCCACCGGAGGCACCTCGCCGCAGGCGGAACCCGTTGGATCCGCCGGAGCGGACAAGACATCACCGATCCAGGTGACTCTCCTGCCTCCGCAACCCGTCCAGCTAAAAGCCGGCCAAATTCAGCAACTCGAGGCGGCGCGGAAACTCGTGGCAAGGCAGGTGGAACAGTCGGCAAACAGGATATATCCTGCTGCAATCTCATGGCTGCGGACTACCGCCTGGGGAGGTCCGTCAGCATCGCTCCCGGCGGGTCCAGGGACTTGGTCATTGCGGATCTGAAACACGGTCATCGTGAGATGAACCGCTGGCTCATCACCCACCCCGGCGAATACGAGATCCGTCTCATTTTGAGTGCCTTGTTCAAGGTGGGCCGGGGGGGCGAAGCACCCCGCCGCGATGCGGATGGTAACATCATTGTGATCGTCGACCCGTTCCAAAATGGATTCACAGAGGTCAGGGTCGCCAGCAACCCCGTCACCTTGAAGGTCATGAGCGAGAAGAAGTAACCATCGTCGCATCCAGGCTGACCGCGAGGAAAAAACACGTGTATGTCGAATGATGGATTCTGTTCGTTTTGAGAAAATATATTTTACCATGGGTTATAATACCAAACAGGATGTCGAGCCTTGACTCTTCTCATGGATGGAGTAGGCCGCCGTTCTTGGTTCCCCTTTGTTCTCTGAACTCTATCGGTAGAGTCATTATCATTATCTTTCTCGGAATATCTCGAATCATTCATAGTATAATACTGCTAGGAAATGGTTTTTTTTGGTGAAGGCCTTTGAAGGGGCCGGTGGCCGGGCCGGAGGGCGCGGAAAAAGGGTTGTTATTGGCCTCATGGCTGGGTCCGCTCCAGCGGCTTGAAGTTTGTCGCCCAGCGGCTGCCCTCGGCGATTTGGGCCTCCGTCAGTTCCAATTCCAGCAGCGATGCGCTGTCCTTTGCTTTTTCGTCGCCTTGCGCCGCCGCCAGCAGCAACCACTTGTAGGCTTCCACCTTGTTCAGCGCTACGCCTTCCCCATTGGCGTAGTAGTAGCCCAGATTGTATTGTGCTTGGGCGTCATTCTGTGCGGCCGCCAGCAACAGCCAGCGCACGGCTTCAGCGGGCCGTGGCGGTTGCGCCTCGGCACACGCCTGCGCCAGGGCCATCTGTGCGGCCAAGTCGCCGCCCTTGGCCTGCTTCTGCAACTCCGCTAGCACGGCGGGATCGCCCGAACTGGCCCGGGCGGAGGCTTTCATGACGGCGTTTTCCAGGGTGAGTCGACGCCGGCTGTCCTGCGAGAGTTCGCCCCGGTCCAACGCCAATACCCGTTCCTTGTGCTCGGTGGCTTTGGCATGATCTCCCAAGTGGCTGTAAACAGTCACCAAGGCGCCGTGAACGACCACACTGCCCGGATTGAGCGCGAGAGCCCGCTGCAACTCCACCAAGGCCGACTGCCAGCGTCCGCGAGCCATCTCGAGTGCTGCCGTCGCTTCGTGAATGTCCCAGCTTTCGGTGCCGGCCGCCCGCACTTTTTGTAGTTCGGCGGCGGCAGTCTCGGATTCCCCGGCTTTCGCCATGCCGCGCACGAACTGCAAGCGCGTCCATCGATCCTCGGGGTTGAGCTTCAAGCCCATCCACAGGCGCTGTAAGTCGGGCGTGCCGCCACTCGGTTGCATGGCTTGGTGCGAAATGGCCTGCACGTCATCCAGCACGGCGAACGCTTCGCGCCGGATGCCGAAGGCTCGCCACGTCGGGTCAACGAGCACCCCGCGTCCTTCCACAAACAGTGCCGCGCAATCGTGGTAACCGACAGATCCGTCCGCGCAACGCTCGATATGAACCAGCCATGCATCCAGCCCGACCGCGCGGGCCAGCGCCACATATAGCGTCGCGTATTCCTGACACAAAAACCGGGCTTGCGGATCGGCGGAGGCCTGCAATGCCTCATCCGCCGTGCGGTGCCCGCCGTCGCCGGCACCGCGCCCGCGGCGTGTGACTTCAGCGAAGAGAGCCCAGGCCCGCAGCATGTCGTTAGTCAAACCGGCCGTCAAACGCTTGGCCTCGGCGGTGATCTCGGGCGTGATTCCGAGTGGGTTCACCACCCGTTTCCGCTCTGGGCCCGGGCCGCCGCCAGGAAAGCCGCGGTCGCAGGATCATGGGGGTGATCGGTGCGAGCCTGTTCGGGTATTTTCGTCAACTCCACCCATCGGCCAGCTTTAGAAAGGATCGCGAACATGCCCAGCAGCGTTTCGGGACAGGCCGGGTGCAGCTCCAGTGCTTCGCGACTCTCCCGCTCAGCACCTTCCTTGTCGTCACTTGCCCACCGCCAACGGGCGAGTGCCAGATGCGCGCCGCATGAGTGGGGCTGTTGCCGGACAAACTCGCGAACGGCCTTGTCCCAGTCGTCCTTGCGTTCGGTTTCGCGGAGGAGCGCGCATAGGGTCGCATGGGCAAAACCGCAGCGCGGATCCGTGGCCAGCACGTCTCGCCAAGCCTGCTCCTGCTCCGCTGCCGGTGCCTTCAGGTCCTCCAGCGCGATGGCTTTGGCCAAACCATCAGCCGCCTTCTCGGAATCGGTCAGTTGCAGCTTCCAAAGCTCCTGCTCATCCGCGGCGATGGGGCGGTACAACTGTTTCGCCAAGCCCAGCGCGAACCAGTTTGTCAGCTCCAACCATTGTCGCGAGTTGAAATGGAGTTCCGTCGGTGCCGCCTCCGAATTGGGATGAATCACTGTGGCATCGAGCGACCAGCCCTCCGGCAGATGCCGGAAACTACCCCACACCGCAACGTCGGCGTTCAACTCTTGTGCGAGCTGCCGGGCCAGCTTGGCGTCCATCGCACCGGCGGCGGTCCAGCCCGCATGCACCAGCGCGGGCTGGATCGTCTTCCAACCGGGGATGCGCGTGAACTCGGCCCCGTTCAGGCGCATCCGCACCAGGGCTGGCAATGCCTGCCGCCAAGCGTCCCACGCGGCATCACCGGTCGCGTTGTGGAACGGGAGCACGACGATGCGCAGGATCTCTCGGTTGGCGGGTGGCAGAGCCACACCCGGGCCGACGAGAGGCTTGAAAGTGCTGGCGCGCTGCCGTCCCTCAGTCCGTTGGGCCTGAGTCAATCTGGGTTCCAGCAGGGTCATGGCTTGCTTTGCAGAAGTGTCCCCTTGCTTCACCGCCAGGAGTGTCCACTTGTAGCCCTCCACTTCGTCCCGCGCCACGCCCAGCCCCTGATAGAAGCAGCGTCCGAGAATGTATTGAGCCGTGGCGTGACCCTGCTCGGCAGCCATGCGCAACCATTTTACGGCTTCCGCATCATCTTGTTTCACGCCCTTGCCGCGACTGTAGCAGAATCCGAGTTTGAATTGGGCGATTGCATCCCCCTGTGCCGCAGCTTTGCGAAACCACTCCACCGCTTCCGTTTCGTTCTTCGCCACGCCCGTGCCGTCGAGGTAGCAATCTCCGAGCGCGATTTGAGCCGCGGCGTCGCCTGTTTCGGCCTTGGCCTTGTATTCCTCGAATTTCTGGGGATCGATCAGGTCGGTGGCGCTTGGCTTCGCAACCGCGCCGGCGCAGCACAACCCGAGCGAGATGACAAGGGTGGCAAGACGGCTTATCACGCCCGGAAAGCTACGCCATCCTCCTGCTCGAAGGAAGCGAAGAGATGGGTTTGAAGACTCATCCTGAGCGCACGGAAGCGGCTGGAGGGGGCTGCGGAATGCTGTTTTGGGAAATGCGTTCATGGCGGGTTAGTGGGTGGAAATGGTGCGGGACGGATCAAGGACCGAGCGGCCTGACGAGGTCGAAATCACTGACTGCTTGAGCGGTTGAGTTGGGTTTGGACGAACGCCATCACCGCAGCGTCGTAGTCGACCCAACCGATTGCTCCGCAATTGGCATGGCCAGCGCCCTTGATGAGGAGCAACGTTTTGGGTTCGGGTGCGGCGGCGTATAGTTGTTTGGCCAACCATCAGGACATGATAGCCCAGTTGGTACAGTCGTTGGGCATGTTCCGGATGAGTGCTGTTGTTGTGGGTATTGCCGTGCAAATATAGGAAAGTGGGCGCGTTGGCGGCGGCAAGGATGCCGAGTAGAATGGCAAGGCGGAGTTTCCAGGTTCTCATGATGTTTCAGGTTCCATTTTCGCGGAAGTTCGGGGTCTTGAAAATCTACCTTCCTGCAACGATGTTGCGTCCGCCCAGAAACATCACCCATACCACCACCGTGATCCAGTGGACAACAATCGCACTCCAGAGCGACCTCGAGCGGATATAGACCATGGCACAGGCCAGACCTAACACAAATACGATGAGCAGAAACCGGGTGTCGCAAAAAATCGGGCGAGCCGTTGGATTGATGGTCAGCGCGTTGAGCGGATGCCAGATGGTGAAGGCCAACGCGCTGACCAGCACGCGGAAGGCGATGGCCTTCCGTCCCTTCTGATAGGTATCGATCGGGATGAGCATTCCCCGGAAGATCGACTCTTCAAGAAATGTCGGGAAGACCACCAGCACCAGCGCCAGGCGGATCGGATCTTCTCCCGGGTTATAGAGCGGATGAAAGAGCCCGAACAGGGTATTCGCCCCAAGCGCACATAGAATATAGATGGTTGTAATGAGGAGTGTGGCTTGCCACTCGCGGGTTGGTGGAGTTGCAAGTCCGCGAAGGTAGTTGTTTCGTAGATAGTTCATGGATTGAAAGTCCTTTGAAAGTGGCGGGTTGGTTTGCGACGGCGCATGGGAGGTTGTGGCTGGTCCGGTTTTTCCTGTCATCATACACTCAAGCCCAACAGGAACAAACTCCAAAACCAGTAAAGAACAATCAATGCCTTGGCTGTGCCGAGCGCCCGGCATCTGGAGATGGAAAAAACAGTGGCGGAGATTGTCAATGTTGAGATGACCAGCGAAATGATTGCAAATTCAAAATTCCCGCCGTTAACGGGGAAGGCGAAGCCCCCTAAGAGGGGTGCGATGGGAGGCAAAACAATGACTATCGAGCTGAATCCGAATGAACCCATCCATAACACGGCAGACAACGCCCACAGCACCCCAAACGTGATAGCCAATTGCGAGGCAACTGTAGATCTTGTGATTGGAATTGTCATATCTACTCTGCTGCCTTGACTCTGAGTTTATCCAAAATACTTTGTTCCGCCGCAGATTGCTGGGCAGGCGCAAACTTGACTTGGAGTTCGGCGAGTTGCTGGTACAGGGTCCGGGCCTCGGCTGTGCGCTCGACTTGGTCATACAACTGCGCCATGTGCTTTAGAGCGAGAACGAGCTCTGGGTGTTTAGGCGGAAGAACCCGGCGTTTGATCGCCAAAGCCTGTTGTTGAAGCTCGATGGCCTCGGCGAGACGTCCGGCAGCGCCGAGGGAGATGGCCAAATTGGTCATCGCCATGAGAGTTTTGGGGTGCTCGGGGCCGAACACCTCGGGGCATAACCGCAGCGCCTCCGCCTGGGTGGCCCGGACGGCCTGCCAGGTGGTCAAGATCACGCCCAAGACCAGCGCGGCGAGGACCACCGTTGCGGCGCTGAGCCAGACCTTATTCCGCCGCCATGCCTTTTTCATCCGGTAGGCGGTGCTCGGCGGCCGGGCCAGCACCACCTCGTTGTCGAGATGCCGCCGGAGGTCGTCCGCGAAGCCATTGGCGGTTTCGTAACGACGGGTCCGGTCTTTCTCCAAGGCCTTCATCACGATCCAGTCCAGGTCGCCGCGCACCAGTCGGCTGAGTTTGGCGGGCTCCGCGCCGCGTTTCGCGGCCACGGAGCTCAGCTCTTCCGGGGTCAGTGTGCTCAGCCGCGTGCTGGGTTTCGGCG
>JAIPKB010000015.1 GCA_021733795.1 Akkermansiaceae bacterium | reverse complement strand
GTTCGGCGGGGGACAGTCACGGGCCCGGAAGAATGGTGGTCCATCACTCCCATCATTCCCATTTCACCCATCATTCCCATGCCTCCTTGGTCCCGTGCTGGTGCCTGCCGGGGATTTGCGTGCTTTGCCTTGCCATTGAGATCCGGAGTGGCGAGGGTTTGCGCCTACGATGCCGTCCCCCCTCCCGATTCCCGGAAAAGAAGCTTTTGAGGAGCAGCGCCGGACATTTTCGTTGGAACTGGTGCGGGCGCTGCCGCAGGGGGTGGTGGAGACCTCGGTCAGCACGTTCGCGCTGTTTGTGGCGATCCGGATTTTTGACATGCCGCCGTGGATGAAGGCGGTGATCGTTGGGTCGGGCAGCATGGGGCTGCTGCTCAGTCTGTTCACGGTGCAGATCGTGCGGCGGCTAGGGTGCTCGGTCAATGCGATGGCCGGGGCGATCTGGCTGATTTCCGCCGCGGGTTTCGGCGTTGCGGCGTCTTCGGAAAATCACGCCGGGTGCTATTTTGGCGGGATTTGCTCCGCGGGCATGGCGCTGGCGCTGGCGGCCCCGTTGATGTCGCAGATCTATCGGAAACACTATCCGGACACGCTGCGGGGGAGGCTGTTTTCGTTTTCCGCGTTGGTCCGTGCGGCGGTGGCCGGGTTGATGGGTTGGGCGGCCGGACTTTGGATCAGTGCGCGGGGTGGGGCGTTTTCGCCGCTTTTCTGGACCTATGCGCTTTGTTGTCTGGCGATGGCCGGGTGCGTTTTCGGGATGGCTCCGGTGGTGCTCCGCCGCAGTGTGAAACTCGAGTGGTTCGATGCGTTCCGGCATGTGGCGAACGACCGCCCGTTCCGGAAACTGCTGATTGTGTGGATGATTCTGGGGTTGGGAAATCTGCTTGGCTGGGCGCTTTTTGTCGAGTTCATCAGCAATCCCCGTTACGGGTTCGACTTTGATGCGCAGCGGGTGGGGATGATCACCAGCACGGTGCCGATGCTGGTGTTCATCGTGTGTGTGATTCCGTGGGGGATGGTCTTCGACCGCCTGCCGTTCTACCGGGTGCGGGCGCTGGTGAACCTGTTTTTTCTCGCGGGGATTCTCTGTTACTACTCGAGTGGCAGCCTGCTTGGCTTGTGTGTTGGGATCGGACTGCACGGCATTGCGAGGTCCGGTGGCAACGTTCTCTGGAGCCTGTGGGTGACCAAATTCGCCGAAGGGGACCGGGTGGTGGAGTACATGAGCGTACACAGTTTTCTAACCGGCTTGCGCGGGGTGCTGGCACCGTTGATCGCATTCACTGCCGCCGAATACCTGGGCCCCCTGTGGGTGGCCTGGGCTTCGACGATTCTGATCGTGGTCAGCACCCTGATGATCCTCCCGGAAATCCGGGCCGAGGGGAGGGAGAAACAGGCCGCCGTGAGCTGAGAGCGGCCGGGTTTTCCTGCGGTGGTGACGCCTGGCACGGTGAAATCGCGAGTGCAAGGGATTGAGATTCAAGAGGTTGAAAGATAATAAAGATTTCCGAAAGTTTTTGGTTGCCGTGGTCTGGGAAAGTGGCGATAGTTTGGTTATCTTGAATACAGGACATCCCAAATCATTGCTTGGTGATGGATGGCGTTCACCGGCGGCGGGTCGGCTGGGGGCTTTGTTTTCGTCCCGCCGGAAGCCGCTGTTTCCTCCCCAGCCAACACCCTAACCACCATGATCCGTCAAGCCGAGGACCTGCAAGCCGGCCTATTTGAAGAAATTCCCCCAGTCAACGGCACGAGTATCCGCCGGCCGGTGGGGCGGAGCCGGCCGATGCCCGCGGATTTCGGGTTGATCGCCCCATCCAAGGTGGTGAAAAACTACGTATTGGACACCAACGTGTTGTTGCACGATCCGGCGTCGATCGAGCATTTCCAGGAAAACCACCTGTGCATTCCGGTGGATGTGCTGGCGGAGTTGGACAAGTTCAAGTCCGAGCAATCCGAGCGCGGTGCCAACGCGCGGCGGATCCACCGGCGGCTGACCGAGTTGTTTGCCTGTTCCGGCAGGGTGACGAGCGGGGTCGGGACGGCGGGCGGTGGGACGCTGCGGATGGTCATCTACGATCCGGCGAGCGTGCCGAAAAACTCCGAGGCGCTGAACCGGTTTCACCGGATTTTCCCGGACCGGGAGCGGGTGGATCACCGGATTCTGGCCACTTGTTTGTTGCTTGCCGAGCACAACAAGGCACCGGTGGTGCTGGTGACCAAGGACCTCAACATGCAGCTCAAGGCGCGGGCGGTCGGCATCGTCTGCGAGGACTATCTGAGCGACAAGGTGGACCCCGGGGAGGTTTCCAACTACGAGGTGCGGCGGTTGGAGGTGGCGGTGGACGAGCTGCAGCGGTTTGCCAGTTCCGGCGCGCTGGAACTGCCGGCGGGGCGGCGCGGGCAGGTCCACCTCAACGAATACGTGCTGTTGGCCGCCGGCGAACGCCAGACGATCCCGGCCCGGTTCAGCGCGGCGGGGCGATTCGTGCGGCTCGAAATCCCGGAGGTCCTGAAGATTCCGGGTGGACAGTCGCTCAAGCCGCTGAATCTTGGCCAGCGCTGTCTGATCGACGCGCTGCTCAACCCGGATATTTCGTTGGTCACCTGCTACGGCCACGCCGGCACCGGCAAGACCCTGGTGGCGGTGGCGGCGGGCTTGCATGAAATGTTCCGGCATCGCTACCACGGGATGACGGTGAGCCGCCCGGTGGTGGCAATGGGTGAACAGCTGGGGTTTCTGCCGGGGTCGCTCGATGAGAAAATGCGGCCCTGGCTCCAACCGATCCACGACGCGCTGGACCTGCTGATGCGCCCGCCCGTGCCGCTGGGACCGCGCCGCAAGCAGCAGAAACCCCCGCAGACGCCGCCTCCTCCGGTCAAGAAACCCTACGAGTTGCTCATGGAGCAGGGGATTCTGGAAATCGAGGCGCTCTGCTATATCCGCGGCCGGTCGATCCCCAACCGCTTTTTCATCCTCGACGAGGCCCAGCAACTCACGCCCCGCGAGGCCAAGACGATCGTCACCCGGATGTCCCGCGATTCCAAGCTGGTGATGGTGGGGGATCCGGCGCAAATCGACAACCCCTACGTGGACAGCCGCAGCAACGGGTTGGTGTACACCCGCAACCGGCTCAAGGGGCAATCGTTCGTCGCCCACGTCGCGCTCAACCGCGGCGAGCGATCCGAACTGGCAGAGGCGGGGGCACAGTTGATGTGAAGTGTTGCTTCAACGGGCTTGACAATCGGGGGTTGCGGGTGTTGACTGCCGGCCGTGCGTATCTGCGGTCAACTCCAAGTGCTCGGGCTGGTTCTGCTGTCGTTCGGTTGTGGGATGGTGCCGCGGCAGAGCGTGTGGCGGACGGCGGTGGCCAATCAGGTGGGGCAGCTCGGTTACCGCAATTGGATTGTGGTGGCGGAGGCGTCGTTTCCGGCGTTCAGCAGGGTGGGGGTGCGGCAGGTTCCTGCGGATGTGGAAATCCCGGAAGCGCTCGACTACGTGCTGGCGAGTCTGGAACAAACCCAGCACGTCCACCCCCGGATCTATCTGCCGCGGGAGTTGCGGTCAGTGGAAAACGATTATGCACCAGGGATCGAATCGTACCGCAAGCGGTTGGTCGTGGCGTTGCATGGGCATGAGACCACGGAGTTGGACCAGCAGTCCCTGATTACCTTGTTGCAGGATGCGAACCGGAGTTTCGATGTGCTGGTGATCCGCACCACCACGGCGCTTCCCTACACCTCGGTCTTTATGGAATTGGAGCCGGGATATTGGGATTCCGAGGCAGAGACCCGGTTGCGGGAAAGAATTTCACGCGAACGCATGGAAAGGCTGGTGCGACCGGGCAGATAGCGTCATGCTCGCTGCCGTGAGCAGCAAGGAACATGAAATCCGCCAAGAACGCGAGGCCGCCTGGATCGGCGATGCCGTCCTCGCCCTGTTTGCCCGTCAGTTTGTGCTGCGGGAGCGCCAGGCGATGGATGGTGAGTGGTTTACCAGCCTGACCTCCAATGGCTTCCTCGGTTCGATCGGCAATCCGACCCGGGTTGAGGCGTCGATCGGCAGGCTTTATCTCGAAGGAGGCCTGGAACGGGCCTTCGCCTGGATGGAAGCCGAGCTGGTCCCGTTGTTTCGCAAGCAACTCGCCAACAAGCAGCGCAAGTAGGACTTGTCTTTGGCGGAGGGGGGGTGTAGTCTCCGGCGTGCCAGAGACCCGAGTTTTATCAGTTGCCGATGACGACATGCAGGACGCCCTGCGCGAGGCTTGTGCCTTGCTGCAGCAGGGGGAAGTCGTCGCCTTGCCCACGGAGACTGTCTATGGGTTGGCGGCGGATGCCTTCAACCCGGAGGCGGTGGCCAAGGTGTTTGCCGCGAAGGACCGGCCGACGTTTGATCCACTCATTGTTCACATTGCCTCGCGCGGAGACCTGAAAACCGTGGCGCTGGTGCCCGAGGAAATCGCGGAAACGGTGGACCAGCTGACCGCCGCCTTCTGGCCCGGCCCGCTCACCCTGATCCTGCCCCGCCATCCGGACGTGCCGGACCTGGTCACCAGCGGGTTGCCCACCGTGGCCGTGCGGCAGAGCGCCCACCCGGTGTTCCGGGCGGTCAACAAGGCGCTGGGCCGCCCGCTCGCCGCGCCGGGCGCCAACCGTTTTGGCAGCATTTCCCCCACGTCCGCCTCGGCGGGGGTCAAGGAACTGGGTGGCCGGGTTCCGCTGGTGGTGGGTGCCGGTGCCTGTAGCGAGGGACTGGAAAGCACGATCATCGCCATCGAACCCCGGGAGGGGAAAAAACCGGTATTCAAGCTCCACCGCGCCGGTCCCGTGACCAAGGAGCAACTCCAAGCGTTCGGCAGGGTGGAAAAGGTCCGGGATCCCGTCGGTCAGGCACCGCAGGCCCCCGGCCAACTGGCCAGCCACTACGCGCCCCGCACCCCGCTGGTGCTGTTGGCGAATCCGGGGGAGTTCAAGCCGGAGCCCGGCAAGCGCTACGGCCTGCTCAGCTACACCGGGGCGGACGATGGACCCTACGTCCTGCTCCACGACTGGGACTGCATTGAATGCCTCAGCCCGGGTAGCGGTAAGCTTGCAGAGGCGGCAATCCGCTTGTTTTTCGTGATGCGCCAGCTCGATGAGGCCGGTCTTGACTTTATCATTGCCGAGCCGGTGAGCGAAGTCGGTCTGGGCGTGGCGATCATGGACCGCCTGCGGCGGGCGGCGGCAAATCAATCAAATCATCTATGAAACTCCAACTTTTGTTAGCATGGGCCTGTCTGGCCCCGGTTTCCGCCAACCTTGTGATCACCGAGATCATGAGCAGCAGCCGCCACACCGACGCCACCCGCAACGGCGACTGGTGGGAGCTGACCAATACCGGGGCCACTGCCGTAAACCTACAGAACTATTCGTGGGATGACAGTCTGCCTATCGCCGGGACAGTTAAGTTCAACGCCGGGATCTCGATCCTGCCGGGTGAGTCGGTGGTGATTCTCGATGCGCTCGACGCCACCAGTTTCAAGGCGGCCTGGGGCTTGGACGGCACCAATCCGCTGACCTCGCTGCCCTATCAGGTGCTGAAGTGGGCCGACTTCACCCCGGGCACCGGGTTTCCCGGTTTCAGCAGTGTCAATGCCGATGGGGTTTATCTGTTCACTCCCGCCAATCTCCTGATGACGTCGGTTGCCTATACCACGCCGAGCGCCTCTGGATTTTCGCGGGCCTGGTTCACCAATGGCACGGCGGTTCCCGGTGAGTTCAGTGTGAATGGCCAACTCGGTGCGACCACCTCCACCGACGCCACTCCGGATGTGGCCTCGCCCGGTCATGCTTCCGACCAACCGCCGAATACGGCTCCGTATTTCGTGGGGGAAACCCGCACGTTTTGGAGCACGCTCAAGGATCTCGCCTACTCGCAGTTCCGGGTGCAGGCGCTCGATGCCGATGCCGGGCAATTCGTCAGCTACACGGTCCTGAACGAACCGGCGTGGCTTCTTGTCAGCCCGGACGGGCCCGGGAAAATGCGTCTTACCGGCAAGCCCGCAGCCGGAAATGTCGGCGATTTTTTCTTTACTGTCCGGGCTACTGACAATGCGGCGGGTGCTCCTCTGACTACCGACCGGACCTTCACTCTGACGGTTTTCCCGCCCACCGGGCCGGTGTTGCTCAATGAATACAACGCGGTGGGTTCGGGGGATTTGCTGGATCCCCTCAGCATCGGCTCGGACACCTATTTCGGAGTGGTTGCGGGCAATGGCGGTGATTGGTTCGAGCTGGTGGTCACGGGGACCGGCGTGGCCGGAAGCACGGTGGACCTGCGTGGGTGGAAAATCGAGATTTTCGCCGGTGGCTCCACCAAAACCCTGGTGCTTTCCGCGGATCCCTATTGGTCGAACGTGATGGCCGGCACCATCCTCACCTTCACCGAGGACAACACTGCGGGTGGCGGTCTGGATACCGCAATTCACAAGGTCAGTTCCCGCAATCTCACCGGGCACGTCTGGTCCAACATCTGGATCCGCGATCCTGTGTTCATCAACCAGGCCGCCTCGGACATCGGCTCCGGCATCACCATCGACAACAGCGACACCCTGTTCACGATCCGGAATCCGTCCGGCACGGTGGTCCTGGGCCCTTGCGGCGAAGGCATCGCCTCCGATCACGATACCATCACCGGTTATCCCACCACGCTGGCCAGTGTGTCTTCGCTGGAGGTGCTGGCCCTGCGAAGCAATCCCGCCCCTGCGGTCGATCCCCTGTTTGGCAACTACACCGACCAGTCATCATCCAGTTTCGGCTCGCCCAATGTCTGGAGCAGCGGTACCAAGGTCCAAAGTTTCATCGCCTATTTCCTCGCCAACACTCCGCCCCGGATCACCAGCACCCCGGTGCGTCATGCGACTGGCAGCTACAGCTACACCATCGTGGCAAGCGATCCCAACGGCACCCCCCCCACACTCACCGCGAGCCTGCCCGCGTTTCTCACGCTCACCGGCAACACCATCAGCCACAACCGCCCGCTTACCCTGGCGGATGCCGGAGAGCACGTCATCCGCATCGTGGCCTCCGATGGCACACTCAGCACTCCGCAGGCCTTCGTGCTCACGGTTTTCAACCCGTTACCGGCAGTGATCCTCAATGAATACAACGCGGTGACGACCGGGAAATTCCTCAACGACGGCACGCTTGCTGCGGATATCGATGGTCCTCCGGCCTCGGCCGACCTGCATTTCGGCCGGGTCGATGCCAACGGCGGCGACTGGTTCGAGTTGGTCGTCACCGGTGCCGGCACGGCAGGCACCGTGGACCTGCGCGGCTGGCAGATCGAGATTGGCCAGCCACTGGGGCCGCGGTTTGTGTCATCCTCCACCCTGGTGCTTTCCACCGCGCCCTATTGGGCGGCAGTTCCCACCGGCACCATCCTCACCTTCATCGAACACAACACCGCACAAGGCGGGTTGGACACCGGCATCAACCGTCGCGACCGCCGCGCCACCAGCGGCGACACCTGGACCAACATCTGGATCGGCGACCCCACCTATCTGACCTACACCAATCCCGCCACCAACGGCTATGAAATCATCGACGGCGTGGTCACCGGAGTGGCGGTGGATAACCTCGATACCCGCCTGCGGATCAAAAATGCGGCCGGGCAGGTCGTTTTCGGCCCCGGCGGCGAGGGGGTGTCGCCGCTGAGTGGGGTGAGTGACACCAGCGTGCTCGAGTTGCAGGCGGACCCGCGGCCCACAATCTCTCCGCTGGCCGCCAGCTACCAGGCGGATGTTCTGGGATCATCGTTTGGCTGGCCCAACCAGTGGTCCACCGGCACCCAGAGTTTCGCGCCTTACGTGGCCACCCCCTTCGAGATCTGGGTGGCGGATTTCGGGTTGAGCGATCCCGCCCCCGATGCCGATCCGGATGGCGACGGTCGGACCAATCGCACGGAATACGCCTTTGGTGGCGATCCCGGGGTGGCCGACGGTCCGGTTGCTGGACAGACCGTGGCCCGGAGCGGCAACACCATCACCTGGCAATATGTCCGGCGCAGCGGCGATCCGGATCTCGCATACGCCCACCAGTACTCCACCGATCTCTCGAATTGGTCGGCGTTGGCACCGGTGAGTGTCACCCCCAAACCGCACCCGACCATGGAGGGATTCGAGGTGGCCACGGTGGTGGTGGCGGCGAATCCGGCGGATGCCTGCGGGTTTTTCCGGGTGATCCTGCCCCCGTGACGGGGTGGATCACCGCGCGCGGGTATTCCCGCCGAGTTCACCGCGGTGCAGCAATCCGGATTTTCTCGCCATTTTCTGCTTATCCATTGACTCCCGGGAATTCCGCGTCAACCATCCCGCCGCCGCCGCATCTGAAGCCTATGAAATCACACTATCTCTACCTAGCAGCCCTCACTCTCGCCGTCGTTTCCTGCAAACGGGAAACCCAGGACATCAAGGTTTATCAAGTCGCCAACGAACCGGCACCCGCCGCTGCTGCCGATCCCCACGCCGGCATGGGCGGGATGACGCCGGGTGCTGCCGATCCCCACGCAGGTGTTCCCGGCATGGGTGGGATGATGCCGGGTGCTGCCGATCCTCATGCGGGGGTTCCCGGCATGGGTGGCGGTGCTCCCGCGATGCAGGTTGCCGATGCCCCGCCGGCACACTGGGAAAAACGGCCGGGCGGGGGCATGAGGTTGGTCACCTACGTCATTAATGGCGAGGGCGAAGAGGTCGCCGTCGCGTATTTGTCCAGCTTGCGTGCCGCCCCGGGCAGCCTGCTCAACGCCGTCAACCTGTGGCGCGATCAACTCGGCCAGCCGGTGGCGGATGAAGCTGCGGTGAAACAGTACCCCACCACCAAGACCACCTTCGGTGACGGGGTGGTGGTGGATATCGAAGGCAGCCGTCCGGCCGACAAGGCAGCCACGCCCGGTCGCCTGATCGGAGTGATCGCCGAGAGCGAGGGGATTGCCTGGTATTTCAAGATGGACGGCACTGCGGCTCTGGCCGCCAAGGAGCGTGATAACTTCATCCAGTGGGTGGCCACCGTCAAGGTTTCGCCGGCCCCACCCGCGCCGACCGGCAACAGCAATCAACCTGAGGCAAAGACCCCGTCCCCGGTTCCCGACGACGACGGCAGGGTAACCTGGACCGTGCCGGAGGGGTGGACGCAGGCTCCCAAGGGCGGCATGGGCGGCTACGCCTCTTTCATCGTCAAGGACGCCGACGGAGGCGAGGCAAGAATCGCAGTGTCTCATTTTCCGGGCGATGTCGGAGGTGATCTGGCCAACGTCAACCGCTGGCGCGGCCAGGTCGGCATGGCACCCGTCAAGCCAGAGGAACTCGCCGCTCTGGTCACCAAGGTCAGCGCCGGTCCCAAGACGCTTCAGTTGGTCGACTGCGGCGGCATGCAACTCCGCTGCACCGCCGCCTGGGTCCGCCACGGCGCGGACACCTGGTTTTTCAAATTCACCGGTCCGGATGCCCTCGTCGGTGCCGGAAAGGCGAAATTCGCCGCCTTCCTTGAATCGATCCGCTTCACTACTCCAGAATGATGAAAGCCCTTGCCAGATTGTTAGCTCCGCTCGCCTCGCTGCGCCTTACCGTGTTTTGCCTGGCCGCCGCGATGGTGCTGGTCTTCGCTGGCACGATGGCCCAAAAGACGCTCGACACCTACATCGTCCAAGTCCGGTATTTCCAGAGTTGGGTGGTGTGGTGGGAGACCTCGTCCGGCAGCTTCCGGATGCCGATGTTCCCCGGTGGTCATCTCATTGGTGCGGTGCTGTTGGCCAACCTGCTCGCTTCGCTCGTCGTTCGTTTCCGCCTGAGCTGGCGCAAGATCGGCACCCAGCTCATCCACCTCGGCCTCATCATCATGCTCGGCGGAGGTCTGGTCACCGATTTGTTTTCCGTCAGCAGCTACATGACCCTGATGGAGGGGGAAACCCGGAACTACTCCGAAGACGATAAGCGGGTGGAGTTGGCGGTCATCAATTTGTCCGGATCCGGAATGGATACGGTCATCGCCATTCCGGGCGAGGACTTGGCGAAAGGTGGCGAGATCACCCATGAGTCGCTGCCGTTCCGCCTGGTCAACCGCGGATACTATCAGAACTGCGAACTCAGCGACGCCGCCGGCGCGGTGCCCGCCTCCACCATGGGCACGGGCACCCGCGTGTCGGTCACCGCCAAGGCACCCGCCACCCGCCGCACGGACCGGCGCGACATCGTGAGCGCCGTCATCGAGGTGATGCCGGCTGGCGGTGGGAAGTCGCTCGGTACCTGGTTGGTTTCGGATGGGCTTGCCGCCGCCCAGAAGTTGGAACTCGATGGCAAGACCTGGACGATCCAGCTCCGCAAGATGCGGTATTACAAGCCCTACAGCCTCACCTTGGACGATTTTTCCCACAAGGTCTATCCGGGTTCGCAGATTCCCAAGGATTTCTCCAGTCACATTACGCTCGATGATCCGACGCTCGGCGACCGCCGGGCGGTGCGCATCTACATGAACCATCCGCTCCGCCATCAGGGAGACACCTACTATCAATCGAGTTTCATGCAGCAGGATGCCGGCACCGTGCTCCAGGTGGTGCGGAATCCCGGCTACACGGCGCCCTACATCGCCTGTGTGATCGTCTCCGTGGGCCTGATCTGGCAGTTCATGATCCATCTCGTCCAGTTCATCGTCCGCCGCAGCCACGCGAACGCCGCCACCACCGCGCCATGAAACGTTTCATCCCTTATCTCGTCCTCGTCCTCGCCGCAGTGGTCGTCGCCCGCGCGCTGCGGTTGCCCTCACCCACGGATTTCGACCTCTCCGCATTCAGCCGGCTCCCGGTGCTCGAGGGCGGCCGGGTCAAACCGCTGGATACCGTCGCCCGCAACTCGCTGCTGATCATCCGCGGCAAACAGCAGGTCTGGAGCCCGGAGGCCAATCCCAAGCCACCTTCCGGCTTCGCCAAGGTGTTGGAATGGTTCGGCTTCAAGATGCCCTCCGGTACCATGATTTCGGCCGACCGCTGGCTGGCCGACGTGCTGTTCAACGAGGCGGTGGCGGATACCCATCCGGTGTTCGCCGTGGACAATCCGGAATTGTTGGGGATGCTCGGCAAACCGCGCGGCGACAAGTGCTACTGTACCTTTGGCGAACTCAAACCCTTTCTCCCCAAGATCGAGGAGCAACGCAGGCTCGTTGACGAGTCCGAGCGCAAGCGTGCCGAAGAGGGCGGGTCGAAGGGGAACAATCCGTTCCAGACCGCCATCGTCAAACTCTACAGCTCGCTCGTTCTCTACGAGCAGTTGAAAGACAGCGTGAACGACGGGGGCGTCACCGGATTTTCGAATGAAATCCGGGCTGTCGCCACGGCCAAGGCAGGCCTCGCCGCTTCCCGCGAACCTGGTGCCACGCCGCTGCCGAAAGAGCAGGAGTCCCGGCTCAACGCCGCCACGGAACGCTACCGCAGCCAAGGCGATTTTGCCCGGCTGCGGCTGGTGGTGCCGCCCGCTGGCGGCGGCATCGAAGGCTGGCGCGCCACCGGAACCGCGGTGGCGGAACTCACCGGGCCGGATGCCATTCCGGCATCTTTGGCAGCGCTGGCGGACATGGGCGATGCCTTCCGCGCCGGCGACGCCGCGAAGTTTCTCAGCACCACGCGGGAATACGCCGGCTGGGTGGCCATCGAGCATCCGGAATGGAACGTGAAGAGCGCCTTCGAGCTGCGCTTCAACCAGATGGAGCCGTTTTACGTGGGCATGCAGCTTTACATCGGTGCGTTCCTGTTGGCGGTCGGTTCGTGGCTGCTGCTGCCCAAGGAACTGCACAAGGCCGCGTTCCTGTTGCTGGTGGTGGCGTTCGTGGTACAAACCTTGGGCATGTGCGCCCGCATGTGGCTGCAGGGGCGGCCGCCGGTCACCAACCTCTACTCGTCCGCGCTGCTGGTCGGCTGGGGTGCGGTGTTCATCGCCATGTTCCTCGAATGGTTCTTCCGCTATGGCATCGCCCTGGCGACTGCGGCTTTGGTGGGTTTTGTCACGCTCATCATCGCCCATTTCCTCGGTGTCAAGGGTGACACCATGGAAATGATGGTGGCGGTGTTGGACAGCAACCTCTGGCTGGCCACCCATGTGGTGGTGATCACGCTCGGTTACTCGGCGATGTTCCTGGCCGGCGTGCTGGCGGCGGCCTACGTGGTGCTGGGCCTGTTCACCCGCATGCTTAACAAGGAGGCCGCGAAGACCCTCACCGGCATGGTCTATGGGGTCATTTGTTTCGCCACCCTGTTCAGCTTCGTGGGTACGGTGCTGGGCGGGATCTGGGGCGACCAGTCATGGGGCCGGTTCTGGGGCTGGGACCCGAAGGAGAACGGCGCGCTGCTCATCGTGATCTGGTGCGCCATCATCCTGCACGCCCGTTGGGGCGGCTTCATCCGCCAGCGCGGGCTGATGGTCATGGCAATCTTCGGCAACGCGATCACCGCCTTCTCGTGGTTCGGTGTGAACATGCTCGGGGTGGGCCTCCATACCTACGGTTTCATGGCCAGCGCCCTCTTCTGGTTGCTCGCCTTTATCATTGCCCAGGTGGTGCTCATTCTCATCGCCCAGATCCCGCTGGAAAAATGGCGGAGCTTCGCCAAGGCACGGCAGGCTTGACCAAGGATGCTCCACACCGCGCAGGCGGCGGCGCCCCCCTCCCCTCAATCAGCGGGGCGGGACGTAGGGATCGAAGGTCATCGAACGCTCGTGTTCGCGGGCCTTGGCGGCCTTGCGGGCTTGTTGATAGAAGTAGTCCTGCACCCGGAACGCCTTCTGCCCCTTGGCCCGGGCGAGACGTTGGGAGGCTCCGTTGGGCAATAGCCGATAAGCCTGGGTGTTATCGTTGAAATAGGCTTCCAGCACCCGGACGAGGCGGCGCTTGAGCGCGGATTCCTCGATCGGAATCATCAGTTCGATGCGCTTCTCGAGGTTGCGGGTCATCCAGTCGGCGGAGGAGAGATAGACCAGGGAGTCCCCGCCGTGATGGAAGTGGAAGATGCGGGAATGCTCAAGAAAACGGTCGATGACCGAGATGACTTCGATGTTCTTGGAATAGCGGGAGTATCCCGGCTTGAGGCAGCAGATGCCGCGGACGTTGAGCTGGATCCTGACCCCGGCCTGGGAGGCTTTGTAAAGCGCCTGGATGATCTCCGGATCCTGGAGGGAGTTGACTTTGGCCATGATCCGGGCCGGCAGTCCCTGCCGGGCGCGCTCGGCCTCGCCGGCAATGTGGTCGAGCAGGGTGGGCTTCATCGCCGTGGGTGCCGGAACCAGGCGCTTGAACCGGAGCAGTTTGGAACGGCCGGTGACCGCGTTGAACAACAGCGTGCTGTCGTTGCCAAACTCAGGTTTGCATGTTAGATAGGAAATGTCCGTGTAGAGTTTGGCGGTGGTCTCGTTGTAGTTGCCGGTGCCGAGGTGGACGTAGCGGCGGAGGTGACCGGACTCGCGGCGGATGATCAGACAGATCTTGGCATGGGTCTTGAGGTTCTTGACGCCGTAAACGACCTGGGCTCCGGCGCGTTGGAGTTCGTCGGCGCGGTGGAGGTTGCGGGCTTCGTCGAACCGGGCCTTGAGTTCGACCAGTACGGTGACGTGCTTGCCGTTTTCCGCAGCCTTGATCAGGGCGTCGATGACGCGCGACTGGCGGGCGGTGCGGTAGAGGACCTGCTTGATGGAAATGACATCGGGGTCGGCAGCGGCTTCTTCCAACAAGCGTAGCACCGGTTCGAATGATTCGTAGGGATGGTGGAGCAGCAGGTCGCCCGCGGTGATGGTCTCGAACATGCTGGTGCCGGGAACGATCGCCGGCGGGTTCTGCGGCGGCCAGTCGGCATCGCGCAGGTGGTCGCAGCCGGGGAGAAACGCCATTTCCATGAACGAGGCGAGGCCGAGTGGTCCGTCGCAGCGGTAGATTTCGGGCGGGCTGGCGGTGGTGGCCGCCTGGATGATTTTGGCAAGGTCGCGCGGGGCTCCCTTGCGGAGTTCGAGGCGGACGGTGTCGGCAAACCGCCTGGCGGTTAGGACGTCCTCCATTTCGCCGGCGAGGTCGATGGCGTCCTCCTCCTGGACGGCAATGTCGCCATTGCGGGTGACTCGGAAGGTGGTGGTAGCGGTGACCGTTTCGCCGGGAAACAGCAGTCCGGCGTGGGTGGCGACCAGATCCTCGATGAGGACGAAGGCATGGGTGCCGTCCTCAATCGGGATCGGGACCCGGCGGCCGAGGTTGTCCGGGATCGGGATGAGGGCGTGGCGGATGGTTTGGGTTTCCTGGTCTGACAAACAGCAGGCGGTGACCAGGCTGAGCCCGGGAATACCGGTGACTGGTGGGTCCGGGTCGATCGCCAGCGGAGTGAGCAGGGGCAGGATGGACTCTTCGAACACCGAGGCAGCCTTGGCGGCTTGGAGGACTGGCAGCTCGCCGACCTTGAGCAGGGTGATGCCGGCCTCGGCCATCGCGGGCAGCAAGGTGGCGGCCAGCAGCGTGTATTGGTCGCTTTTCATCGCCAGCACCCGTTGGCGGATGGCGGCCAGGCAGCGGGTCGGGGTGTAGCCTGAGGGATCCGCCATTTTGCGACCGCTGCGCCGCAGCAGCATCAAGCCGCCCACGCGGACCTGGAAGAATTCGTCGAGGTTGGAGGCGGTGATGGCCAGGAACTTCAGCCGCTCCAATAACGGCAGGTCGTTGCGCATGGCCTCGTTGAGCACCCGCTGGTTGAATTCCAGCCAGGAAAGTTCGCGGTTGATGAATGGGGGCATTGGGTCGGTGGTCGGAGAGGTCAAAGGTCGAAAGTCAAAAGTCGGAAGTCAAAGGGCGCGGAGGTGGACGGCGGAGAGTGGGGTGGATGTGGGGCAGGGGCACTGGGATAGTCTGAAACGTGGCCGGTTTCAATCCGAAATCCGCCGCCACTGTGATGCCTTCTGGTGTTCCGTCTTCTGTCTTCTGTCTTTCACCCGTCTTCGTCGATGACGACTTTGAGGCCGAAGACTTGTTCGAAGAGGTCGCCTTTGGAGGTCATGGCAAGGCGCTCGACGGCGGCGTCGGCGAGGTTGGGGAGGCGGAGGCGGAGTTTGTCGGCCTCGCGGCGGATTTCGATTTGGGAGACCCGCTGGTGGTGGGTGCGTTCGAGGGCGTCGGCCACGCGGAGGATGGCGGCGAGTTTGCAAATCCGGATGCGGTCGTCGGTGGAGAGGGCGCTGTAGGCCGGGTGGTCGTGGCGGGGGCCGGAGTGGCGGTGGTAGCGGGCGATGAGTGCCACGAGCGTGACATCAAGGCGGTCGAGGCCGAAGATTTCCGAGTTGAGGATGATGTATTCGGAGTGTTTGTGGTGGGCGCGGGGGCTGATGTAGGTGCCTACTTCGTGGAGGATGGCGGCCACCTGGAGCAGCAGCGCGTCGTGGGCGGAGAGTTGGTGGAGGTCGGTGAGTTCGTCGAAGAACCGCTCGCAGAGGGCACCGACGTGGGCCCCGTGGCGCGAATCGGACTGGTAGCGTTCGGCGAGGATGCGGGCGGACCGGAGTACTTCTTCGGAGAAGTTTCCAGTTAGATCGCGGGATAGCAGGAGGTCGTGAAGCAGGCCCTCCTCGTAGTCGGTGGTGGGGATATGGACTTCCGTCAGGCCGAGGGTTTCGGCGATGGCGAGGTTGATTTCGAGGGCCGGGAGGAGGGCTTCGGCCGTTTGATAGTCGAGCTGGAAGCGTTTGACGGACTCGACTTCGCTGAGGGTGGAGGCTTCGGTGGTGAATTGGCGGAAGCGTTTCACCGGGCAGAGCGCGAGGCGACCGGTGAGGGGGGCCGCCACGGATTGGATTTCGTAGCCGATCAGGATGAGGGTGTTGAGAGTGATATCGGAAAAATCGAGGTGGATTTGGGCCAGATTGCCGGAGACGTGCTCGCGGATGACCCGGAGCATGGCCGCACCGTCGGCATGGGAGCCTTCCACCGCCTCGCGGGTGCGGTGGGTGCCCATCCGGTAGCTGGTATAGCGGGTGATGAGCCCGTCCTGGAACAGCAGGGCGCGGGTGTTGCCGGGGCCGACGTGAACGACCAGGGTGGTGTTCCGGCTGAGTGCGGGAAGATGTTGGATGCGGCGGCGGGTCTTGAGGTAGATGAGGCGGGTCATCTCGCCATTATCGACCGCGGTAAGCCGCAGTCCGCTGGCGATGCGGATGCGGTTCATCACCGCCTCGTGGTTGGTCGCCTCGCTGAGGATATTGGTGGTGACCGCGCGGGTGATCTGTTTTGGATCGAGTCCCAGCTCGAGGAGCGATTGCTGGTAGTCCCTGACGATGGCGACGATTTGCTCGATGGTCGTGGGGTGGACAAAGCCGAGGCGGAAGATGTCGCGGGCGACCGGGGCGGGTTTGACCAGGAAATCCACCGGCACGATGATGCCTTCCGGGCGCATTTCCGCGATCAGCAGCGACACCGAGCTGGCGCCGATGTGGAGAGCCGAGAGGAGGGAGGCCGGGGCCGGGGGGGGCTGGGCCATTTTTGGGCGCGGAGACATCGGCGACCCATAGCGTGGAGGCGGACGGCTGGCAATGGCAAAGTGGTGGAGGAAATACCCGGCGGGGTGGAATTCCGGCTTGTCACGGGCGGGCGGGGTGGCCGATAGTCCGGCCATGCCAGTCAAGGGAGCGCGTGAAAAATATTTGATCAAGAGTGGAGCCAAAGTGAATTTGGCGAAGATCGATCCCCGGGAGAAGCATTTGTTTGTGGATGGCGGGAAGGAGGAGCAGGTGCCGTATTATGAGCGGTTGCGCGGGGAGTTGCAGGAGTTGCAGAAGGTGCTTTACGCGCAGCACAAGCAGCGGGTGCTGGTGGTCATCCAGGCGATGGACACGGGAGGCAAGGATGGCTGTGTCAAGAGTGTGTTTTCCCGGATTGATCCTGCGGGGATTCACGTGTGTTCGTTCAAGAAACCCAGTGAGGTGGAGCTTTCGCACGACTTTCTCTGGCGGATTCACGCCCAGGTGCCGGCGAACGGCCAGTTGGTGATCTTCAACCGCAGTCATTACGAGGACATCATCGCGGTGCGGGTGAAACAGATTTTTCCGGAGGAGGTGTGGCGGCGGAGGCACCGGCACATCGTGGAGTTTGAGCGGATGCTGGCTGAGGAAGGCACCACCATCGTCAAGATATTCCTACATATTTGCAAGGACGAGCAGAAACGACGGCTTGAGTCGCGGCTGGCCAGTCCGGAAAAGCACTGGAAAATGCACCCGGAGGATTTGCGGGACCGCGCCCGCTGGAGCGAGTTTATGGAGGCCTACCAGGATGTGATTGCCGACACCTCGACGGCTTATGCTCCGTGGTATGTGGTGCCCGCCAACCGCAAGTGGTATCGCGATCTGTGCGTGGCACGGATCATGGTGGATACGCTCAGGGAGTTGAACATGGACTATCCACCGATCACCTGGGATCCTAGCGAGGTGAAGGTGGAGGACTAGCGGGTGATTCGGTGACGGCAGGGATTTTACCTCAACCCGGGAACTGCTGGGACGGGAAGGCCAGCGTCGGTTCAGGGCTGCATGCCGGCCAGGTTGGCGATGCGGGCGAGATCTGCGGCGTTGCCGGCACCGAGCTTTTTCATGGAGCGGCCGCGGTGGACCTTGACGGTGATCAATGCGAGGTTGAGTTGGTCGGCGATCTCCTGGTTGAGGTTGCCGGCGGTAATCAGGCGACAGACTTCCCGTTCGCGTTTGGTGAGGGTGGCGGCGCGGGCTTTTGCCTCGGCGGCGAGAAGATCGTGTTGGTGGTTGGCCTGTGAATGTTGCAGGGCTTCCTTGACGTTGGCCAGCAGTTCGGAGGGTTCGTAGGGTTTGGTTAGGTAGCCGTCGGCTCCGGCCCGGATGGCGTTGACCACCGCCTGTACATCCCAATGGCCGGTCAGGAAGATGGTGGGGAGGTTCCAGTCCCGCCGCACCAGTTCGGCATGCACCTCGATCCCGCTGGAGCCATGGTTGAGGTTGTTGTCCAAGAGCAGGCAGGCGGGAAACTCTGGAAGGCCGCTGTTGAAAAACGAATCGGGATCCTGATGGAGCCGGACCTTGTAGCCATGGTGGGTGAGCAGATGCCCCAAACTCTTCAAAACCGACGGATCATCGTCGAGCACCACGACCATGTGGTCGGAGCCCGGCATCGCGCCATCCCCCTGGCCGCGGTTGCCAGGGGGAGTCTCTTTTTTTTGATGAACAGTCACCAAAGGGTTATTATCAGAATAATCAAAAAGAAGCAATTATACTTTAGTATAGTGCTCTATCTCGCCAAGGGAGGACGATTCGGAAACAGGCACCGACGGTGTCGGGGTTGTTGGTTCCCTCGATGGAGCCATGGTGGGCATGGATGATGGTCTGACAGAGCCGGAGGCCAATTCCCGCGCCACCGCTTTTGGTGGAGAAAAACGGCGTGAACAGGCGGGTTTCGACTTCCGGAGTCAGGCCGGGCCCGGAATCCCGCACGACGAGTTCGAGTCGCTGGTCCGGGAGATGCCGGGTGCTGATGTGGACGGAATGCTGGTTTCGGGAGATCTCGGAGCAGGCGGCGATCCCGTTGCGCGCCAGATTGATGACCACTTGTTGGAGTTGCACGAGGTCGATGGAGGCCAGGGGAAGGTCTGGCGCGAGGGCGGTGCTGAGGGTGATTCCACGGGCTTCCGCCTCCTGCCGCAGCACGGGCAGCACGCCGTGGACGGCCTGGTTGAGTTGGGCGGGCACCGGTTGCGGCCGTGCCGGGGTTGCCAACGAACGGAGGTGGACGACGATGTCCCTCATGCGGGCGATATCGGCCCGGACATCTTCGACCAGCGGCAGGGCGGCGGACCAAGAGGGGCCCCCGGCGGCGAGCTTGGCGGCGGCAATGGAAATATTCGACCCGGCAGCGCTAATCGGTTGGCTGATCTGGTGGATGATCCCTGCGCTGATTTCGCTGATGAGGGCGAGCCGGCGGGTGGTCTCCAGTTCCGCCCGCTGGGCTTCGATTTGGGTGGTCGCCCGCTTGGCTGTGGTTAGGTCGCGCAAGGAGGCGACCCGGAATTGCTCGCCATTCACCAGTTGGTTCCGGGCTCTGGACTCGACCGGAAAGGTGGAACCATCCTTGCGCAGGCCTGTCCATTCCATGGTGTGGGAGCTGTCCGCCCGCAAGTAGTCTGCGATTGATTGAAGTGATGGTGGTGCGACGAAGTCGAGATTGGGGCGGCCGATGACCTCGGAGGGCTCGTAGCCGAACATGGCAGCCCCCTGAGGGTTGACGTCGGTCACGATTCCATCCCGGCTGATGACGATTCCCTCGAAGGTGGCTTCGGCGAGGCTTTTGAAACGGGCTTCGCTGGCGCGCAGCTCACGGGTGCGCGCCGCAACCTGTTGCTCGAGGCTTTGGTTCCAATTCCGCAGCAGGGACTCGGCTTGTTTGTGATGGGTGATATCCAGGTTGATGCCGGTCATCCGGATGGATTGGCCTTCGGGGGAGCGCATGATGCGGCCCAGTCCATGAATCCAGCGCTCGCCGCAGGCAGGATGGATGATTTTGAACTCATGATCCCAGACGTCCGGTCCACCTGGTAGGGAGACTTCCTGGAGGTGTTGCGCCATGGCCTCCCGGGACTCCGGATGGATTCTGGAGGTGAGGCACTGTTTCAAAGTCGTCGGCTGGTCATTGTCGTAGCCGAAAAGTATCCGGCAGCGACGGTCCAACTTGAGGTTGCCGGTGGTGAGGTCGAGTTGCCAGTGGCCGGCTCCGGAGGCGTCCATCGCCAGTTCCAGGGTGGATGACTGTGCCGCCAGTGCCGCCGTGCGTTCGGTCACCAGATCCTCCAGTTGCCGGCTGGTGGCCAGTCGCTCCGCCTCAACGAGCTTGCGGGCGGTGACGTCACGCACGATGCCGATGAAGTGAGGTGAGGGGTCGGCATAGTAACAGGCCTGGGCGGCGATCCAGCGGCGGCCGTCGGCAACCCGGTATTCGACGGCAAAGGAACCGGCTCCGGCGATGGCTTCGCGGACTCTGGTCAGGAAGGGTTCAAGGTCGTCCGCATGGAAGGAGGTGCCGAGGGATTCGAAGGTGAGCGATTCGTCCAATGCCAATCCGTGGAGTTCTCGGGTGCGGGGCGAGGCCTCGATGCGACGGGTATTGAGGTCTGCCTGCCAGACGCCGAGGTCGGCAGCCGCAATCGCCAGGGTGAGTGCCCGTTCTGATTTCCGCAGGACCTGCCGGGCATGGATCGCCGAGATGCTGACTTGGGTCAGCTCCACCATGCTCTCCAGGGCGAGGCGGATGTCCGGCAGCAAGTCAGCCGCATGGTGGGTTGCGAGATTCACCGCTCCCATCAATTGCCCCTGGTGGGAGAGTGGAAATACGGCGATCAAGCTGAGGCCTTCAGCCAGGAGGAGTGCCGCCATGGAAGTGGGGAAATCGGCCGCGCGCGAGTAATACGGAGCCCCGTCCCGCACCAAACCGGACTCATCGGAGGTGGCGGGCTTGTGCCGGACCTGGCTGATGAAGGCCTCCGAAAGCCCGCTGTGGGTGGTTAGATTCAGGTCGCCGGTGGTTTCATCGAGCAGGTAGGTGCCGCCGCAGTCGAGGTCCGGGAGTTGCAGGGCGGCTGCCAGCAGGGCCGCAAGGCATTCCTTTAGATCGGTGCAGGCCACCAGTGCGGCGGCAAGATCCCGCTGGATTTGCAGCAGGAGGGCCACGTCCAGCCCGGCCGCCGGGAGACCGGGGGGCGGGAGCTCCTCCTCCGGTGCGAAGGTGGCTTGGTAGTGGGTGGATTGTGGCGACATGGGTGAAACTCGCTTGAACTCGCAAAAATCAGCACCAACTTGGTTTCAAACGCAAGCAAAAAAAACGGATCGTTCTTGAGGAATCGGATTTTGAAGGCGTTTGCCTGCCTCAGCTGTCGGCTTCACCCGTGTGCTACGGGCGTCCGCCTTTCTTGCTGCGGGGGGCGGTGTAGGCAACCTTGGTGGGGGCGGGCGGGGGAACCGTGTTATCCTTGAGCGCCTGGACTTGATCGCGGAGGTGGGCGGCGCGTTCGAACTCGAGGCGCGAGGAGGCCTCGCGCATTTCCTCCTCCAGTTCGGCGATGACGCGGAGCTTGTCATAGGATTCCTCATCGTCCGCGACGATCGAGATGTTCAGTTGATCGGCGTATTGGCGATCCTTTTCGAACGAGTGGAGGCTTTGTTGGACGGCGCGTTTCACACTTTGCGGGGTGATGCCGTGTTCGGTGTTGTGGGCGAGTTGGCGGCTGCGGCGGTGCTCGGTGACATCGAGCAGGCGCTGGATGGAGTCGGTCACCACATCGCAGAACAGGACGCATTGACCGTTGAGATGACGGGCGGCGCGGCCTGCGGTCTGGATGAGGGAGGTTTCGTTGCGCAGGAAACCCTCCTTGTCGGCATCGAGGATGCAAACGAGGGAAACCTCGGGCAGGTCGAGGCCCTCACGGAGGAGGTTGATGCCCACCAGGATGTCGAAGCTGGCGGCGCGGAGTTGGCGGAGGATTTCGACCCGCTCGATGGTGTCGATATCGGCGTGGAGGTAGCGGACCTTGAGGCCGGTGCCGCGGAGGTATTCGCTGAGGTCTTCGGCGGTCTTCTTGGTGAGGGTGGTGACCAGCACGCGCTCCTTGAGTTCCACCCGCTGGCGGCAGAGCTCGATGGTTTCATCGATCTGCCCAGCGAGGGGGCGGAGGACCACCTGCGGGTCGACCAGGCCAGTGGGACGGATGATTTGTTCGACGACCAGCGGGGTGCCGCGTTTGGTGGGATCGAAGTCGGCGACGGGTTCCGCGTTGCCGCTGGGCACCACGTGGATCCGTCTGAATTTGGCAGGGATCGGGCGGCCTTGGTCGTCGCGGGATTTGACCGGGATGAATGACTTCACCTCCGGGCGGGAGTTGAGCAGCTCGAAGGGGCCGGGGGTGGCGGAGACGTAAACCCGCTGGTGGGTCATCCGCATGAACTCGTCGAAGCGCAGCGGACGGTTGTCCAGCGCGCTGGGTAGGCGGAATCCGTGATCGACGAGGACCGTCTTGCGGCTGCGGTCGCCCTCGAACATACCGCCAATCTGGGGGATGGAGGCGTGGCTTTCATCGATGAGAAGGAGGAAATCGTCGGGGAAGAAATCCAGCAAGGTGCTGGGGCGGGCTCCCGGCTCGCGTCCGGTGAGGTGGCGGGAATAGTTCTCGATGCCTTGGCAGAACCCCATTTCCTGCATCATTTCCAGATCGTAATCGGTCCGCATCCGGAGGCGCTGGGCTTCCACCAGTTTGCCTTGGTGTTCAAACTTGGAGATCGACTCCTCGAGTTCCTGGCGGATCGCCACGGCGGCGGTCCGGAGCTTGTCGCCGGGAGTCACGAACTGCTTGGCTGGGAAAAACGTGTGGTGGTCCAGGCGCTCGATGATCGCCCCGGTGAGGGTGTTGATGCTGGTGATCCGGTCGATCGTGTCGTCGAAAAACTCGACCCGGATGGCGGTGGTGTCGAGGTAGGCGGGATGGATTTCGACGACGTCGCCGCGAACGCGGAACTTGCCCCGGCCAAAGGCGATGTCGTTGCGCTCGAAGAGCATGGTGACCAGGGAGTTGAGAAAGGCCTCGCGGTCGAGTTGTTGGCCGGTGCGGATGGGGACCATCATGTTCTCGTAGTCCTCCGGCGAGCCGAGGCCGTAGATGCAGGAAACGGAGGCGACGACGATCACGTCCTGGCGGGTGAGGACCGAACCCATGGCGGCCAGCCGGAGGCGTTCGATCTCGTCGTTGATCGACGAGTCCTTTTCGATGTAGGTGTCGCTGCGGGCGATGTAGGCCTCGGGTTGATAGTAATCGAAGTAGGAGACAAAATACTCGACCGCGTTGTGGGGGAAAAACGCCTTGAACTCCGAGAAAAGCTGGGCGGCCAAAGTTTTGTTGTGGCTCATGATCAGCGTGGGCCGGCCATGGCGGGCGATCAGGTTGGCCATGGTGAAGGTCTTGCCGGAGCCGGTCACACCGAGCAGCGTCTGGTGGCGGTTGCCCACGGCCAGCGACTTGGCGAGCTTTTCGATCGCCTGTGCCTGATCCCCCTCGGGCTGGAAGTCGCTGACCAATTGAAATGCCATCGGGGTGGCTTGTAACGGGCCGGGCCGGGCTTGGCAAGAGCCGGTTGCCGGGGAAGATCTTTTGGCAATCCCGGAACTCTGTAAACCACCTCGTTTTGGTCGCAGAGCCGAGCTGATTCAGAGTAAGAAGAGTCACTTTCTCGCCGACCCGTGCGTGATGGATCTGGGAGGAGAAGCATTCATCTTGCTAGCCAACTGTATACTGAGACACATTGAGGCATTCCTATATTGTTTGATTCTCCTAAACTGATAACAGCCTCGCCTTTGATTGTGGCTCTTAGAGCCTGTCTGAAAAATGGCAGGGACGCTTTTCCGAAGCGTCCGGGTGAATGAACTGAGAATAGAAATGCCGTGTCGACCATTCATTCGCTACCCATTCTCGCGGACCTTTCGGAAAAAGGTCCCTGCCAAGCCATTTTTCAGACAGCTTCTTAGGCATTGCTGGCAGGGGATTCACTCAGTAGCAACACCGGCTACCCACGACGTTGTAGGAGGCACGGATGTCGGGCTGGGGTGTCGGGCAGGGGTTGACACCGGGGCTGGATTTCGGTAACCGGGTGCTCCGATGAAACGCAAAGAGTGTTATATCGCACGTTTGGATGAGGTGATCATTACTCGCGAGGGCGATGCCGCCGTCATCCGCTATACGGAGGCGGGCATCCCGACGACCCACCTGACCATCGGCCCTGAGATCGCCGCAATGAGCGATGAGACCATACTGGAATGTTTCAACGAGACACTGCGAGCCCGGGCGCAGTTGGCTGCCAAATCCAAGCACGTGGCGGTCGAGGTGCCATTGGGTTCACCCCAGATCGAATACTCAGCAGGTTGTGAGCAATGGACTCCCAGGGGGAGCGTCGTGCGGTGTCTGATCGGAGATGACGAGAACGGACAGGTGGTGATTGAGATCGACGATCACGAACTGAGCTTGGAAGAGTTCGGGCGAATGCTCGTCTGCCATGCGGGATGGGGCATGCGGATCGAGTTTGTCCCCGAGGATGAGGTTCATCGGCGGCCACGCCATGTGGTGCGCGAACCCAAGTCATAGAGTGAGGCGGGGGCGAGATGCCATTCCACCCACGCCGCCACCTGCCCGAAGGGTCTGGTGAGCATAGGCGGGTGAGTGCGGGACCCTTGCGGGCGGTCCCATTCGCCTCTCATGCGCGCGGACGCTTCGGAAAAGCGTCCCTGCCTGTCCTTTGTTGTCCTCGACGGTGCTCCCGACGCACCATTCCCCGCCATCGGAAACCGGGTGCTTGAGGGGATTGTGGAAAAAAACCGCGATATCGGTGATCCCCCCTTGCGCAGGAGGCGGAGCTGTGGCATCTGTCCTTGCTGGCACTGAAACAGCCCGCCCGGCAGCGAACGAAGGTCGCAGGGGTGGTGTTGCCGGTAGATATCCCATGCAAGAAACATTGATCGTGCTAGGCCTGTTTGTGCTGGCGGTGGCTCTGAGGAGTTCCCGGACGGTCGTTCTGCGCAAGAGCGGGGCGGTGATGTTTCTCGCAGCGTCGTTCTGGCTGGGGTATTTCCTGACCGGCAGCAAGCTGGGTGGGGTGCTCGGGGTGATGTTTTGGTTTTTCCTGCCCTGGTTCGAGTTGTTGACCCACATTCGGGGGCTGCGGCTGCCGCTCAACAACCGGCTGCATCACCGGCGGCTGCCGGATCCGCGGCTGTTTCCGAACGCCACGGAAACGGCGGTGGCGATGGAGGAGGCCGGGTTCGAGCATGTGTCGGATTGCGGCTGGAGATGGGCGGGCATGCAGCAGTTTTTCCGCTTTTACTGGCACCCGGAGGAACGCGCCGTGGCGGCCATCTGCCTGTGCGAGCAGAGCGAAGTGGCGTTCGCCTTCATTTCGGTGACCTCCCATGATCTCGCCGGCGGCACCTGGCGGACCACCAATTTCCCGTTTTCGCCGACGTTGCGGTATTCGGCGGACATCCACTGGAACTACGTGCCTTGCGAGCAAAGTTGTTTCCACTTCATTCTGGACCAGCACCGGGAGTTTCTGGCCCAGCAGCAGGTGACCGTGGAAAACCTGCGGGTGCCGGATCCCGAGGATGTGGAGGACTCGCTGGAGCGGGAAATGGTGCGGCAGGTGGACCTGAATCTGGCCTCCGGTATCATCCATTTGACCGGCGACGGTCATTTCAAGTATTCCAAACGTGGCCTGGTCTTCCTCTGGGGGCAGTTCCTCAAGGACATTGTGCGGTTGAGCTGAGGCGGACTGGGTTCAGGGTCCGGTGATTTCGGCGGTGGCGTGGGGGCGGTCTTGGAAGACGAGGCGGGCGGCGGCGAGCACGTCGGCGGGGGTGACGGCGTGGGTGGCTTCCCGCCAGCGGGTGATGGACGGGATTTCCTGATAATCCATCAGACCTTCGCCGATCCAGGCGGCGTGGGCGGCGGTGCTTTCGAACGCCAGCTTGCTGTGGGCGATGGCCAGGCGCTTGGAGCGTTCCAGTTCATCGGCACGCGGGCCGTGGTCGGTTAGATCGCGGACTTCGCGGAAGATACAGTGGAGAGCCTCTTCGCGGGCGGCGGGGTCCAGTCCGGCACCGATCTCGAAGGCACCGGTTTCAGTGAAAAAAGTGACGTCGGTGCTGATCTGATAACAAAGGCCGCGTTCCTCGCGGAGTTCGAGGAACAGCCGGGAACTGGCGGATTCCCCCAACATCAGGCTGAGCAGGCGCAGCGCGTGGCGGCTGGGATGATGGCGGCCCGGCGTGTGCCACGCCAGGGCGAGCTGGAGTTGGTCGGTCTCCCGGCGGTCGCTCAGTTGCCGCGGCGGGGTGCCCACCGGATCAAACGGGATCCTCGGCGGAGCGGCATGGAAGCGGGCGGGCAACCGCGGTTCGATCAATTTCCGGAGGTCGTCGAGCGCAAACGGGCCGGCAGCGGAGATCACGATGTCATCGCGGAAATGGTGGAGGTCGCGGAATTCGGTCAGGCGGGAGCGGTCGATCCGTTCGATGGAGTCGCTGGTGCCGGAGATCGGGTGCCCCAGCGGGTGGTCGTGCCAGAGGGCGGCTGAGATCAGGTCGCCGATGTGGTCCGCCGGATTCTCGCGATACATGGTGATTTCCTCGCCGATCACCTCGCGTTCGAGGGCGATCTCCGGTTCGGGAAACGAGGCGTGCCAGACCATGTCTGCCAGCACCTCGGTGAGGACGGGCAGCAGGTCGGCCTCGCCGCGGCCCTCGTAAACGGTGTGGTCCTCGGCGGTACAGGCGTTGAGCTGGCCGCCGCCGTTTTCCACAGTGAGGCTCAGCTCGCTGGCGCTGCGCGAGGCAGTGCCTTTGAAGACCATGTGCTCGACGAAATGGGCCAGCCCCTGGGGCAGCGAGGTCTCATCCCGGGAGCCGGCGGGGATGTGGATCGAGAGCGCGGCGCACTCCGAGTCCGGCAGGGTGGCCACTGCCAAGCGGGGGCCGTTCGGCAGTTTCAGCCAGGCATGGGTGGCGGCGCTCATGGGTGGGTCAGGATGGCGGTGGCCAGGATGATGTCGGCCGGCCGGGTGATCTTTGGGTTGGGATGGACGGACTCTACCAATCTAACCGGCCTTGCGATTTCCTGGATGGCGGAGACTTCGTCGGTGACGGTCAGGTCGCGGGCGGCGACGGCGGCATAGGCCTCACGGAGCAGGGCGGTTTCAAAGATCTGCGGGGTTTCCATCCGCCACAGGTTGTCGCGGCAGACCGAGGCGGTGCAGAGGCCGGCTTCATCCGAGCGTTTCAAGGTGTCCGTGACGCGGTGGGCGAGGGCGGCGGCGCCGTCTGCCGCAGCCGCTTGCAGGCAGTGGTCCAGATCCGCGGGATGGAGCAGCGGGCGGGCACCGTCGTGGACGGCGACGTGGGTGGCGGAGGGGGAGACCACCGCCAGGCCGTTGGCGACCGAGCGTTGGCGGTCGGCACCGCCATCCACCCGGCGGATGGGAAGGGTGGGGTGGGTGGTTTCCAACAGCTCCCAGCGTTCCGGAGGGCAGACGACTATGATCTCGGCGACCACCGGGTTTGACAGGAACACGTTGAGCGAGCGCTGAAGGACCGGGATGCCACCGAGTGGGGCGGCGAGCTTGTCGAAGCCCATGCGGACACTGGAGCCGGCGGCGACGATGATGACGGAGACGGTCATGGGCTACGCCTTCACGCGTTCAAGGTTGGCGCCGAGCATGAGGAGTTTTTCGTCGATGTGTTCGTAGCCGCGGTCGATGTGATAGAGGCGGTTGATGGCGGTGGTGCCCTTGGCGGTGAGGGCGGCGAGGACCAGGGCGGCGGACGCGCGGAGGTCGGAGGCCATGACCGGAGCGGCGGACAATTTTTCCACGCCGCGGATGACGGCGGTGCCGTTGTCCACGGTGATGTCCGCGCCCATCCGTTTGAGTTCGGCGCAGTGCATGAAACGCTGCGGGAAAATGGTGTCCTTGATCACGCTGATGCCCGGAGTGGTGGCCAGCAGCGCGGTCATTTGCGCCTGCATGTCGGTGGGATAGCCGGGGTAGGGAGAGGTGATCAGGTCGCAACCCTTCGGGTCGGCCCCGCGATGGATGGTGCAGGTATCACCGGTCGGGTTGAACTGGACTTGGTGGCCGGCCTTGACCAGGGCGGCGGTGATGGCTTTCAGGTGTTCCTGGCAGACCCGGCGCAGGGTCACGCCTTCGCCGGCGAGGGCGGCGGCGGCCATGAAGGTGCCCGCCTCGATGCGATCAGGAATCACCGTGTGGCGGACGCCGTGGAGTTCCTTCACCCCTTCGATCTCGATCCGGGTGGTGCCGGCACCGGTGATTTTCGCGCCCATTGCATTGAGGAAGTTCGCCAGATCGATCACTTCGGGTTCGGCGGCCGCGGATTCAATGACGGTCAGGCCATCGGCCAGGGTGGCTGCCATCATTACGTTGTCGGTGCCGAGGACGGTGGGGCCATGGGTGCCGCGGAGGTCGATCTCCGCGCCGCGGAGGCCGTCGGGTGCGGTTAGAATCATGTTGCCGCCTTCGAACTCGACCTTGGCACCGAGGGCTTCGAGGCCGCGGAGGTGGAGGTCCACCGGTCGGTCGCCGATGATGCAACCGCCGGGGAGGGAGACCACGGCGCGGCGTTTGCGGGCGAGCAGCGGCCCCATGACGCAGATCGAGGCGCGCATCCGGCGGACCAGGTCGTAGGGGGCTTCCTCGGAGATTTCCGCGCAGGAGATGCGGACGGTGCCGGAATAGCGCTCCACATCGGCCCCGAGGGCGCTGAGGATTTGCACCATGTAGTTGGTGTCGGACACATCCGGCACCCGGTTGATGAGGCAGTCCTCGCCGGTTAGGATGGCGGCGGCGAGGATCGGCAGGGAGGCGTTTTTGGAGCCGGAGATATTGATCGCACCCTGCAATGGGGTGCCGCCGTGAACGAGGAGTTTGTCCATAAGGGAGGGTTGGTGGGGAAGATGAGTGTTAGATCGGTTTGCGGGCGAAGGGAAAGCGGGCAATGCCGGAGAGGTCGGTCTTGACCCCGATCCCGGTGAAGCCGGCGCGTTCCAGCATGGCGGTGACGGGCGCGGCCTGTTGGTGGCCTATTTCCAATGCCAGCCAGCCGCCCGGAGCCAGGTGGGAAAATGCGGTGGGGATGAACTGTTGGAGGATGGCCAGGCCGTCCGGTCCGCCGAACAGGGCCAGCGCCGGGTCGTGCCGCACCTCGCGGCTGAGCGTGGGGCGCTCGGTCTCCGGCACATAGGGCAGATTGGCGACGATCCCGTCGAAGGTATCGGGAATGGCGGCGAACAGGTCGCTCACGCAGAGGGAGATGTTAGATAGCTCCAGGGAGGCGGCGTTTTCCCCGGCGAGTTCGAGGGCCTCCGGCGAAACATCCGCCAGGGAGACCTGCCAGGCGGGGCGGTTGGCGGCCAGCGAGAGGCCGAGCACTCCAGAGCCGCAGCCCATGTCGAGCACGGTCCGGGTTTCGGCGAGGTCGATCCCGAGCAGCCATTCGGCGAGTTCCTCGGTTTCCGGCCGCGGAATCAGCGCGCGGGCGTCGGTCTTGAACGTCAGCCGGAGGAACTCCACCGTTCCTAACAAATGTTGGATTGGGATGCCCTCGCCGCGTTGTTTGAGGTCCTCGCGGAGCGGTTGCAGTTCGGTCTCGGTCAGCGGCCGGTCGAACTGGACGTAGAGTTGGGTGCGGGTGCAGTTGAGCCGGTGGGCGACCAGCAGTTGCATGTTGCGCCGGGCGTCGGCGATCCCCCGCTTTTCCAGATAGAGTGTGCCTTTGTCGATGGTTTCGAGCACGGTGCTCATAGGTGGAGGGCGGGCGGAATGGTGGTTAGAGTGCGGTGACGGCGGCCATCAGGCGTTTGGCGAGCTGGGCGTAACCCAGTTTGCCGGTGGCTTGGGCGAGATCCTCCGGGGTGAGCCGGATCGCGGGTCCGACGGTGAGGCTGATGCGGGAAAAGCGGAGGCGTTTGGACCCGCGGGGGAGCGCCTCGTAGGCACCGCGGATGCGCACGGGTTGGATCACCGCGCCGGATTTGACGGCGACCAGGCCCACTCCGGGCGCGGCCTCGCCGAAGTCGCCGTCTTCGGTGCGGGAGCCTTCCGGGAAGATCAGCACGCGGTTGCCCTGCTGGAGCAGGCGGATGATGTTTTTGAGGCTTGCCATGTCCGGTTTGTCTTGGTCCACCGGGATGGCGTTCCAGCGGGTGTAGAGCCACTTGCTGAAGCCGCGGAAGAGGGTCTTGCGGGCTAGGAAATACATCTCGGTTTGATAGAGGCTGCTCATCAGCGGGGGATCCAGATAGCTCTGGTGATTGGAAACCAGCAGCACCGGGCCCTCGGTGACGAGATGCTCGCGGCCGATCACTTTCAGGCCGAAAAACGAACGAAATGCCGCCCCCATCGTCATCCAGCCAATCCAGTAGATCCATTTCATCCTGCGTCTTTATTGTTAGATCGGGAGGCCCTGTTGTTTGAGGATTTCCAGCGTGGCTTCGAGGGCGCTTTCCACGGTGTGCCCGGAGTTGTCGAGAACGGTGGCCCCATCCGCCACGATCAGGGGGGCGGTGGTGCGGCGGCTGTCGGCGGCATCGCGTTTGGCCACGGAATCGACCTCGCCCATGTCCACCCTGCGGGCGGCGCGGACGTGCTCGGCGGCGTCCACGTAGATCTTGTAGGGCGTGTCCGGAAACACCACCGAGCCGATGTCCCGGCCTTCCATCACCACATTGGCGCGTTTGAGGTAATCGCGTTGGAGGGCGACAAGCCGCGCCCGGACCTCCGGGATGGCGGCGATTGCGGAAACGCTGGCATTGACTTCGGGGCTGCGCAGCGCGTCTCCCGGATCGATGCCGTTGATGGTGATGGTGGAGGTGGAGCCGTCGTCACCGCAACGGATGTCGAGTTGGTCCATCAAGCCGATCACGGCGGTGGCATCATGGGGATCGAGTTGGTGTTGGATCACCTGCCAGGTGACGGCTCGATACATGGCACCGGAGTTGACCATGATGAGTCCCAGACGTTTGGCAAGTTCGCGGGCGATGGTGCTCTTGCCTGAGGCGGCGGGGCCGTCGATGGCGATGGCAAAATGGTCGGGAGTGCTGGGGGGGGTCACGAGTGGGGTGCGGTGGACAGTGAAAAGGCCGCGGGATCGGTGGCATGACCGAGCACGGCCTGCAAATGATGGCGGAATCCCGGATAGGAGGTGTTGACGCAGGCGGTGCCGCGGATGGTGGTTTCGCCGGAGGCGAAGAGGCCGGCGATGGCGAAGGCCATGGCGATGCGGTGGTCGCCGTAGCTATCCAAGACCGCGCCATGGAGTGCCTGGCCGCCGTGGATGGTCATGCCGTCGTCATGTTCTTCGACGTTTCCGCCCATGGCGCGCAGGTTGTTGACCACGGTGGTGATGCGATCGGTTTCCTTGACCCTGAGTTCGCCGGCGTTGCGGATGGTGGTGGTGCCGTGGGCGAGGGCGGCGGCGACGGCGATGACGGGGATTTCGTCGATCAGATTGGGGATTTCCTGCGGGCGGATTTCGGTGCCGGAGAGTCTGGTCCCCTGGACTTCGATGTGGCCGATCGGTTCGCCGGCGGTGGCGAGCAGGGATTCGGTCAAACAGGCGCCCATGCGGCTGAGCACCGAGAGGATGGCGGTGCGGGTGGGGTTGAGTCCCACGTCCTTGATCCGCAGGTTGGCACCAGGCAGGGCGGCGGCGGCCACCAGCCAGAAGGCCGCACTGGAAATATCACCCGGGACCGTGAAATCGCAGGCCTGTGGGGACTGGCCACCGGCAACGGAAACGGCCAGTCCCTGGCGGCGGCACTCGATGCCAAACGAGGTGAACAACCGCTCGGTATGGTCGCGGGTTTCCGCCGGTTGGACGACTGTGGTTTCGCCAGCGGTGAACAAGCCAGCCAGCAGGACCGCGCTTTTCACCTGGGCGCTGGCGACCGGCATTTGATAGGTGAGCGGGTGGAGGCGGGTACCATGGATCCGCAGCGGGGCGCAGCCGGGTTGATGGCCAAGGGTTTCGATCACGGCTCCCATTTCGCCGAGCGGTCCGGTGATCCGGCTCATTGGCCGGGAGGAAAGCGAGGCTTCGCCGAACAGCTCGGAAGCGAACGGCTGGGGGGCGAGCACACCGGCCAGGAGCCGCATGCCGGTTCCTGAATTCCCGCAGTCGATCGGCGCGGGGGGCGGGCTGAGATGCATGGACCGCCCATGAATCACCAGTTGGGTGGGGCCGAAGCCGGCCATGGTTTCCAACACCTCGTGGCGGGCGCCGAGTGCGGCCATGGCATTGAGGGTGTGGAGGCAATCCTCGCTGGGGAGGAAATTGCGGATGGCGCTGGTGCCGTGAGCAAGGGCCCCGAGGATGGCCGCCCGGTGCGAAATACTCTTGTCGCCCGGGACGCTGAACTCGGCTTGCAGGGATGAAATGGAGGTGACGCGGAAATCCGGCATGGGACTGGATGGGGAACGAGGATTACGGACTCGGGATCAGGTGGTCGCGGAGGGTTTTGGCGGATGCCAGCCACTCGCGGACCCGCTCATGATCGCCGGCTTCCAGAAAGGCAAGGATTTTGCTGAGATCCGCGATGGATTCCCGCAGGGGGCCGCGAATGGCCGAGTGATTCTCGGTGAGGATTTCCGCCCACATTTCCGGGTTGCCGGAGGCCACCCGGGTGGTGTCGCGCAGCCCGCCGCCGCCATAGCGGCCCAGGGCGGAATCGGCGAGGCAGATTCGGGCGGCACCTGCGGCGAGGAGGTGCGGCAGGTGGCTGATTCTGGCCACCAGGGCATCGTGGGCGGCGGCATCAAGCCAAGTGGTTTCGCAGCCGATCAACTGCCAGAAGTGTTCCAAGCGGGCGGCGAGGAGGGGTGCGGCCGCTTGATCGTTGGTCAGCAGGCAGGCCGCGCCCATGAACAGGCGGGCGTCGGCGGCAGCGATGCCAAACTGTTCCGAGCCGGCCGTCGGGTGGCTGCCGATGAAGGCAATCCCGCTGCCGGCGAGGATCGGTGGCAGCAGTTGGTGGGGGGCTTGTTTCACGCTGCCGACGTCGGTGACCAGACAACCGGCGGGCAGTCCCGCAGCCACAGCGGCGGCCAAAAGTCCGGCCATGGATCCCACCGGCACGGCGAGGATGACCAGGTCCGCGCCCTCCACGGCTGCGGTCAGATCAGTGGTAGGTCTGCGGATGCCGCGGCTTTTGGCATCCCTGGCGGTGGCATCGCGCCTTGCCCACAGCCAGACTTCCGGCCCGCAGGGGATGGATTCGAGCGCGAGCGCCAGCGAACCTCCCAGCAAGCCGCTTCCCAGAATCGCGATTTTAGAGAAAGTTTCGGTCATCCGTCACAGACTGCCAGCTCCGGTAATGCACCGGTTCCGGTCGGATTGGATGGCGCAGGTTGGGGTGGGGCTGCCGTTCAAGGCACCCGGAAATACTTCTTCTCGGATGGATCGTAGGTGGGATCCGTGACCAAGGTGCCTGAGGCGATGCCGCGGACATCAATGAGCTTCCGGTTGTAGGGACTCAGCACGAATCCTTCCTTGCCAGGGGCTTTCTTGGCCACTTCATACTGCGATCTCACTGGTGGCTTCGGTGGCTTGCTCGGATTGTCCCCGCCGGAGAGATTCTCCTGTTCCTGCCTGAGGGCCTCCTCCTTCTTCTCCAATTCCTCTTTTTTCTTAGCGGCGTCTTCCTTCTCCTTGAGCAGGTCCGCCTCGGACTTCTGAACACCCGTGGTTTCCGGGCCGGGATTGGGCTTGGCGCCCTTGTGCGGCCGGTTTTCGGGATAGGGGTAGCAGGAAACGACTAGCAAAGAGGCGAATGCCGCAAGAATCAGGTGCAGTGATGCTTTCATAGTGGAATTGGCGAGGGGTGGATAAATCGGACAACCCGCAACGCGGGACACGCCCGGGAAAATACTTCGGAATCCCGCCACGTCAAGTATGGATTAAGTATTTTTTGACCGCTGGCGGGCAGGTCAGTATGTTCTGAGCAAAGCTGGATTCCGTGTAAAGCACCGGAACACGTGGGCGGTTGCTGGAAGGATGAGTGACTTTGACACGAATTGGAAGAATTTTCAGAGGAATTGGTGGGCAGAGGAATTTGAAGAAGAAAGGAATGGGAGAAATGCGGCCTCACACCATGGTTCGTCAGCGGAATCTATCAGCGCGTGACTACAGTTAGAGCAGAATACGGCGCTGGAATGGGCAAAGAACTGATTTGCAGATCCCTTCATTTGGCCATTCTTCGTTTCCTTCTGTGAAGATCATCATTCCGACCCGGCGCAATGAATCGAGGACGAGAAGGAGGACGAGGGACGAGGACGAAAGCTCCGCTGCTTGACTCCTCCTCGTCCCTCGTGCTCGTCCTTCCTCCTCGGAAAGGCGCAAGAATCGACGATGACGCGAACACGGAGGCGCAGGACAAAGGGATGGGAAAGGAAGGCCCAGGCAGATTCTACCGGGCTTCTCTTGGACTCTTCTTTCCCGCTTCTTTGGCCCGGTGGACAGGAATGTCCACTCTCCTTATGCCGCCCGCGTTGTGACCAACGCGGCTACTGCTCCATTTGGGCGACGCCCGGCGGCTACGCCAGCACGTCGCGGACGACGCGGGTGCCGGCTTTGGTGATGTTGGAGAGCCGCTGGGGGACGCCCTGGGAGGGGAAGGTGAGGCGCTGGTGGTCGAATCCGAGGGTGTGCATCATCGTCGCGTGGAGATCGTGGACGGAGACCTTGTTGATGACCGATTCGTAGCCGATGGGGTCGGTCTCGCCATAGGACAGGCCACCCTTGACGCCGCCGCCGGCCATCCAGATGGTGAACGCGCCCGGGTTGTGGTCGCGGCCGACGAAGGGATTGTCGTTGCCACCACGGTTTTCAAGCATCGGGGTGCGGCCGAATTCGCCGCCCCAGACGACGAGGGTATCTTCCAGCAAGCCGCGCTGTTTCAGATCCTTGAGCAGGGCGGTCATCGGTTGGTCCACCTCGCGGCAGCGGTCGGTGAAGCCGCCGTTGAGCGCGTTGCCCTGGCTGTCGCCGTGGGAATCCCAGCCCCAGTGGAAAAGCTGGATGTAGCGGACGCCGCGCTCGGCGAGGCGGCGGGCCAGCAGGCAGTTGTTGGCGAACGACTCGCGGCCCGGTTGGGTGCCGTAGAACTGGTGGATGGCAGGTGGTTCGTGGGTGAGGTCGAAGGCATCGGTGGCGTGCATTTGCATGCGGTAGGCCATCTCGTATTGGGCGATGCGGGTGAGGGTCTCCGGGTCGCCGAGTTCGCTGGCGGTTTGCTGGTTGAGGCGGTCCAGGGCGTCGAGCATGCGGCGGCGGAGCGGGCGGGAGATGCCTGGCGGGTCGGCCAGATAGAGGACGGGTTCGCCCTGGGACCGGCACTGGACGCCCTGATAAACGGAGGGCAGGTAACCCGAGCCCCAGACGGATTTGCCGGCGTCCGGGTTCTTGCCGCCGGAGGTGAGGACGATGAACCCGGGCAGGTTCTGGTTTTCCGAGCCGAGTCCGTAGGTGGCCCAGGCACCGATCGACGCGGCGCCGAGGTTCTGGTTGCCGGTGTGGACCAGCAGCTGGGCGGGGCCGTGGTTGAACTGGTCGGTGTGCATCGACTTGATGAAGCAGACATCGTCCACCACTGTGCTGAAATGCGGCAAACGGTCGGAGACCCAGGCTCCGGACTGGCCATGTTGTTTGAAGGGAAACTGCGGACCCAGCATCCGCGGCACGCCCTGGATGAACGCGAACTGCTTGCCTTCCAGAAACTCCGCGGGGCACTCCTTGCCGTTGAATTTTTCCAGCTCGGGCTTGTAGTCGAACAGTTCGTGCTGCGAGGGCGAACCCGCCATGTGCAGATAGATGACCCGCTTGGCGGTGGCCGGGAAATGCGGAGCGGTCGGTGCCAGCGGATGGGCGGGGTCCTTCTTCAGCGGTCCGCCAGAGCCCCACGCGCGGCCGGTCATGGAGGCCAGCCACAGCCCGCCCAGCCCGGTCGTGCAGGTGGAGAGGAAATGGCGGCGGGTCTGATCGGCCAGATGGGCTTGTTGGAGAGGGGACATGGGGTAAATGCTGAAAAGCTGAAAAGCTGAAATGCTGAAATGCTGGAGGGTCGGAAGGTCGGAAGGTCGGAAGGTCGGAAGGTCGGAAGGTCGGAAGGTCGGAAGGTCGGAAGGTCGGAAGGTCGGTGGAAGAAGATAGGAACCGCCAAGACGCCAAGAGCGCCAAGAGAGAGGAGGCTTATTTAGGATTTAAAGTTTAGGATTTGGGATTTAGGATTTGGGATTTTCTTTAGAGAGGCGGGCGGGACGTTGATGGTACGGCGGTGGATGGTGCGGTCTTTCGATGGTGGATGGGGGCGTTGCGGTGGGGCGAGGGCGAGTCTCATGGGCGAATCGGCTGGGAATCTGGGAATTTCAGGAAAATGGAAAGATTTTGCTTGCAAGGGGAGGGTTGCTCGTGTAGAGGACCGCCGCACGCCGTCTGCGGCGTTGCTGCGGGCCTGTTTCACCGGTGCCGCCCTTTACCGGTCTTCCATCGATGAGAGAGATTGTTTGAGGTTCTTCCGACATCGCTCATCGACACCGCCAGCCGCCGATTCACGGACCGGGCTGGCCACTTGAAACACATGACCCCGACTGCATTCGAGGCGTTGCCGCTGGCTGCGCCCCTTCACCGCGTTTTGCGCGAACTTGACTATCACACTCCCTCACCGATCCAGGCGCAGGCGATTCCACTGCTGCTGCAGCGCCGCGACCTGATGGGTTGCGCCCAGACCGGCACCGGCAAAACCGCCGGCTTCGCGCTGCCGATCCTGCACGTGCTGCACGGCAATCCACGACCTGTCAAGGCGCGGGGCTGTCGCACGCTGGTGCTCACTCCCACCCGCGAGCTGGCCGCCCAAGTGGGCAAGAGTTTCGCCACCTATGGCAAATATGTGAACTTTCGCCAGACGCTGATATACGGCGGGGTGGGCCAGGTGCCGCAGGTCAGGGCGATGCGCAGCGGCGTGGACGTGCTGGTAGCCACTCCGGGACGCCTGCTGGATCTCATCGACCAACGCCACATTGATCTTTCCCAAGTCGAGTTTTTCGTGCTCGACGAGGTGGACCGGATGCTGGACATGGGCTTTGTCCGGGATGTGAGGAAGATTGTCGCGCTGCTGCCGGCCAGGCGTCAGTCACTGTTTTTCTCCGCCACGCTGGCACCCGATATCGTCGAGCTGGCGAAGACGATTCTGCGGGATCCGGCGCATGTCAGTATCGCGCCTGAATTCACCACCGCCGAGAAGATCGACCAACAGATCTGTTTCGTCACGCGGGAGTCCAAGCGTCCGTTGTTGGAGCAACTGCTGCGGGCGCAGGCCGAGGCGGCGGTGCAGAAACTGAGCATTGTCTTCAGCCGCACCAAGCACGGAGCGAACAAGCTGGCAAAAAGCCTTTGCGCCAGCGGCATCCAGGCGGATGCGATCCACGGCAACAAGTCCCAGGCCCAGCGCGAGAAGGCACTCGATCGTTTCAAACGGGGACTCACGCCGGTGCTGGTGGCGACCGATGTCGCGGCCCGTGGGGTGGACGTCCGGGAAATCGGCCTGGTGGTCAACTTCGACCTGCCGAATGAGCCGGAATCCTACGTCCACCGGATCGGCCGCACCGCCCGCGCCGGTGCGGAAGGACGGGCCGTGTCGTTTTGTTCCGAGGATGAACTTGAGTATCTCCGGGAAATCGAAAAGGTGATCAAGATGGCGATCCCGCGTTGGGATGGCCACGATTGGCATGTCGAGTCGCTGGCGGATCGCCACAGCCGCGGCCGGGTGGGTGCCGGAACCGCAGCCACCCCGGGCAACCGCAACTCCCGGAACAACGGCCGCCGCCGCAGTTACGGGCGGAGGTAGGAGTCACCGGAGGAGGGGGAAAAAAACGGCGGCCCTTGCGGACCGCCGTTTGAATAAACCATGAAAACAACCGATGAAATCAGATGCCCTTCTTGACGATGTCGGAAAGAAGGTCGATAACGCGGTTGGAGTAACCCCACTCGTTGTCATACCAAGCCACCAGCTTGAAGAAGGTGGAGTTGAGTTCGATGGAGGAACCGGCGTCGAAGATGGAGGATGCCGTGGCGTGGATGAAGTCGGAGGAAACCACTTCGTCCTCGGTGTATTCGAGGATGCCCTTGAGGTAGGTCTCGGAGGCGTTCTTCATCGCGGCCTTGATCTCGGCGAGTGAGGTCGGTTTCTCGGTCTTGACGGTGAGGTCAACGACAGAGACGGTTGGCGTGGGGACGCGGAAGGCCATGCCGGTGATCTTGCCTTTGACCGCCGGGCAGACCAGGGCGACGGCCTTGGCGGCGCCAGTGGTGGAAGGGATGATGTTGAGCGCGGCGGTGCGACCACCCTTCCAGTCCTTCTTGGAGGGACCGTCCACGGTTTTCTGGGTGGCAGTGTAGGAGTGGACGGTGGTCATCAGGCCTTCGGCGATGCCGAATCCTTCCTTGAGCAGGACGTGGACGACCGGGGCCAGGCAGTTGGTGGTGCAACTCGCGTTGGAGATGATGTGGTGTTTGGCGGCGTCGTATTGCTCGTCGTTGACACCCTGGACGAGGGTCACGTCCTCACCCTTGGCCGGGGCGGAGATGATCACCTTTTTGGCACCGGCGGAGAGGTGGCCCCTGGACTTTTCGGCATCGGTGAAGAGGCCGGTGGATTCAATCACGATGTCCACGCCCAGTTCTTTCCATGGGAGATCGGCCGGGGTGCGGGCGCTGACGACCTTGATTTCCTGGCCGTTGACGACGATGACATCGTCTTCGGCGACTTCCGGGGAGGATTTTTTGGAGGATACGGTGCCCGCGAAACGGCCTTGGATCGAGTCGTATTTGAGAAGATAGGCGAGGTTGTCGGCGGGAACGATGTCACCCACGGCGACGACGTTGAAGTTGGTACCGAGGTGTCCTTGTTCGACGAGAGCACGGAAGACGAGGCGTCCGATGCGGCCGAATCCATTGATGGCGATGTTGGTCATGGCGATGGTTGGGGGTAGTTGTTTGGTAGGTGCCGGGAGCGGAGCGTCCGCCCTGCGGCGGGATTTTGCACGCGAATTCCGGTCCGTCAACCCCGCAGATGCGGAAAGGCGGATATGCGGTGAGAATGGCGGAATGTGCGTGAAAGAGCTCTCCCCGCAGACCCCGGCGTGCGGAATTACCGCACCGGGTTTCTCAGGAATGCGCACAGGAGGAACGATGACCATGATTGGACTGGGCACCGTTTTGGAGCCAGCGACTTCCGGTGTGCTCAATCTGGCTGAGGGCAAGTCCGAGAATCGGGATGGAGTAGGGGTTGGTATCGGCCACTCCGCTGTTCACGGCGCATGCCCATACGGCTCCGTCCCCTGGTCCCTTCCCTTCCCTCGATAAATGCCAAAGTTTCGATATCGATGACCGCCTTTCGCCCGGCGTAAAGCGCATGGAAACGCGGTGGCTGATGATCGCCGCAATACATCTGGATCACGATACCGTAAAATCGCGAAAGTTCAGGCATGGACAAGCAGCTTGTGGAGGGTTGGAAAAACTTTGTCCGGGCTCTTCCCGGTCAGTTTCATGTACAACGCGTCAGGGCACAGGTCGATTTGCCCGGGCCATTCGGAATGTCCCGCTTCTGCAAGGGTCACCTGCTCGAATACTCCGGGCTTCAACCAGGCTGCAAATACTCCACGCCCCGCATACGAAGACAAATCCACTTCGCCACAAGCTCCGTCGTCGTACCGGAGGAATAGCCTGTAGCCGTCCTTGGGGGAAATCTCGGTGATGTTCATCGAACGCAAGCTACTCCCGATTGCTCAGATTCTCGAGGCAAAAATAAGTCCGCCGTTGTCGTTCATAGGTCTTTGCTTTTGTGCCGAGACGCCAAGGTGAGGCTACGGCGGCGCTAGCCGTCGTTGCCCCCACCGCCTTGTGGGTACGCGGCATGGGTGCGTTGTCAATGGGGTTGAAGTCCCCTGTAGGAATACCAGAATATGAAGAAACTAACATCTGAAGCCCACTCGCGAAGGGTAACCAACGCGGGTAAGGAGCCGAGCGGAACGAGACCTCCGGCCCGCTAGGGCGGCCCGGAGGGTGGCTGCGGGGGCGGCCAGAAACGCTGGGAGAACCGGAGCAAAGCGGAGATGGACGGCCCGGAGGGGCTCCCCCGCGAGGGGTGAGCAAAGCGCAGTCAAAGCCGCACGCAGGGTGGTGTGGGCCCCGGGAGCGAATCACTCCCGGGGACCCGGTTAGGCCTTGTCCGATTCGGCTTCCTCTCCAATCCAAAATCCCCCTTACAGCTCATCAAGCACCTTCTGGCGGCGCGCGCGATACTCTTCCTCCGTGATCAAGGATTGACTTCGAAGTGATTCAAGTTCCTTCAGCCTTATCTCTCTTGAACTTGCCAACGGCGGCGGCGCTCCTGGCGGTGTCTTCGTGTTTGCCTTCACCAGGCCAAAGATGACCGCAACTACGATCACCAGTAGGCCGCCACCGATCACCAGGATAATCAGAAGCTCCGGTATTCCGAGGCGGAGAAAGGCGAGCAATGAACGAAATCTAGCAACACGGGGATCGCTAGCAGCTACAGGATAGCCGGCATCAATCTTCGCCAACATGACCTCCTCCGGCGGGAGGCTGGCAGATGCTGGTGAACTGATCTTCGTTGGGTTGCGAGAACCGCCTCCGCCCTGGTTCAGGCAAGTGACCATAATCACGCCGAAGATCAGCGAAACAACCAATAGCGTTCCGCATCCCATTTTGCTGCCCTCATTGAACCCTATTGCGATTGGGACAGGCCGGAGATTCGGTTCGACCGACAGGATGTCGGCCTGACTCAGTCGACAGGATGTCGACGCTCCTGATTCTTGAGACAGGCACCGAGGCTCTGGTCACAGGCGTTCCTTGCGCACGGCGACAATAAGGTCGCCGCTCCTTATGGCGGATGATGGGAGAATGTGATGAGCTCGAAGCGACCGGCCCATTCGCCCTACCGAAACACCGAAACACCGAAACACCGGGCCGCAGGCAACCGAGACACCGGAAAACGCGGGCGGGGACGCCCGCGCTCCTTGCGGGCAAGCTGCCGCCCTTGGTCGCTACGGGCGAAAAGGCCCGAAAACCATGGATTTGGCAAGCATTGATGGCGGAATGATGGATTTTTTTTCGGCGGATGTCACGAAAAATGTTGGAGTAAAGTTTCAAGCGGCCGGTTTCAAGGATAAAGACCTTGCCAGGGGAGGATCTGCGAGTCAGGAATGTCAGGCGACTTGCCCCGGATGGAATCTGGCGCGGTTGAAGATCCATCCCCAATGCCATGAACCACGCAGAACGATTTCGCGCCGTGATGAACTTCCTGCCAGTCGACCGGTTCCGGTTGATCCATCGGAGCCACCAGGAGCTGACCGTAGCATCATGAAAGCACACGCAATCGCACTGGCAGCCATCCTGGCCACCCCGCTCGGCGCGGTGACCCCCGCCGCAACGGAGGGAGCCTCCCGGAAAGCCGCCGACCGGGCCCGCCCCAACGTCATTTTCCTGATGGACGACCAGCATCGCTGGGACGCGCTCGGGTGGGTCAACCCGGCGGTCAGGACCCCCCACCTCGACGCGCTGGCGAAATCCGGAGTTTTCTTCGATCAGGCCGTCTGCCAGGCCCCGATGTGCACCCCCAGCCGCAACTCGATGATGCTCGGGCTCTACCCCAACCAGGCTGGGGTGTTGCGCAACGGACGCACCGGCCTGGCGGATGACCAACTGCCCACGCCGCCCCTGCCCGAGATGTTTCGGAAAGCCGGCTACCAGACGGCCGGGTTCGGCAAGACCCACTGGGGGATTGTCTGCTCGACCCGTGGTTTCGAAATCCGCTACGCCGCCGAATGTCCCGAAGAGGGTGCCGTGATGATGAAGGATGACGCCCGGGAGGCCAAGACACGCTATGATGCCGAGAGCGAAACCATGGGTGGGGGTGAGGAGAACAATGACGGCTACCTCGGGTTTACCAGCCGGTTGCCGGAACACGAACACCGCGACGGCTGGGTGACCGGCAAGTGCCTGGATTTCATCGAGCACGGGATCGATCCCAAACGGCCGCTTTTTCTCTATCTTTCTTTTCTTAAGCCCCACGCCGGTCACAATGTTCCCGCCGGATATGAGGACCTATATGACCCCGGCACCGTGAAATACGCCCGCCAGCCACCGTGGCAGGAAGACCGCTCGCCCCACGCGCTCGGCGTGAACGACCGCGGCTATACCGACTACTGGAGCAAGGCGAGCGCCGAGCAATGGCGGCTGATGACCCTGCGCTACCGGGCCAACTGCACCTGGATCGACGACATGTTCGGGAGGACGCTGCAGAAACTGAAAGAGCAAGGCCTGCTGGACAACGCGATCATCGTGTACTGTTCGGATCACGGTGAAATGCTCGGCGAACGCCGCTATCGCTTCAACAAGTACTGTCTCTACGAATCGAGCGTTCGCGTGCCGCTCATCCTGTCGGGCACCGCGATCCCCAAGGAACTGCGGGGCGTCACCGACCACCGCCCCGCCGAACTGGTTGATCTCTACCCCAGCCTGCTTCGCGCCGCAGGCATCGAGGTGCCGGAACGTGTTGTCGGGCTGGACCTATTGGGCGGTCAGCAACGGCCCGCGTCATTTTCCACCCTGCACGAGCGCCAGGGCGAGGCCGCCTTCATGTGGCGCACTGCCACGCACAAGCTGATCCTCGTGATGAAACGCCGGGCCGAGCTCGATGCGGGCAATTACACCGCCGGCGACATCATCGGCGGCGAGTTCTACGACCTCGCCAAAGACCCGCAGGAGTGGAATAACCTCTATGCGGACCCTGCCGCCGCTCAGGCAACACTCAAGATGATGACCGGACAACTTCTCGAGTTTCTCAAGACCCAGGGCCGGATGACGAAACCTAAGCAAGAAACCAGCCAATGAATGCCAACCAAAGGATCCAATGACACCACGCCACCGAGTCGTACTTGCCGCCATGAACCGATCTATGTCACCTTGTGACCCGCCAGCAGGCGGGCAACCCGGCAGCCGGTTGCTGACCATGCTACCGGCGGCCGTTGCATTCTGGACGCTGACTTTTGTCGCGGCTGGGGCGCAGCAACCGGGGCCGTCGCCGACCGCCGGCGAAACCCGGATCGCGTTCCCGGGTGGCAGCGAGATGAGCTTCCGGCACCTGCCTGCCGGCCGTTTCATGATGGGCAGTCCCGTCGGAGAGCAGGATGGTGACCCGGACGAGAAGCCGGTGCATGAGGTGGTGATCACCAAACCATTTGATCTGGCTGTCTGCGAGGTGACCTGTGCCCAGTGGAAGTCGGTGATGGGCACTCTGCCCGCCGGAGTGGGCGATGATCCGGACGCTGCGGTTGCGGGAGTGACATGGGATGACTGCCAGGCGTTCATCGGTAAACTGCGATCCCAGGGGATCGGAACCTTCCGGCTGCCGACCGAGGCCGAGTGGGAATACGCCTGCCGGGCCGGCCGCACCGAACGCTTCTACTGGGGCGCCGACCCCGACTGTGCGCTGGCGGACGACTACGTTTGGCACAAGGGAAATGCCGGCAACCGCGCCCGCCCGGTCGGCACCAAGAAAGCCAACGCCTGGGGGTTGCACGACATGAGCGGCAACGTGTGGGAATGGTGCCAGGACTGGTACGGTCCTTACGCCGCAGGCCGGCAGGTCGATCCCGGCGGGCCCAAGACCGGCACCGCGCATGTCTTTCGCGGCAACGGCTGGCATTGGGAGCCGAAATATTGCCGGTCGGCCAACCGTTATTACAGCGAGAAGGGGCATGCAGTCGGTTTGCGCCTCGTGCTTGAGCGTTCTCCGGAAACCAACCCATGAAATACCTGACATTGATCATTGCCGCCCTCCGGCTGGCGTGCCCGGCCCTCGAAGCTGCGGATGCCAGCCCGCCGTCACCGTCCCAACCAGACGTCAGGGAACGTCAAATGCTTCCGCCGGATGATCTGGCGGCCTGGTGGAGCTTCGATGAGGGCACCGCCCGCGAGCAGGTGAGCCGGACCGAGGACGAACTGAGTGGCAACTTCAAGTTCATGGAGCGGGGGGTGCGCGGGCAATGCCTTCGCTTTGACGGCTTCACGACCCTGGTGCGGCGCGAGGCGGCCCGGGCACCCCGGCTTGCGGGAGCGGTGACGTTTTCCGCCTGGGTGGCGATGGGGGCTTACCCGTGGAATTGGTCGCCGGTCGTGAGCCAGCGGCGGGGGAACGAGCGCGGGTTTGATTTCGGCATCAACTACCGCGGGGAATTCGGCCTGCAGGTGGCGGTGGGTGGCGCGTGGATCGAGGGCATATCAAAGCAGAAACTCGAGTTGCGCCGCTGGTATCACCTGGCGGCGACCTACGATCCGGCGTCCGGCATCCGGCTCTATCTGGATGGCCAACCGGCTGGCGAAACGGACTGCCGCGGCGAGATCACGTTTGCTCCGGAGACGGATTTGCACCTCGGCCGCAACCACCAGAAAATGCTGCCGGTCGACCGGGTGCGCGAGTGGGCGCGGTTTCCCTCGTGGTGGGCGCACGACGGGATGCTCGACGAGGGGAAAATCCACCGGCGGGCGATGACGGTGGATGAGCTGGTGGCGGCGTGTCAGGCGGAGCGGCCGGATCATGCCCCGGAGATCCCGGCCCGGAGATTTCCGGACGTGGCGAAGGCCCCGCGGCGTTTTGGAGCGATCCCTGCCGACCTGAAATTCTACGAGCAATGGGATGCCCTGTGGCAGATGGCGGGTCGCCAGGACGTGGTGGTCGGATTCGACTCCTCACCGGCCAAGATGGTCTTCTGGCGGGGCACGCACTACTCGCCGTGCTGGGTGACGGAGAATGGCAGGTGGATGGCCGACCAAAGCCTGGAAACGGGAGTCTGGCCGGACAAGTTTGAAGGCATCGACGATTACCAGGGAGCGGTCGGTTGCAGCGAGCACATGTCGGATACCGAGTGCCGGTTCGCGCATGTCAAGATCATCGAGAACACCCCGGCCCGGGTGGTGGTCCACTGGCGCTACGCGATGGTCGACTGTGCCCTGAAGTTCGTGGAGTATGACGAGGTGGCCGGGCGGGGCCAGTGGGGCGACGAATTCTACTACATTTACCCGGATGCGGTGGCGGCTCGCTATGTGGTGGCGTGGTGGCCGGAGCGCCACGAGGGCGCGGACCAGGAGACCATTTTCCTCAGTGAACCGGGAACCCGGCCGGAGGACAACTGCGAGTTGGAGGCAGTCACGCTGGTCGGGATCGGAGGTGAATCGAAGAGCTACTCGTGGGAGCAGGGCTATCCGAAGTTCGATGTGCCCGAGCCGGTGATCCAGATGGTGAACCTGAAGGCGGAGCACAAGCCCTTCATGATGTTGCCGCCCGACTCGAAGGTCTTTGTATTCGGCGGCGAGGCGCGGAAGGGCTATTCGCACTTTCCATGGTGGAACCACTGGCCGGTGGCGCGGGTCCACAGCGATGGACGCTACGCCGAAGCGCCGGACCGGGCTGCACATTCCTCGCTCAGCCAGACGACATCGTCGTGCGGGAGCTACCTCTACGGTTCGACCAATCAACCGGCCACGGCACTCCTCCCATTGGCGAAATCATGGATTTCCCCGCCGGGCCTGCAGGTGTCGTCCGCAGGATTCGAATCACTGGGTTACAATCGCAACGAGCGGGCCTACCGGCTGTGCCGGACCGAGCCGGGCGGATCGCTCGAGCTGACCCTCGGCGGCTCCACGGACTCGCCGGTGGTCAACCCGGCCTTCGTCATCGAAGGGTGGAGCGAGGCGGAGGCCGTCGTCCACATCGACGGGAAACTCGTTCCCGTCGGCAAGCAGGCCAGGATCGGGCACAACTACCACCTCGACCGCAGCGACCTGGTCGTGTGGCTCGAACACCAAGCCAGTCAACCGGTCCGGATCTCGGTCAGCCCGGGACCGTGATCATTTGGCGGGGCGTGCGCTGAACCGTCTCAGCGGTTCTCAGCGGCTGATCCCGCCTGCCGGCGGCGCCCGCCTGCGGGCATGCGCGTCAAGTGAAGGGAGGATAGCCGTCCCGGCTGTCTCGGAGCGCGGCCGTCTCGGCTGCGGTGGCGGCTTGGGGCGTGTTCACACGGCCGCACAGCGACCTCAGAACAGGCGCGGACGCCCGTTCTCCAACCCAGCCGGGACGGCGATGCTCCGTTGGCGCCCTAACTTGACGCGCATGCCCTTCGGGGCTGGCACTTCGCGCCAGCCGTGATGGCGGACAGTAAGGTCCGCCCTCCTTATGGAGGGATTGCATGATCGGGTGCCACTGGATTGCCGGGCTCGAATACGCGGTCGATGGCAGCACCCGGATGACGCTGGCCGACTGCGCCTACGGCAAGGCCGAGGGGGGAGTTTCCCGCGGGGATTTGGCTCAAGGTCCTCCACCTGCGCTTCACGGAGGTCCGGCGGACCTGGGTGATCGTCCGGGATCTGCGGCTCCGGTGAGCGGGCTCCGGCAGGTTTTTCTTTTTGGAGTTTCCAAACCAGCGGCTGGCGGGTAGGGATGGGGCCACGGCCGGTGGTTTCCGGAATGGAGCGGCCGCCTGGATGATCGGAAGTCAATGAAACGGATAATCGAAGCCCTGCCCGTGCGCCGCCCCGCCTATTTCTGGTGGTTGTTGGCCAACCTCCTTGCGGCGTCCTTCGCGGTGATCAGTTGGGTGGTGTGCCTGAATGTGTTCGGGCACCTTGAGATCCCGCGCAACTATGAGATTCTGGGAAAACTCGGGCGACTGCCGGAGCGCCGGGAATTCACGGCGGAACAGGCACCCAATGGCAATGCGCTGGCCCCCAAGGAGCTTTACCGGAAATTTTTCGGGATGGCCGCAAAGGACCTCGAGCGGGTGAACGGGTTGTTGCTGCGGAACTATCTGACGAATTCGGCCAATTCGCTGGTGCTCACCTATCTGGAGGGCGATTACCGGGTGCGTTCGGTGCGCCTGTTGGACGAGGGGGATTTCCTGAGTCCGGGGCTGGTGGTGAGCGCCGAGGCGCTGGTGAAGCCGAATGAGGCGATGGCGGCGGCACCCTACCCGGTGTGGATCGAGTATTTGTTTCCCGGTGCCGGGCCGGAGGTGGCCGGCTTGTTCAAGCGGGGGGATGTGCTGGTGGTGGACAAGAGTCCGAACTGCGCCTCGGTGGTGCATGTGGGGAAAATGCCGGTGGATGGCGAGGAAACGCTGTGGCTCACGGTGATCCCGGTGGTCAGCGGTCCCTATGAGGTGGGCGGCGGGCGGACGTTTGAGATCGGCCTGCCGGAGACCCTGCGCCCGCGCACCGGGTTTCCGGTGATGGAATCGCAGTGACCCGGCACAACCGGGGGGCTGACCTACCTGAGGAAGACCCGCTTCGCCAAGCGCCGGCAACGGCGGATGAGGCCGGACTCGACGACGGCGATGGCCTTGCCCACCAGACGATGATCGGCAGTGGTCAAATCGCCAGCAGCCAAGAGGTCGGCGGCAAACTTTACGAGATTCGCGAGATCATGGCACTTGCCCAGGCGCCAACCGAGGCGGCGAAGGCGAGTGTCGAATTTGCGCGGTTCGCGTCCAGCGGCGATGGCGACAAACTCGCGCTGATAGCGCAGGCGGTTCACCGCCTTGCGCCAGTCGTGCCAAAGATCGGCGTCGCGGCGGTGTGCTGTCTTCCGGGCATCGCGGCGGGCGCGGCGACGGCTGCGGCCAAGTTCGCGGCGCACCGCCCGGCGGCGGAGGGGGCGATCGTCGTGGGCGAGTCCCCGCCATGCGGCGATTTCCGCCGTCAGTCCCTCCCGGATGTCTTCGTACAGGTCGGTCGCGTTGCCGCCCGGGTGGGCGGCGTTGGCGTGGCGTTGTGCCAGGCGGATGGCGACCTGATTGAGGGCAGCGGCACCCCGATCATTGGCCACGGCAGCGGCCAAACGCAGGGTCAGCCGGGTCAGTACCGAAAGCTCGCGGGTGCCAGCCAATTTTGCGGACAAGCCAGACAGCGTGCGGCGGCGTCCTTTCGCATGCGCGGTTCCGGCCTGCTCCGCCACCAGATGCCAAGCGGCCCGCAGGCGTTTGGTGGCGACGCGAATCTCATGCACGACGGCCTTGTCCGCGAGGGCGTCGGTGTGGTCGAGGTGCCGGAGGCAGGTTTGAGCGATCTCAATGGCTACCTCGGAAAGGGGGCGGGTGGGAGCAGGAGGGGGCATGTCGCTGGTTGGGCATGGCGGTTGGAAACCGCCGCCACGGTTGTGAAGTGGAGCAGGGATCAGGGGTGGGTGTCAGGCACCTTTTGTCCGCGTCCATTCGGATTCCATTTCCTCCGGGGTCGCTTGCTCCAGAGTGAGGCCGCGCGCTTTAAGGGCTCGCTCGACCACCCCGAAGCGGGTCTCGAATTTGCGGTTGGCCGCTGCCATCAGCACCTCCGGATCCAGTTTGCGGAAGCGGCTCAGGTTCACCAGCGAGAACAGCAGATCTCCCATTTCCTCGGCCACTGCGGCGGCCTCGCCGGCTTGGAGGGCGGCCCGCAGTTCGTCCACTTCTTCGAGCAGTTTGTCCATCACGCCCGCCTCATCCGGCCAGTCGAAGCCCACCTTGGCGGCTTTTTTCTGGAGTTTCACCGCCTTGAGCAGGGCGGGGAGTCCGTTGCCGGTGCCGTGCAGGTAGGGTTGTTCCTCATCACCTTTTTCGCCGCGTTTGATCGCGTCCCATTGGCGGAGGACGGCGTCGGAGTCGCCGGCGTTGCTGGCGCCGAAGACATGGGGATGGCGCCGCACCAGTTTGTCACTGATGCCGCGGGCCACGTCGTCCAGCGTGAAGGTCCCGGTTTCCTCGGCCAATTCGCTGTGAAAAACCACTTGCAGCAGCAAATCCCCGAGTTCCTCCCGCAGATCGGCGGTGTCCGCCCGCTGGATCGCGTCCACCGTTTCGTAGGCCTCCTCGATCAGGTTGGGAATGAGTGATTCGTGGGTTTGCTCGGCGTCCCACGGGCAGCCACCCGGTGTGCGCAGGCGGTGCATGATCGCCCGCAGCCTCCCAAGCTGGCTGGCGGGTTCGGCGTCGGTCATCATTTTGGCGTCGGTCATGGCGGTGGCTGGCGGGTCTTGGAAAGGCGGTCGAGCGTTTTCCGCTCGGTCTGGGTGATACTGTGAATCCCGTGTTCGGAGATTTTATCGAGAATCCGATCGACCTCCGAGGCCAGTCGCGGGTCGGTATCAACCGTCGGTCCCGGCCCGCCTGGTGCCCGGAAGGCCCGTGGCGGGATGATTTCCACGTCCGCATCCTTTCCTGCGGCCCACGCCAGCAGCGCCGGCCGGCGCATCAGCAGATACCCGAGCAAGGCGCCGCCCAAATGCCCCGCGTCACCGCCGGCATTGCCGCCCCAGCCGGTGATCACCGAGATCACCGCGATGGCCATCACCCCCAGGGCCAGTTGGCGCATGGAAAGTTCCACCGGCGGAAACACCAGCATCACCCGCAGGTTCGGGGCGGTCACCGCCACTCCGATCAACACCCCGTACACCCCCGCCGATGCGCCGAGCAACGGCGTGTTCACATCGACCCCGGGAAACATTCCCAGCCGCCACAGCAGCGAGTAAAACAAGGCCCCCGCCACCCCGCAGAGCAGGTAATACGCCGTGAAGCGCCCCGAGCCCCACCACCGCTCCAACCACGGCCCGAAAAAATACAACCCCAGCATGTTCATCAACAGATGGCCAATCCCGGCGTGCAGGAACTGGAATGTCACCAACTTCCACAGCCTCGCCTCGAACAGCCCCGAGCCGATGGTGAAAGTCCCCCAGCCACGCTTGACTTCATTGCCCGCCAGGAAGTTGTCGAAAACCAACATGTCCCCGAAAAACACCGCCACATTGAGCATCAACAGCCAGGACACGACCGGCGTCAGCCGGGATCCCGCGCCACCGCGCGTCCGCTTCACCTCACCTTTCCAATAATCCCGATCAGCGACACCCATGTGCCGCCGAGCCTACACCGGCCCGGCCAACCCCGCAAGCCCCGCCCATGGCGATCTGGGGAAAAATTCACCATTTCCGCATTTTTTCTGAAGAATCCTCCTGCGGGCGGCGTTACATCCGTGTAGGTTCTTTTTGGTTTCTGGGCGGCCACCGCCTCACGTCTTATGGCGCGGGGCGACGGCGGCCCGCCAGAGGTTTATTGGAATAATGACGGCGGCGGGGTTGGTTTCCCGCCGCCGTTTTTTGGGCGGAATTCCGGAAATTTCCGCGTTTTTCGCCAAATCGCAGATTTTTTTCGCGAAATGGTTGCCAAGTTGCCAATTGCTGTTTATCCGGGTCACGCTATGAGCAACACGCCAAACACAACTCACGCCGCCCTGCAACAATGGGTCGATGAAATGACCGCCCTCTGCACCCCCGATTCCGTCGAGTGGTGCGATGGCTCGCAAGCCGAATGGGACCGCCTTACCACGCTGATGGTGGAAAAGGGCACGTTCACCCGCCTCAACCCTGAAAAACGCCCCAATTGCTTTCTCGCCCGCTCCACACCTTCCGATGTGGCCCGCGTCGAAGACCGCACCTTTATCTGCTCCAAGGACGAGTCCGGCGCAGGCCCCACCAACCACTGGGCCGACCCCGCCGAAATGCGCATCAAGATGGCGGAGAAGTTCAAGGGCTGCATGAAAGGCCGCACGATGTACGTGATCCCGTTCTGCATGGGCCCGCTCGATTCCCCGCTGGCCAAGATCGGCGTCGAAATCTCCGACAGCGCCTACGTCGTGGTCAACATGCGGATCATGACCCACATGGGAGCCCATGTCCTCAAGCGCCTCGAAGAGGAAGGCGCCGGCACCGCCACCAACAAGCGCGATGGCTTCGGCGAATACATTCCCTGCCTTCACTCGGTGGGTGCCCCGCTGGAACCCGGCCAAGCCGACGTTTCATGGCCCTGCAGCGATGACAAATACATCGTTCATTTCCCGGACACCCGCGAGATCATGTCCTTCGGTTCCGGTTACGGTGGCAACGCCCTGCTCGGCAAGAAGTGCCTCGCCCTGCGTATTGCCTCCAACATCGCCCGCGAGAACAACTGGATGGCCGAGCACATGCTCATCGTCGGCCTGCACGCGCCGGATGGCAGCACCAACTACATCTCCGCTGCCTTCCCCAGCGCCTGTGGCAAGACCAACCTGGCCATGCTCATCCCGCCGCCCGCCTACCGCGAAGCCGGATGGAAAACCTCCATCATCGGTGACGACATTGCCTGGCTCTGGCCGCATGAAGACGGCACCCTCCACGCCATCAACCCGGAAACCGGCTACTTCGGCGTGGCCCCCGGCACCGCCTACAACACCAATCCGCTGGCCATGGAATCGATCAAGGCCAACGCGATCTTCACCAACGTCGGCCTCACCGACGACGGCGACGTGTGGTGGGAAGGCATGGACGGCGATGCGCCCGCCCACGCCATCGACTGGACCGGCAAGGACTGGACGCCCGACTGCGGCCGCGTTTGCGCGCACGCCAATGCACGTTTCACCGCTCCCGCCGTGCAATGCCCGTCGGTCGATCCGAACTGGCAGAACCCGGATGGAGTCTCCATCTCCGCCATCGTCTTCGGTGGCCGCCGCGCCTCCACCATGCCGCTTGTCTTCCAAGCTGCGGATTGGAACCACGGCACCTACGTCGGCGCCACCATGGGTTCGGAAATGACCGCCGCTGCCTTTGGCGCGCTCGGCAAGGTCCGCCGCGACCCGATGGCGATGCTGCCGTTCTGCGGCTACCACGTCGGCGACTACTTCGCCCATTGGATCAAGATGGGTGGCCTGGTCAAGAAGCAGCCCGCCATCTTCAACGTCAACTGGTTCCGCAAGACCGCCGAAGGCAAGTGGATGTGGCCCGGTTTCGGCGACAACATGCGCGTCCTCGAGTGGATCGTGAAGCGCTGCAA
>JAIPKB010000277.1 GCA_021733795.1 Akkermansiaceae bacterium | reverse complement strand
CCGGCAGCGGCGGATTGCTGCCGCCATGCCGGCGCTCCTGAAACTGATGGATGACCAGAATCCGGCGGTGCGTGCGGCTGCCGTCACCAGTTATGCCGAGCTCGCCGGTGAGGATGAATTGACCGCCCTGTTGGATAAACTGGTGCAAACCACCGTGCCGAGCGAGATCAGCGCCATTGAACGGGCGCTCGGGGCGATTTGTGGTGCGGTGGGTGACTCGTGCGTGCCGCGGCTGGTGGAGGCTCTGGCCAAGGCTGGTCCGGCGGCGAAGCCCGCCTTGCTGAGAACGCTGGGGGCGACCGGCGGTGCCACGGCTCTCGCGGCGGTTCGCGGCGCGGTTGATGATGCGAACAAGGACGTTCACACCGCCGCCATCCGGGTGCTCAGCGAATGGAAGACCGGCGATGCCGCGCCCGTGCTGCTGGAGTTGGCGAAAACCTCGCCTGCGCCGGTGGACAAGATCCTGAGCCTGCGCGGCTATTTGGGGATGGCGGACCGGCCGGAACTCCCGGCTCAGGCAAAGCTCGCGATCTACCGGGAAGCCGCCGCGATGATCCAGCGCGACGACGAAAAGTTGTTGTTGCTAGGCGGGCTCGCCAAGTTGGCCGATCCCGAAGGCGTGAGCCTCGCCGCTCCCTATCTGGACGAGCCGGCGGTGAAACGCGAAGCCGTGGCTGCCGTCATCGCGATGGCTGGCAAGCGGGCCGCCAACCAGCAGGTCGCCGCGACGCGGACCGCATTGGAAAAGGTGGTGCAAGTCGCCGCCGCTGATCCGGCGGTCGTCAAGCGGGCCCAGGAGTTATTGCAGCAGATCACAACCGAAAAATAGGATGAAAACCAACCTTGAAATGAACGATTCCAAACCATTGTTGCCGGAAAAGTCGCTAAGCCGGCGGCAGTTACTCAAACGCGCGGTTGCGGTCGGCGGTGGCCTGGCGTTTCCTAATATCATTCCCGCGGCGGCCCTGGGACGTGGCGGCGCGGTGGCACCGAGTGACCGGATTGTGATGGGTGCGATCGGGCTTGGCGGGCGCGGGACCGGCGATCTGGGCTGGCTGCTTGGCGAGGCCGATGTGCAGATGATTGCCGTCTGTGACGTGCGGCAAGGCAACCGCGAGAATGCCAGGAACATGGTCAACAGCAAGTATGGCAACCAGGACTGCGCGGCCCACATCGATCTGCGCGAGTTGCTGGCCAAACATCCCACTCTGGACGCCGTGTTGATCGCCACCGGCGACCGCTGGCACACGCCGGCTGCGATTCTGGCGATGAAGGCTGGTCTCGACGTCTATTGCGAAAAGCCGGGCGCGCTCACCATTGCACAAGGGCAGGCGCTCACCGCCGCGGTAAAACGCTATGGCCGGGTGTTTCAAACCGGGGCTCAACGCGCCAGTGAGCCCAATTTCATCCTAGCCGGTGAAATGATGCGGCAAGGCCGGTTGGGAAAGGTTCATACGGTATACGCCCATCTCGGATATCTTCCCACATGGCCGCGGGTCAACGCGGTGCTGCCGGCTCAACCCGAGCCGCCCAAGGAACAGTTGGATTGGGATCTCTGGCTGGGGCCAAGCCCGTGGCGCCCCTACCATCCCGAATTCATCAAGCCATGGCCGGTGCCCGGGTGGTACACGCAATATGATTTTGCGGGAGGAATTCCCCAGTGGGGTTCGCACACGATCCTGCAGTGCCAGCTCGACCTCGGACTGGCGGATACCTCGCCGGTCGAATATGAATTTCCCACGGATTTGCAAGGTGCCGGGATGACGGTGCGGTTTGCCAACGGCATCAAGCTGGTGGCCCGGTGCGACGGTTGGCGCGGGTCCTGCGGTGTCAAATACGAAGGCAGCGAGGGCTGGGTGGCGGTCGCCGACGGCTATGAGAAGCCGGATGTTTCATCACCCGTGTTGCTGCGCGAGTCCAAGAAACTGCTGCAGGATTACACCGCCAGAACCGAGCACCCGATGAATCACATGCGCGACTTCCTCAACTGCGTGAGGACCCGAAGGAATCCCGTCACCAATGCCGAGGTGGCTCACCGCACCATGACCACAAATCTGATCATGGACATCTGTCTGGACTTGAAACGGAGCCTGAAATGGGATCCGGTCAAACAGGAGTTCATCGGCGATGATGAGGCGAACCGCCTCCGGTCCCGTGCGATGCGGGCACCGTGGCAGGTTTGATCCGGAGAATATCGGCCACCACCTGAAGTTCGACCTGTCGCCCCTCCATCATCACGGCATCGAGGTGGACGGACCGTTCTTTGACACGATGCTCGCCGACGCACTGGTGGTTCCTGTGAACGCCCACCCTCTGATCGCGCTTGCGGGGCGGTGGAAATGCGTTACCTTGGTGCGGGATAAGTCCCATACCACCATGAAAAAGTTCCTTCCACTCATTGCCATCGCGGGTTTCATCGCCCTTCCATCCTGTGCCAATCAAGTGTAAGGATGAAACGTTCGGTTCGTTGGTCACTTGCGGCGGTGCCGGTGGTGCTGATCGGTCTGGCGTTCGGCCTGCTCTACTGGCTGCGGGGTGACCCGGCCGCTGAGGCGCTGAAACCGGGGACCACCTACGAGATCTGGGTGAGCGAGGCGGAAGTCTCGCCCAACCTGGCGGACGGTGGTCGTTGGGATGCCGATGGCAGTGCGCCTGACCTGCGCGGGGTGATCGTGTGGCAGAATCAACGGATTCTCGAAACGGTCACGGCGGACAATGGGTTGATCGCCCAGTGGCGGCCGGTGGGGGTTCGATTCAGCCAGGTGCTCCACGGTGAGGCGGACGCCGCTTCGGTTAGAAGGGTGGGCCGGGTGCGGGCGGAAGCTGGCGGGTTCATCGAGGTGGGAGTGTTTGATGATGATGCGGCGCGGCCCGACCTGGTCGGCGCCTTCCGGGTGCCGTTTGACGGGCTGCGGCCGGGGGTGAACGAGATTCGGGACGCTGGCCAACTGCGGCGTCTGCGGTTGGTGCTGGTGGAACCCGGCGGGGAAGGGGCCAATCTGCCGTTTCATGCGGTGGAGGGAGTGGGAAAACTGACAGAGGCACCGGCGGTGATGGACAGTGGCATGATGGACGGGATGGCCCGCGAGGCGGCGGGCCAGGCGGATAAACTGGGGCAAAAGGTCGGCGAGGAGGCGGGCAAGGCGGTGGATTCGGTTAGGAAATGGTTCACTCCGGAGAAAAAACAATGACCCGGCGGGCGCAGTTTGCAGTCGGCCTGGTGGCGATATCCTGCGTGGCCTTTGGGCTCGGGCTGGCACTGCCGTTGTTTTCGGTGACGCCAGCGGCGGGCCAGTGGACCTCGGTGGCGCGGATCTTCGCGGCCGACGAGTTTCAAACCCGGACGTTCACCCTGCCGGGGGGGATCGCGTTGCTGTGGACCGAGCACGAGCGGGGACTGGCGGTTTTGTTAGGATCGCTGGCACTGGTGCTGCCAGTGGCGAAACTGTGCGTGCTGTGGTGGGAGGCTTTCGCCGCCGGTTCGTTCGCGCCGCGGGTGATGACGTTTTTCCGGGTGGTGTCCCACTATGCAATGGTGGAGGTGTTTCTGGTGGCGCTGACCGTGCTGTTGGTCAAGGGCCTGCCCGGCGGCAGCTATGTGGTGTTGCACGCCGGCACCTATGCCTTCACCGCCTCGGTGCTGCTGAGTCTGGCGGCCAGCCGGTTGGTGACGGAGTGATCGGAGGTCGGAGGTTGGAAAGTCGAAGGTCGAAGGTCGAAGGTCGAAGGTCGAAGGGGAGCGCCGGCGTCCCGCCGGCTGCACCCGGCATCCTGCCGGGTGCTCTTCAAGTGAATGGGCCATGGAAGAGGATGCAGTATGCATTTTGCAGTGGACGGAAGACGCGGGACGCGGTCAGAGATGCTCCGGCGCGAGCCGCACCGGAGACGGCCTGTCGCGAGCCGCGCCAGCCACACCACGGTAGGTCTGGAACACCGCGTCCGCGCGGATTTCTCCCTCACCCGGCCCGGCATGGTCGCCGCGTTCAAGGTTTACGTCGTCCTCACCATCGGCCACGCAGCCGGCAGCGATCCCGTTACCGTCGCCGCAGATGACTCAAGGGTAGGGCGCGGCGGCCTCGCCGCGCCGTGACTGGCCTCGTGGCCTGAGGCGATCAGGATGAAGCGAATGGCTTCGCGCTTGAGATTTTTCGAATCAAGATCTCTCCATGCGCGCCGCCTATCGGCGGATAAGTGGGCGGCCCGAGGCCGAACCGCCCTGATACCGGTAGGGCGCGGCGGCCTCGCCGCGCCGTGACTGGCCTCGTGGCCTGAGGCGATCGGGATGAGGCGAATGGCATCACGCTTGATTTTTTTTTCGAATCAAGCTCTCTCCAGTCGCACCGCCTACGGGCGGTACCAGTGGGCGCGGTAAAGCCGGTGTTCCGGTGGGAGCCTGTCTGAAAAATGGCAGGGACGCTTTTCCGAAGCGTCCGGGTGAATGAACTGAGAATAAAAAAGCCGTGTCGACCGTTCATTCGCTACCCATTCTCGCGGACCTTTCGGAAAAAGGTCCCTGCCAAACCATTTTCCAGACAGCCCCTCAGGCAGGCTCTGAGAGCAGAGAGAAAGCAACGGTGCGCAGCGACCGGCCTTTTCTCTCTCACCGAAACACTGACCTACCGAAACACCGAAACACCGAAACACCGGTTGCCCTACCATCGAGGGCGCTTCAGGCCCCGAGCTGGGAGGCCAGGGTGGAGAAGGTGTCGTCGTCGAGCACCGGCTTGGAGTGAAGCCGCCACGCGGTGGGAGGGTGGGGGAGTTCGATCCAACTGCGGCAGCCGCCATAGCGGGGTTCGTAAGGAAAGTCCCAGGGCTCGGCCAGTTCGCGGACGCGGACGCAGGCCAGATGGATGCTGCCGGAGGCCATGCCCTTGCCCTCCCAGTCGAAGCGGTCGCGCACCGTCTGTTCGGAATAGATGTGGAACGGTTCCAGCGCGGCCACCCTGGACCAATCGGTTAGAGTGATGGCCCACAGGGCCTCGGCGTGGTAGGTGATCCGGATGGAATCGCCCGGTTGCCACTCGGGCATTTCCCTGACCTCGCCCTCGCGGACCTGGTCGCCTTGAGCGTGGAAGCGGGTGGGAAACAGGAAAAACGACTCGTGGGCGAAGGAAAAGCCCTGCCGGCCCTCGTGGATGCCGCCTTTGCGGAGCAGGATCGACTGCCGCCCGGTGGCCAGGGCGTCGCACACGACCTGCCATTCCTTGAATGCGATGGAGTTGGACATGGGGGGGAGGGGGTGATCAGTAATCAGTGATCAGTGATCAGTGATCAGTGATCAGTGAAGGAGTGAAGGAGTGAATCAGGCGAGGTCGTGGGCGGTGACGGAGCGTTGTTCGCGGGCGCCGAGGAGTTTGGCCTGGCAGACGACGCGTTCGGCGGTCAGGTCGAAGCGGAAGCTGTGGCAGTTCGGGCAGATTGCGGTTTTGCCGCCGACAATTGAATCGCAGCCCTCGCAGATTTTGTAGTCGGTAGGGTTGGCGGCGATGCGGGCGGCGGCTTCGGCGCGTGAGGTGCTTGGCGTGGAGTGGTTCATTTGGGAAGAAAAAAGCGGCACCGGTTTGCCGGTCCGCTTGTTTTCGGGGTCATCCTGATGGGATGTTGCTTAGGCAAGCGTGGCCAGAGCTTTGGCGGTCTTGCGTTTGATGTTGGCGGCCCTGTTGGGATGCACGAGATTGTGTTTGGCCGCCTTATCGACGGCGGAGGCCAGGCTGCTGGCACCGGTGTTGGCGGCGGTCTTGTCACCGGCGGCGACGGCGGCGAGGGTCTTCTTGCGGAGCGTTTTGATGCGACTTTTCTCCGCCCGATTGCGCTCGGTGCGGACTTCGGTTTGGCGGACGCGTTTAAGGGCTGATTTGGTATTGGCCATGGTAGTGAGGGAAGAGTGCCGGGTATTGCAGCGGCGGGCGGGAGACTCTAAAATGTCGCGCGGGCCTGTCAAGCTCGGGTTTCAGGAATTTTCGATTTTTCTCAAGCGGTGGTGGTATGGGCGTTTTTTTCGGGATCTTCATCCGGTCTGAGAACCCGGTGGAAACGCGTGAAAACAAGGGCACCGGCGGTGCCGCCGAGGACGTCGGCCAGCCAATCCCACGGGTCGTTGCCGCTCCGGCCGGGAGTGTGGGTCTGGTGGTATTCATCCAGTGCGCCGACGGTGGCGCTCATCGCCACGACTACCAGGATGATCCGCCTCCAGTTTGGCGACCCGGGCCGCCGGCAGAACAAGCCGGCCGCGAGCAAGCCACCGCCGCCCAGGAAATAGCCGAAATGGCAGATTTTATCCATAAACGGGATATCGAACGAGCCCGGAGGGGTCGGGTGGCCCGCCGAGAGCAGCCAGAGCGTAGCGAACCACACGCCAAAGGCGATCAGCCAGGTTTTCGGGTAACGGAACAGCCCGGGCAGCTTCATTGCTTGCGGTTTTCGTCCTCAAGTCGTTCGGCGAGCCACTGTTTGATCATCGACTGGTAGTTGAGAAACCGGGAGCGGGCGATGCGCTTGATCCTGGAGAGCATGCGCGGGTCGAAGCGCAGGGTGATGGTGGTGGATTCCCGGGAGTCCGGTTGGTGGACGGAGGTGGCCATCAGCCGGCCGTCCATCTCGTGATTGTCCCAGAACCGCGCTTCCTCGGCTTCATCGGCAAAGGCCGGGATGTCCGACCAACGGGTGATGGTATTCATGGTGGTATCAGCGGAATTCTGCATATTTGCGGTCGTAAAATCGTTGTTCGCCCTCGGTCATCTCGCGGGCTGCCACCACCCGGGTGACCTTGCCGTCGGTGCCAAACGAGAGAAACAAGTAGCGGTCGGCCACGGTCCGGCCCAGCGCGTAATAACGCGAAGCTCCGTCCGGACGGTCAGCATCCGGCAGAAAGCGCACTCCAAACGGATCTTCCAGGGCTTCCTCAAGCTCGCGGGGCTTGATGGCACGAAGATCGAATTGGACGTCGATAAGGTCGAGTTCCATACGCAAAGAGTGGCTGATACCGGCAAAACATGCAAGAACTACTTCCGATTTCCGTGCCAAATCTGCCGAGTGGCGACTCGATGGGGGTGTCTGGGGCACGGAGAGGGGGGCATGGGTGGCCATCAATGGCTCCCGGGGCGG
>JAIPKB010000276.1 GCA_021733795.1 Akkermansiaceae bacterium | reverse complement strand
AGACAGGAGACAGGAGACAGGAGACAGGAGACAGGAGACAGGAGACAGGAGACAGGAGACAGGAGACAGGAGACAGGAGACAGGAGACAGGAGACAGGAGACAGGAGACAGGAGACAGGAGACAGGAAATGGCTGGTTCATTGGCTTTCTCAGGCGCACGCGTTGTGACCAACGCGCCTACGGAAGACGCGGCTTCCTATTCTTCCCATGCTTCGCATTCCTCCCATCTTGGAAACCGCCGCCGCTGTCCGGGCCCTGCTGGAACCCTGATGGGACTCAATATCCCGCTGGATGGCGCAGGACGTGGCCGGGGCCGGCCCGGGTTTCGGGTTTCCAGCGCGGGCCGGAGCGCGCGCCGGGCCCGCCGGTGTCGAGCCGGAGCCCGGCGATGGTCACGAACACGTGCCCGCGGCGGATATAGATGGTGATCCAACGTCCGGCCCCCTTGCTGCCGTAGCTGAAAAACCCGTTGGAAGGCATGCATCCCTGCATCAGTCCGGCGGAACGCAACACGTAGGACACCGTGCCGGAACAGTCATAGCCGCTGTCGTCCAGCCTGGCGTGACCACCCCCCCACTTGTAGGGCATGCGCTGAAGGCGGTTGCCGGCGGCGATCGCCCGCTTCACCGCCAGCGGCGCACTCTTGGGCGCATACGCCAGCCCGTTCTTCAACAAGGCGGTCCGGCCGGGCTCGAAATGATAGGAAACCGGGTGGCGGGCCTTCACCTGGCTGGCACAGGATGCCAACCCCAGCAGGGGAAGCAGCAGCAAGAATAGGCGCGCGATACGATTCACCGCCACGAGTGTTTCAAAAAACTACGGAGAGGTAAAGGATTTTTTTCATGGCCCCGGTTGAAGCAAATCGGCATTGGCGAACCAGCCGACGAAATACGGCTGGGGAGCGTCCGTGCGCTTCATGATCACGGCGAACGGCGGACGCACGATGATCAGGCGCGGGATGACCTGCGCCTGGGCCGCGCAGCTGAACGAAAGAGCGGCTTCGCTGCGGAGTTTAACCCCGGCCTCATCGAGTTTGAAGTCGATCGTTTGCAGGGCCTTGAACAGAATGAGGCCGTTGGCCTTCACCCGCAGGCCTTCCAGTTCGGAAAACCGGGTGGCTTGATCGATCACCAGGTGAGGCACCGCCAGCAGGTCGCTGCCGGTGCCCGTGGGTGGCGCCGCCTGGCAGTGGCCGATCACCGTGCGGCTCAGCTCCGCCGCAGTCTTCGGTGGCTCGGGCAAGCGGGCCAGCAACAACTGTTCTCCGGCATCGGAGGTTTCCAACTCGATCACAAAGTCCCGCTTGCCGCCGTAGTGGTGAACCCGCAGTTGTTTGAGCAGTGGCGCGGTATCCCGTTGTTCCGGAGTGAAGCCGAACCATGATACCCGGCGACCGCCCACCCGGGTGGCTGGAAGCTTGCCGAAAGGCTGGGGAAACTTCAGTTCCTTGTTGAGCAGCGCGTAGAACACCAGGTCGGTGGGATCAGCTCCCTTGGCAAGGTCTGCCACGAGTTCCGAGCCACGTCCGGTCCGGCGTTTGGCCTCCTGAGTGATCTGGTCGAGGACGCCGCCACCGATCGCGCCCTCGGTGGTGAACACGGCGGCTTCATCGACCCAGCGGCGGTCGAAAGGCGCGGCATTGAGCCGGTCCGCCAAGGGGCAGGGCGCGGACAGCGTGAGCGGGCGGCCGAATTGCTTGGCGGCTCCATCCCAGGCCATCTGAAAGGTGGCGCACCAGAGCAGGTTGCGGTCTTGCGGCAGGGGGACATCCAGCACCGCGCTGACATCCGTGCCATGATGTTTGTCGGCGGGTTGCGCGGCTACCTCTTGTTGGATGTCGTCCGGACTCCAGTTCACGCTGGTCAGTGCCGTGATCGAGATCAGCGTGAGGACTAACAGGCGGGAGGTTTTCATCAGAGGAGTGGGGGTTCAGATCCCGTTAGGCCCGAAGATCTCCGGCCCCCGTTCGGCGCCCCGTTGCGCCTCCTGCTGGGAGATCCGGCCATCGCCGTTCACATCGTAGGCTTTCATCACCCGGTCGAGTTCCGCCGGGGTCAACTTGAGGGTTCCCCCATCCCGGACACCCCGGGCGAGTTCCTCGCGGGTGAGATAACCGTCGCCGTTCTCATCGTAAAGGTCGAACTTCTGGATCAACCCATACATCTGCAACTGCCGGGAGGTTGGTGCGGAAGGCGAAGGCGCACAGGCAGGCAGCAGGCAGGTCACCATCACGGGCGCGAGAATAACAGCAGAGCGAATCATAGCCACAGCCTCAGCCTGCGGCAGGCGGGCATCAAGCTAAAAATCACAGCCAAAAATCACTGCATCTCAAAATGCTGTTCGCGCGGGCGGTCTCCCCACATCCCTGGGCCGAAGCCCTTGCTCTGGGCGCCCTTGGTCACGGTGATGGTGTATTCCGCCCCGCCGTTGCTGGATTTCGTGTCGGATTCCAGGAAAAACCGGCCGGCGGCATCGGTGACCACCGTGTGATCGTCGAGGGTGGTGCCGACCACCGCTCCGGCCACTGGAGTGGTGTGGGAGCCATCGGTCCACACCGTCCCCTGGATCGAAATATTGGGCTGCACCTGTTCGTCGGGCAGGCGGTCGCGGAGGCGGTAGTAGCGGGTGCCCAGATAGCGGGCGTCATCATCGTAGTATTGGCTGGCACCGCCTTGATCGATCCAGAGATCTTGTTGTGGCAGCCAGCGTTGGAGGTCGCTGGAAGTCTCCACCACATAATTGCGGTTGGGCTCGCCGCCGGAGAGATTCAGGTTCATGCCGTTCCACATCCGTTCGATCGCGACATTCGGCATCGCCGGCGTGCCGCTGGTCTTGATGGTAAACTCGGTGATCGAGCCGAAGCCGGCACCGCCGCCAAAGGCACCATAGGAGTCGTCCAGATCGGTGATCTTCAGAAATGTAAGACTCACCCGGTAGGTCCGGCCCGGCCACAGGGTGCCGGCGGGAATCGTCCATTGGGTGCCGCCGGAGATCGCCTTGTGGTCCACCCACACCACCTCGTCGCCTTGCTCGTTGTCGATTTCCAGCTCCACCACCCCGCTGCCGACGCCGATGTCCGGGTTCCATCCGGTTAGGGCGTTCCAGGTGATCGGCGTGTCTGCGGCCGGATTGATAGATTGCAGGGTGGGCAGGTTGGTCACGGTGGGGGCGTCGGGATAGGCATCGGGATAGGCATCGGCGCTACCCAGGTCCAGCTCCAGGGTTTTGTTGCCATCGGCGAGGGTGCTCAGATTGAAGGTGACGCTGCCATTGGTGAAGAAGCGGTCGAGATCGTCCTTCGAGGCGAAGGTGTTCTCGCTGTACATCTCCGCATCCCAGTCGCTCGGTCGCAGCCTCCCGCTGAACCCGTTGCCGCCGAGGGTGAAGGTGGCGGGTTCCTTCACCCGGTTGTAAGCAGTCGGCTCGACGGCCACATCGCAACCGAACATGCCGGTTGATACCGGAGCGGCACCGGTTTGTTCAAAGCCCTGCATCTTGAACACAAAGAATCCCTCCACATCCGGCTGGCTGGCTGGAGTGTCGGAGTTGGTGTGGAACGATCCGGATGGGTTGCCGGCCAGCGGAAAACCCGCCGCATCGCGGAAGCCGGTTAGATCGAGCGACCAATTGATGTCCGTGTTGGCAGGCAAGGCGGTGTTGTATTTGCAATGGAGCACCCGGTTGCCGTCCAACCAATCGTAGGTGAAATTGGAGGATGACACGCCATTGATGGACCAGTTGACGGAATAGGATTCCGGGTTCATCGGGCGGCTGAAACGGAAGGTGACCGCCGAGGCCCGCGGCACGTCCCAGGTCTGCGGTTGCGGCACGACCGCCTCCAACTCGGCCCCCAGCGCCACGCCCTCCAGAGGCGCGGTGTTGATCTTGAAGCCCACCACCTTGTAATACCCGGCAATTGCGGTGCTGTAGCTGGTTTTCAGGTCGACAACCTTCACAAACAAAACCTCGGCCTCATACGTGCGCCCCGGCTGCAGCCTGCTGCCCGGGATGATCGACGACACCGAGGCACCATTGAGCGCTCCCGGTTCGCCAGGGCCGGGGCTTGAATAAACCTCATCCCAGTTTCCGTTCGTATCATAAACGGACAGCTGGATGAAGTCCATCGGTTCGCCGCCCATCGGCGACCACTCGACGGTGGTGTCCGCGGCGTGATTGATGGTCTGCAGGGCGGTGAAGTTCGTCACCTTCGGCACCGGCGGGTAAAGATCACCCATCAGATTCAGGTCCACGCGATTCACCCCGTCGTTTTTGGTGGTTAGATTGACCGTGTAGGTGCCGTTGGGGCGGGCGGTGTCGAGATCGAGCAACTGGTCCGTCTCGTAAACATAGGCCAGGCCGGAATCGCTGGGATCCTCGCGGGCCAGCGGCAGGGTGGTTCCGCCGGGCAGTTCGACCGTGCCGGAAACGAGCGAGTCCGCCGCCGCGCCATCCGCGAAAACCTCCAGCGCCATTTCCCGGTCGTCGTCGGGATTATTCGGCTCCGTCAAGGCCACCAGATCCGGTCCGGCTTGCACGAACCGCTGGCCCTTCACCACCGCGATGAAATTCGCATCGGCGGCAACGACGGGACCGGCAAGGGCACCCAGGCAGCCGAGCGCCAGCCAAGCCCAGGCCCGGCGGGGTTTGAACCAATAACAAGACAACGCCGCAGATGGATTCGGTTTCATAGTGTGCATGGGGTAGGGTTGTGTCGGAAAGACAGGCGGAGATTAGCTTTCCCACCGCCAAATGCCAAGCCATCATTTTCGGAGAAGTGGATAGGGATCACGCGGTGCGCCGGAGATGGGCCGGATGGATGCCCAACTGCTCGCGGTATTTGGCCACGGTGCGCCGGGCCAGCTTGATCCCCTGGGCGGTCAGTTGTTTGGCGAGGGCGTCGTCGGTCAACGGTTTGGCCGGGTTTTCCAGTTGGACCAGGCGCTGGAGGGCCTCGCGCACGGCGGTGTTGGACAACTCGCCGCCATCGCTGGTTTGGTAGCCGGAGGCAAAGAAGGCCCGCATTTCCATCAGCCCGTGCGGGGTGAGCACGTATTTCCCGGCCACGGCCCGCGAGATGGTGGCGTTGTGCATCTCCAACTCCGCCGCGACATCGGTCATCGTCAGCGGCCGGAGGTAGCGGGGGCCCTTGGCGAGAAACTCCGCCTGATTCGCGATCAGCCTGAAGGCGATCGCCAGAATGGTTTCCTGTCGCAATTCGATGGCGCGGATCAGCCCTTTGCCATCGCTGATCCGGTCCCGCAGGAATTGGCGGGTCGCAGTGTCCACCCGCGCTCCCCCCAGCATGTCCTTGTAGAAATCACTGATTCGCAGGCTCGGGAGTCGCTCGTCGGTAAGCCGGGCGTTCCACTCGCCGTCCTCGCCCCGTTCGATTACCACATCCGGCGTCACAAAGGGATTGCCGCCGGGTTCGAAGGCGGCCCCGGGATTGGGAGAGAGCCTGCTGATCACCGCCAGCGCCTCCACGACCTGCTCCTCACCCACCCCCAGCGCCCGCGCGATGCCGGCATGTTGGCGGCGCGCCAGCGCCTCCAGGTGATCGCGCACGATCTGGTATTCCAGAGTCCCCCGGCGTCCGCTGTGCTCCAGTTGCAGCAGCAACGACTCCGCGAGGTCGGCGGCACCGACCCCGGGCGGATCAAACGATTGCACCAGGGCCAGGCCCGCGTCGAGTGCGGCCGCCCTGATCCCCATGCGGGTACCCAACTCGCGCAACGGAAGATCGAGAAACCCCCGGTCATCGAGATTGCCTAGAATGGTTTGGGCCGCGTGCCGGACATCTGGCTCCACCATCGCGTGATTCAACTGCAGTTGCAGGTGCTGCTGAAACGATTCGGGGGCCACAATCGATTCGTAGAGGTGCTGGCGGCGTTCCGCGGCGTCCTCTGACCAAGTGCCGAGCCGGCCGTTGGCGATGTTGGCGTCCCGCCAGTCGTCGTCCGTTTTGTTGAGGTTGGCCAGCGAATCAGCCGGATCCGGATCAGCGGCTTCGGCATCCGGGGAAACCAGCTCGGTGACTTCTTCGAGCACCGGATTGGTTTCGAGCGATTGCCGGACCAGTTGCGAAAGCTCCATCGTCCCGGCCTGCAAGATCTCCAGACTCTTGCGCATCTGTGGCGCAAGAGTTTGCTGTTGGGAGAGTTTCTGTTGCAGTGATAGATCAGACATCCGGGCGTCGCTCTTGCCTGCACCCATTGTAAACGACAAACGCCGTCTTTGCAAGCAGAATCCATGCCAATCCGGGTGAGGCGATTCAGGATTGCCACCGACCGCGGTTTGGCTAACCTCGCAGCGGCTCGATGATGGTTCGCACGCGATTTGCTCCCAGTCCAACGGGAAGGCTGCATTTGGGACATGTCCTGGCGGCCCGGATTGCCCGTGATTTCGCCCGTGATCATGGCGGGCGCTTCCTGCTTCGCCACGAGGACATCGACGGCACCCGGGTGCGGGAGTGTCACTATGCGGAAATCGAAGAGGATTTGCGCTGGTTGGGCCTGTGGTGGGATGACGAGCCGCTGCGCCAGAGCGGCCGCCTGCCGGCTTACACGGAGGCGATCGACCGCCTGCGGGAAATGGGTCTGATCTATCCGTGTTTCTGCACCCGCCGGGAAATCCGGCAGGAACTCGCCGGCATGACCGCCGCCCCCCAAGGGCCGGAAGGCCCGCTCTACCCCGGAACCTGCCGCCGCCTCCCGGTGGCCGAGCGACAGCGCCGCTTGGACCAAGGCGAAATCCCGGCATGGCGGCTCGACACCGGATTGGCCGGTGCCCTCACCGGTCCCCTCACATTCACCGACCTGTACCATGGGGTGGTCCGGGTTCGTCCCGGATTATCAGGGGATGTGGTGCTTGCCCGCAGGGACATTGGCGCGGCCTATCATTTGGCCGTGGTGGTGGACGACGCCTTTCAGGAGATCACCCACGTCACCCGCGGCGAGGATCTGTTGCCCGCCACCCACCTCCACCGCCTGCTGCAGGCGCTCTTGGACCTGCCCGAGCCCCGCTACTTTCACCATCAACTGGTGGTCGATGACCAGGGCCGCCGCCTGGCCAAACGCCACGATGCACTGGCCATCGCCACGATGCGGGAAAACGGTCTGACTCCCGGGCAGGTCCTGGCAGCCCTGCC
>JAIPKB010000014.1 GCA_021733795.1 Akkermansiaceae bacterium | reverse complement strand
CCGGTGACTTCAGGTCGCGGTTTTCGGCGACGCCAAGCATCCGGCCGTCGGAGGCGATCACCTGGTAGGCGCCGTCCCTGATCCATCCGCCGGCAATGGTGGGTGCCTGCCCTTTCAGCACCCAGGCGCGGACGCGATTGTAATACGCATCCGTGCTGAGCGCTCCTGAAATGTCACGCATCTGCAAGCCGGGTTTCGCGTTCTTGGTATCGGCCACCATCCAGGCGTTGCGTTCCTCCACGTCGTCAAACGAGCCGACCACCAGGAATTTCGGGTGATTTTTCCTTGCCATGGCAAACCCGTAGTCGAGCCATGACAGATTCTTGCGCCAGCGTTCCCCAGGGGTTTTCGGGCTGTCAAACTTCACTGAACCGGTCACGAACATCGCGTCCAGGGACGACACCGGGCCGACCGAAGGTTCAAGTTGCCAGCCCCATTTGTCCTTCTCGGAATCCTCTCCTGAGGCCCAGACGGTAGAGAATTTCCGGCGGAACTCACCGGTTCCGGCGGTGCTCGCATGATAGCCGTGGCGCCAGGTGTAGAGCACGACAAGCGGCTTGTCATCCTTGTGAAGGTAGGCCTCCGAATCCGCTGCTTCGGGCGAGGCATAAGTCTTCCAGATTTCCTCGCAACCCTTTTCCATTGCATCCCCCGCCTGCGGATTGAATGCCACGGCAAACTTCATGGCATTCTCATGGCACAACTGCTGGATGTATTTCGCCTGCCACTGCCAACGGAAGCCGTTGGTGAAATCGACTGCGATCACGTTCATGCCGGCCGCCTTGATCGCCTTGAAATACGTCTGGATGTGTGCGCGGTCGTTCCAGTTGATCGATTGCCATTCGCCATTCACGAGCACCTTGCAGCCGTTGTAATCCCCGGGCCGCCACCAACTCTTCTCGGTCGATCCGTTCCAGATCATGATCCATGTGACATACATGGTCTCTTTCATGGTCTCCTTCGAATCGAAGTTGTCTGCGGAAGGAGCGCCCCAAAGGGTAGTCAGCATGGAAAGGAGCAGCAGAATGGATTTCATGGCCGGAACGGGCTTGTGTCTCGATTAATCAGAATGGATTTTCCCAGAGGATTGTGCTGCTCGGAGTCATGGTGACCGGGTGTGATTTGATTCTCTTTCCAAGAGTATTATTTCAACGCTTCGAGTACCTCATAAACGTTTTCCGGCACCTTGAATGCCGTGCCGTGGCGCACCCAGGTTGGCGCGGCAAACTGGTCATTGATCCGGGTCAGGGTCTTGAAATCCCTGGTGGTGATATAATAAACCCGCTGGTTCATGCGTTCCCAACGTTTGGCATCCCATGTTTTTGAAAAGACGCCGGCATCGTCGATCGTGGTGGCCCAGAAGATCACATATTCCCCGGTCTGGTCGTCGTAGAAGATTTCCGGCGCCCAGCAGTTGCGGACCCTGGGATTGCGGGGTGCCGGTTGGGATAGATCCTTTGGCCATTTCCTGCCATCGCTCTCCTCGCTGCCCGGCCCGGCATAATCCGCCCAGATGTGCAGGCTCTGCATGGGTGACCAATCGATGAGATTGTCCGAATGGGCGATCCCGATGGTGTCGTTCCACCAACCGGTGGTCCACACCAGATGGTATTTGCCATCCCCTCCGCGGCAGATGGACGGATCGCGCATCAGTCCTTCGCTTTGTTTGTAGATGCTGGCATAGTTCTTGACGGTCTTCCACGTCTTGCCGTCCGGACTGGTGAGCAGATGAAGACCGTCCTCACCGTCGCCGGTGAAGGATGAATAGACATAGCCCCCGCCGGAAGCGGGTTCCTTGGGGAGGGCGTTCCGGCCGGTGGCGACAGTGACGAGACCCCCGCTCAGACATGCGGCGATGAGACAGTTGATGGTATTCATGGGCGGCGTGGGTGATCTCATCAGGGAGAACCAACAATCCATCGATCCATTGGAATGCACGAACTGCTATTTCGCAGGGATGCGCAGGACGTTGACGGAATGCGGCGGCAGGGTGACCGGGAAGCTTTGCGAGCATCCGGTCAGCGGTTGGACCACCGGCTTGATGAGATCCGGCCGTTCGAGCGTGTTTTCGTCCGCAGGCTGGTCCGCGCGGATCACGATGTGCTCGCCGTTGGCGGCAACCTGGCTTACGCCTTCCAACCGGATTTCGGTTAGCAGTGGTTCGGCGCCGTAATTGGTGGCTTTGACGATGACCATCCCGTCCTCCTTCCGGTATCCGGCGGTGGCGAAGAAGGCAGGCATCGGCTCGGCCTCAAGCTTGCTGACGGCCTTGCCATCCAGCAACATCTCGGCCGATTGACTGCCCAAAACCAGGCTGGCCTCATACCAGTGTTCGTTTTCGAGGGGTTCCAGGACTTCGCCGTGGTTCCTGACGGTGAGAGAATCGGTCAGCAGGGCTTCGAAAGAGGTTTTTGTGTTTCCCCAGCCACCATAGTTGCAGACGATGCCGCGTTCCGGCCGGTCGGTGCCGAACAGCAGTTGGAAGCCTTCGATGCCACCCGTGCGGCGCGCCTTGACCGTCACGCGGCCCTTGTTGAATCTCTCCTTGAGGAACAGCATGGCGGGCGCGATTCCCGCATCTGTTTGTTTCAGCACGCCGCCCTCAACCTTCCATTGGCCCTTGCCCGGGGTGTCCCAATGATCGAGATTGGCGAAGTCATCACTGAACACTAGCTTGTCGTTTTCATCATAAACCCGCAGCTCCTTGAACTCATTGAGCGTGCTCCACCCACCCAGTCCAAAGCGCCCGGCGAGAAGAGACTGGCTCGCATCCGAGGGCGGCTTCACCACGGTGGTCGCCAGATTCACGTCCGGCCGGTTTTCGGCGTAGGTCTTCTGCACGTGATAGGAGGCGTGCACGAAACTGCGAGAGGAATCGAACTCGATCAGGTTGACCCCCCAACTGCGGTGGTTGACGTTAACGAACAACGGCGCGTAGCTCGCCATTTTGACAAGGTCGCCGTTGCGCTCCAGCATCATCAGATAGACCGAGTCGTCCATCGCGGCGCTCCAGTCGCCGTTGGCGTGGTGGTGGGCGTATTCCCCGACATAGACACCCCACGGCTTGCGGGGATACTTGTCGAAGTAATCGAAGTTGTTGCGGATCCAGCCTGATGGTTTGTAGGAATGTTCGTCTACCAGATCGATGTTTTCATCTCCCGCACGGGCGATGGCATCCGGGTTGAGGCCGCTCCAGAACATGCTCATGATGACGACCATGTCAGGATACTTCGCCTTGATGGCGGCGCGGAATTTCTTATAGTAGTCGCCATAGAGGGCGGGCGGGTGTTCGTTGCCGATCTCGATGTATTTCAGCGGAAACGGGGCGGGATGACCCATTTTCGCGCGCACCGCGCCCCACTTGGAGGTCACCGGGCCGAGCGCGTATTCGATGGCGTCGAGCGTCTGTTGGATCACCGGGTCGATCTGGTCGAGCGGCCAGTTGTTTTCCGGATGGCAGGTCATGCCGCAGAACGCGACATACAGCGCATTGGAGCCGATGTCCTCGCAGAACTGGAGGAATTCATGATAGCCGAATCCGTCGGTCGAGCGGTATTGCCAGACCGACCATGTGCCGGGGCGATCTTCGGGCGGGCAGACCATCGTCCGCCAATCCGGGGCGCCCTCGAACGAATGGCCTTCGACGTAACAGCCGCCCGGGTAGCGGATGAAGGAGGGCTTCATTTGCTCCAGGTGATTTGCCAGATCCGGACGCAGGCCGTTGGGGCGGTTCTTGTAGGTCGGAGGAAACAGCGAGACCCAATCCAATTGAAGGGTGCCCGTGCCTTGGAACTGCAGCACAAACTCCGCCTTCGGATCGGTGCCCGTGGCCTTGAGCGTGGCGGCATGCCGGGTCCAGGTCTCGCCCGGCGTCACCGCGCCGAAGTCGTGGCTCGCGAGTTCCTTGCCCTCGGACGAGCGCAGACTCGCCCGCACTTTGCCTTTGAAGCTGCCCGGGCGGAGGTGAAACTTGAGCTGATAGTCGGTGTCGGCCTGTGCATGGATGCCCCAGTAGCCGCTATTCACCAATTCCACCCAACCGGCGCCGCCGGTGGAGACGGTCAGCTTCAACGAGCGAGATGAGGCTTTGTTCATCGGGTTGGCCTCCGTGGGTATCATGTCACCTGTGGCGCTCCCTTCATTGTGCAACGACCATCCGATCAGCTCGCGCTTCGGGTCCCAGCCGCAGCCCATGTTCCACGGCCATGGCATGTCCCATTTATCCTTGGGCACGCCGGCTGGCAGTTTCGTGAGTTCCATCTTGAGGGTTCCATCGTCCTTTTCCACCAGTTTCATCCCCGGCGGCAGCACGCCCTCCTCAAAGCTGCGGTTCTGGATCAGCTCGGCATAGATTCCGCCGTCAAACGCATGGCTGAGCTCCTCCATGAAGATCCCATAAAGGCTCGGCGGCACCGGAGCCTTCGCTTGCGACAGGTTGATCCGAATGGGTGCGTCGGGGGATTGCGCCGCGGTGGGGGGGGACCACGGGCCGGAGGAAGCCGCAGCCATGGCGCCGACGCCGAGACTGGCGAGTTTCAGGTTGTGGGTGATATTACCTTTTGGGGGGACAAAAAACATAACTTTGTGATTGGATGTTGGCAAATTGAGAGTGCTCGGAATCTTAGCGAGGCTTGGCCGCAGTGAGAGTGGACGTCACCTCCGTGGCGGGCTCGGTCCGGTCCGCGCCCCACCGCGGGTTGCTAATCATTTCCGCATTGACCATGCCGTAGAAAACGCCCTTCGAAATCGATCTGGTGTTCAACTCGATGTCTCCAATCAGACGGACGGTGCCGGAAAGGTCCGCGTCGCGGATGCTGTTCATCACCGCGGCAAGGTCGGCCTTGCCGCGAATCCGGGTGTGGTCGCCCTCGACCAGCGTCAGCGCGCCGAGGCGGGCCTCCTCGTTGATCGTGCCGCCATAGACGGAGGCTTCGTCTTCGATCCGCGCGTTGCCGGCGATGATCCCGTTGCCGGTCACCAGGGCATGCCCGCGGACGGTGGCGTTGTCGCTGATTTTGGCATTGCCGGAAACCACGGCCTGATCATCGATCCTTGCCTTGCCAAGCACCTGCGCGCCATCCAGCACCATTGCCGCTGGGCCGACATAGGCAGAGGGATCCGCATGGGCGGTGGCATCCACCCAACCGCCGCCGTTCGGGTGCGGCGCGCCCTTGCGTCCGGCGGATTTGGCGGCCGATGCGGTCTCGCTGCCGCGAGGACGTCCGCCGCGGATTTCCACCATCCATGGATACCGGTAAATGGCATAATACATCTGATCCCATGAAATCCGCTGGTATTCCGTCGGCGTGGCGACCACCACCAGCCAAACCTGCTTCTCGTTGGCGCGCAGCGTAATGGTGGCTTCGGAGGCAGCCCCCCGTTGGAGTGCGCTGTAGCGAGGATTGCCTTTCTCATCGACGGCCACGAGTCCCCAGCGCCAGTCCGAGCAGGGCTTCGGCACGCTCTTGGGTTCGTTCTCAAAGTTTCCCTCGAACTTCTTCACTCCGGGCTCCTTTTGAACGATCCCGCGGAAGTTGACGGTGACGCCGCGCGATTTTCCGGTTAGATCGGGGTCAATGGGGATGAGGTTGTAGCCGAAGCGTTGGGGAGCGCGGTAGTTGGGGATGGCGAATCTGCCTTTTTTCGAGTCGATCGGTTCGAGGATGGAGACGCGGTTGCGGCGGATTCCGCCGAGGTCGTCATAACTGCCGTAGCATTTCCGATAGACTTCGCCGTTCTTGTAGTCCCAGGTCACATTGTGCATCGCCCAGCGGCCGAACTGGTCGTTGAGCTCGCTGGTTTTCCAGCGTTGGTTGCGGGCGAGCACCACGAGCGGATCTTCGAGCGCGGTTTCCGGGGTGCCTGGCTTGGTGGCCTTGGACCAGATGTCGTTGATCGCGGCGTAGCCGAAAGTATCCTTGATATATTCCCAAAACTGCCAGTTTCCGTAGCGGTCGCGGGTCGAACCATAATACAGATGCGGGGCGTTTACCAACTGGTCGGAACATCCCACCTGGTCGGGAAACATCTGGTGGGTCATCCACTCGGCTTGGGATTCCCATGACCAACCGACAAAGGGCGAATCGCGCAGGCCCATCGTGGCGAACTGGAGGCTGTGGGCGAATTCGTGGGCGAGCGCGTGTTGGTCCTTGAACGCATTGAAGTGGAGCCACATGGCAGGATCGTTTTTCCCGGTACCCGCTCCAGTGGCCCAGCCCTTGTTGCTGAGGTTCACGCTGGCCTTGTATTTCACCGCCTGATTTGCATACGGCGCGTCAAAACCCACCTTGCCAAGATAGAACTCGCGGATCCCTTCCAAGGTGGCCAGCCCTTTCCGGAGTTCCTCATCGCTCAAGGTCACGCCGTCGTTGTCATTCCAACGGGCGACGAAATGAGCGGATTCGAAGAGATGTTGCGATTTTTCGGGATCGAGCACCTTGTGGGCATCCGCTGTGGCTCCCCCGCATGGGGCACAGGCGAGAACCAAGGCGGCGGCACCGGCAAGCGCAGAGAGAAATTGCGGATGACTTCTCAAATTACGGGCGTCCGGAGTTGCTATCGCCGCCCACCGTTGGCATCTCGTGTTGTGGTTCATGGCTTTGACCGATCGCAATCCTATTTCACGCTCCACTCGATGATGCCGGCTGAAAACTTGCCGGGCTGAGACGAGGGAATCGCGAGATAGGGGTCGAGGAAACTGTCCTGCAAATCCGCTTCGAGCCGCAGGGCGGTGGTTTTCACTGGTTCGAAGCGGACCGTGTTGAAGGTGTCGGTGGCGAGGCCGAACGGGTCCTTGGTGGCGACCGGTTTCCATTCTTCGCCGGCGCGGTAGAGCAGCCGCCATGCTTTCGGCAGGCGCTGGGCGGTGCCGAAGCGGTCATACCAGTAAACGCTCGACGAGCTGAGGGTGGTTGCTTCGGGGAATTCGTATTGCACCCACTCGGTGGTGCCCAGGCGGTCGTCCCACGCGAACAATCCGCGCGAGGTGTCGGCCGAGCGGGCCGGCGTGATCTGGTTGCAGAGTGCGCCGAAGTCGCCCTTGCCGGTGGAGGAAGTCACCTTGGCGCTGGTGGCCAGGCTGGGCACCGGCGGCAGGATCGCAGCGGATGGATCGAGCAGCAGAAACACCGTCATCGGGGAAGGTTCGCGGTTGGCGCGGGCGAAGTAGGGCACCGCGGTAAACTGCCGCGGCTCGCGGGCCACCGTCTTGCCGTCGGCCGCGCGTTTGACCCACTCCGCCGGGCCCGTGATCACGCACACCCCATCCAGCAATTCCGGCTTGAACTCGCTTTTGAGCGCAGCGCCGGCGGCGAGCAGCAGGTTGTGCGGTGTCTCGAGCTTGTCGTTGTCGAGTCCCTCGACGCAATAGACGAGCGGGCCGCGTTCCAGGGCGACCCGGCCGGCATCCTCGCGCACCTTGTCATTGGCGACCACCATCCGGACTGGCATGGGAAGCTCCAGTGTCACCGTGTCACCTGCTTGCCAGGTGCGCTTGATGGGGATGAATCCATTCACCGGTTGGGCGGTGACCGTTTCGCCGTTGACCTTCACGACGGGAGCTGGCGCGGCGGTGCCGAGGTAGCGGTAGAGATCGCCCGGGACCGGTTGGTTGCGGGCCCAACCGGGAATCCGGAGGGCCAGCGTGAATGGTTTCGGTGACTCCGGCGTGAGGGTCAGGCTAATCGCTCCGTCCCAAGGGTAGTTGGTTTTCTGAGCCAGCTTGACGGTGGTTCCCGCGATTTCCAGCGATGCCTGGCTGGCGGCGTAGAGGCAGGTGAACAAAGTATCCGGCTTGGTCGCATAGAGGTAGCCGGGTTGGGCGGGCAGCACGCGGGCGATGTTGCTCGGGCAACAGGCGCAACCAAACCAAGGTTCCCGTTTGGCCGGACCGCTTTCCAGCTGGTTCGGATAGAAGAATGCGTCGCAAGTGAGCTGCACGCCGGTGAGCACGCCATTGTAGAGCGCGCGTTCGAGCACATCGAGGTATTTGCCGTCGCCGGTGAGGCGGAACATCCGGTGATTCCAGAGCACCTGGGCGATCGACCCGCAGGTTTCGTTGTAGGAGCTTCGGTTAGGGAGGAAATAGGGCTTGTCGAAGGCTTCCCACAGCCCCCCGCCGATGCCGCCGCTGAGGGCCATCTTGGTATCGGTCACGCTGTGCCAGTAACGGTCGAGCGCCTTGCGGTAATCTTCGTCACCGGTGATGGCCGCGACCTCGGTCATGCCGCAGAAACCGTAAACGGCGCGCACCGCGTGGCCGACGGCTTCGCCGCCTTTGAGCAACGGCACATGATTCTGGTCGTACCAATTTCCCGGGTGGACGCCGCGTTGTTCGAGAAAAAACCTGGCGAGGTCGGAATACTTTTGTTCGCCGGTGACGCGGGAGAGTTCCACCAGGGCCATTTCGATTTCCTGGTGTCCCGGCGGGTCGGCTTTTTTACCGGGGCCGAAGGTCTTGTCGATGAGATCGGCCAGCTTCACGCAAATATCCAGCAAATCGCGGCGGCCGGTCATCCGGTAATCGGCCGCACCCGCCTCGAACAGGTGTCCGGCGCAGTAGAGTTCGTGCATGTTGCCGATGTCCTTCCAGCGGTTGCCCAGCTCGTTCTTGACCTGATAGAACGTGTAGAGGTAGCCGTCGTCCAACTGGGCCTTGCCGAGGGTGGCGATGAATTCATCGAGAAACTTCCGGTGTTCCGGCTTCATCGGTCCGGCAGTGGACAAGGCCATGCCCTCGATGATCTTGTAAACGTCGGAGTCGTTGAAAAACGCGCCCTGATGCTCGCCTTTCTTCAGGCCGGCAGCGATCTCGAAGTTGTCAATGCGCCCGGTCTTGCGGCACTGGTCGATGGCATGGTCCAGGCCTTTGGTGAAATGGTTGTCGAGCCGCTGCCCCCAGAAACCGTCGGTGAACTTGACTTGTTGGACCGGCACCGGCGTGACCGGATAGTCGCGGGGGGCGGCGGCGGAGATGGATAGGGTGGTTAGAATGGCGACGGCCAGGAATGGAGCCGGGTGTGGAGTGCGGTGGTTCATGGGAGTGGGTTGGGGGATGGGGATGTTGGGCGGAGCGCTTCCGAGTGAGTCCGAACCGGATGCCCCGGGGATGATTGAACCTGGGATACGCTTCCCGGCAAGAAGCGATTGCATTCCTTCGCGATTTGATCAGCGGGTTTCTCGAAATAGACAAGATGGGGCTGTTACGGCCCAATTCCTTTCCCGTGTCCGGCAGCCCAACAAACACCCTGAGTGGCCTCCGTTCGGCAAGCCCCGGGTGCCTCACGGCCCGGTTCTCCGGCTGGACACGCTGGTGGGGCCGGTCCCTTCGAAGGGCCCGGCCGCGGGATGAACGGCATCCCGCAGCCTGCCGGAGAAATCGCGATCCAGCGCGAGCGGTGTGCCATCCGGCGATTCCAAACCCTGTCCTGTCAGCGCAAACTCGCCGATGAAGTCGCGGTTGATCAACGGGCACTTCACCAGTTGCGGGGCATCACCGCCATCGAAGCGCAGGTCCACCCCGTCGGGCCGTGAGACGAATTCAATCTGTGGTTTGATCTCAGGCAGGACCAGGCTGTGCGGATCCGCCCACCCGCTCGCCTTTGCACCCCCGTAGAACACGTTCCAATCCGCCTGCATACCGGGCCCCTCGGGCAGGCGCTCGATTCCATCTCCACAAAACACGTTGTTGAGGTAGCGGTCATGGCCGCAAGTGATGACCTTGCAATCCGCAACTTCGGCGGTGTGGGGTTTCCAGTAGGCGACCCACGCGTAGGGCTTGAGGAAATTCCAACGGCAGCGGTCGAACAGGTTGTGCGCGAACACACAGCCCGAGGAACTGCTGGAGATCGTTCCGGCGAATACGTTGTGATCGATGAGAATCGGCGAACCATGGTTGTTTTGCAAATAGAGCGCCCACGTTTCCGGGTCGTTGTCGTAGACGACATTGCCGGTGACCCGCGTGCCCTGTCCCGCCCAGTCGACCCAAATGGCGGCGAAGTCGTTGTTGTCGCCCGGTACCCGGCGGGCGTGGATCCGCCGCAGCACGTTGTTGCGGATCGTGACGTCGATCGGGTTGTGAATCTTGATTCCCGCGGTCTCCTCACCGCCGAACTCCTCGTGAACATTGATGTCTTCAATCAGGTTTCCTTCGATCACACTGGAGCCCCAGCCCTTGAATCCGTGAATGGCCGCCTGCCCGCAACGCAGGATGTGATTGCGTTGAACCAGATGTCCGCCAACATTTGTTAGATCGAACCCACTGTTTTCGGAGGACGCGGCGTTGCCGCAGACGATGCCGACGCAACGGGCGTCGGACACCCGGCAATTCCGGATCACCCAGCGGAACCCCCAGCCGGTGCCCACCGCTCCACGCTGGGCACAGCGCCATGCCGCCCAGTTCGCCGCCGCGTGTTCGAACCACAAACCGTCGAGGGTCACATATCCAAGCCCCTCAAGTCGGGGAAAAAACACGCACTCGCGGACGTTGATCTCGACCTGCTCCCGGTTCGGATCGTTTTCCCCGAAGTTGGCGTGAAGCATCACCGAACCGGGGTTTTCCTCGATCCGATAGCTGCCGGGAGCGGCGGCAACCTCTTGTGCCGTGAACTTCTCCCGCAGGGAAACACCATCCTGATAGACACACCCAAGGTGGTATTCCTTGCCGTAATGCAGCCAGTCACCGGACAGGTGCAGCCGGTATGGATTGAAGTCACCAAAGAAGGAATCAGGCAGTTCCGCCCGCCATACGGTGCCGTTGTCGCGCGCCCACGAAATGATCCGCTCCGACCCTCTGATAATGACCCTCTCTCCCGGTGCGGCGCGATAAGTGATGGGACGGTCCTCCGACACGCCGCCGCGTGGCGGTCTGATCCATTCCCGATAGATGCCGGCGCGGATCGTGCAGACGTCGCCGGCCTGCATCATGTCGGCCGCCCGCTGGATCCTCCGCAGCGGCCGCTCCCGCGTCCCCGGGTCCGCGTCCGCCCCGCCCGGGGAAACGAAGTACTCCGCACCCCGCGACTCCACCGCCACGAGGAGCAGACAGGCGAAAAATGCTATATGGATGGGAACGCTCAAGGCACGGTGATCATGGCATGGATGAATTCCTGGCTGCTTGGAGATTGCTGGAAGGTCTCTGGATTTCACCAGTCATCGGTGCGGAACGGCGAGGCGGGAAGCCCCTCCTTGTTGTAGAGCTTGTTGCCCACCGGGTTCATCGAATAGGCGTAGCGCACCGCAACCGGCTGGGGGACATCGGGACTTGAAACCAGCACGCTGTCGCCATCGATCACCGCGTCAGCCCAGTGCCATTGGCGGTCTTCGCCGGCAATGGCGAAGGTTTGAAGCGCGGCTCCCTTGAGTTCGGCCGTCGGCTGGATGCCTTCCTTTTGCCCCACCATCAAGCCGCTGCCGGTGCTATCGAAGGCGATTCGGATCCGGCCGCCCTCGACCTTCATGCCCTTGTAGAGTGGTCCACTGAACACCAAATCTTTCCTGCCGTAATCCTTCGCCAGCGCCCACAACGCGAGCCGGTTGCCGACGTCCTGCTTGTTCTTCGGGTGGATGTCCCCCGGGTTGCCCGGATCGGCGAGATCGATCGCGACCGCCATGCCGGTGTTCTTCACGGCCAGCGTCTGCAACTGCGACTGGCGGACCGTCGCCCAGTGGACGCCGTCATTGCCCGCCGGATCGTCGCACGGGTCGCGGAAGTTGGCGATCTGGGTGAAATAGAACGGGAAATCCCCCGCCCCCCAGGCCGCGCGCCAGCCGTTGATCATGCCGCGCATCTTGCGGAAGTAACTGTGAGGCTGGTCGCGCTCGTTGCCTTCGCCCTGGTACCAGATCGCGCCCTTGATGCCGTAGGGAACATGCGGGGCGATCATGCCATTGTAGAGGGCGCCAGGAAGGAACGCGTGGCCCGGGCCCATCGGCTCGACCGGCCACCCGGGAATCACAAACGCCACCTTGTATTTCCACGCTCCGGCAAGCGGAACCCGGTCCTGACCGCCGACGGACAGGTGAAGCTGTTCCGGTTTCCCGTTGAGGCCTCCGTAGCCGTCGGTGTCGTAAACCCGCACCGCGATGACCGCCTTGCCCGCCTGCACCAATTTGGCGGGAATGGTATAGCTGCGGTCCAACTTGTAATTGTCTCCCTGCCCCACCTTGACGCCGTTCCAGTAGGTGACGTCCGCGTTGTCGATCGTCCCGAGGCTGAGGGTCAACTCCTTGCCGGCCAGGCCGGCGGGCACGGTGAGCGTCTTGCGGAACCACACGCAGCCATCGATGCCGAGCCCCCGGTCCTCCCAATTCGCGGGCACCTCCATCTCCTTCCAATCGCCGTCATCCAGCGAGACCGCCTCCCAGCCCTTGTCCTCGATGGGCGCGTTCATCATCGCCTCGCGCGCGGCCCGCTCGGCCTCGAATTTCTTCCTCGCTTCCGGATAGGCCGCCATCGTCTCGTCGAATTGCCTCAACGCCGCCCCGAACTCCGGCTCCGCCTTCATCATCGCTCTGCCAGCCCAACTCTCGACCGGCGTGCCGCCCACAGCCGCCGTGATCAGGCCGACCGGCACGCCGAGTTCCTGGTGAATCCTCCTTCCGAAAAAGTAGCCTACGGCACTGAAGCCGCCCGCGGTTTCCGGCGAGCAGACCTGCCAATGCCCCCGGCAATCCGCCGCCGCCTCCGCAGGGGCCGCGTATTCGGTCCTGAAGTGCCGGATCTGCGGGTGCTTGGCCGCTGCGATCTCCTGCCCGGCATTCAGCGCGCCCGCGAGACCGAAGTCCATGTTCGACTGGCCGGCGCACAGCCAGACCTCGCCGACCAGCACGTCCCTGAATGTGACCGTGTTGCTCCCGGCGACCGTCAGTTCGCGGCCATCCGCACTGGCTGGCATCTTCGGCAGCCTGACCCTCCACTTGCCCTGCGCGTCGGCGGTCGCCTTGGCCTCGGTGCCGGCAAAGCTGACCGTGACCTTCTCGCCCGGGTCCGCCCACCCCCAGACCGGCACCGGCAGGTCGCGCTGGATGACCATGTGGTCGCTGAAGGTTGCCGGCAGCCGCACCTCCGCATGAGCTGCGGCGGCGAGACATCCGACGAGCAGTCCGCAGAGATACCAGGATTGATTGTCGCGAAGGCGAAGGCGGGATGGGTTGGATTCGAGTGGTTTCATTTGCCTGGATGGTCTTGTTCGCGGTCTACCTGCCGCCCGCTGATCCGGTAGAGCCCGGCAGCATGAGGCTTGATGGTCGGGGAGAACCGTTCACCCGGAGCATCGAGGTCGGTCCGCTGCCAGAGGTCGCGCACCCGGCAGGGACCCGCGAAACCGGGAGCGGCGAATTCGACCGGAATCGGAGTCCCCCTCGACCGCGCCGGGTGGCCGGGGATCGGTGGTGACGACGTAGAACCCAACCGTGGCACCACCTCCCTGATCGACGCCGTCTTTCACCAAACCCGCCCGTGCCTTGAAGCCGGGTCACGCAAGGCGGGCCCGGTCTTAGCGGGGGCGGCTGCCGCCAGCACGGGTGCGCGAGGATGGCGATTAAGAATGACTTCACGAACGGATGCAGGTGAGATGAGTTCAGAAACGGGCCCGGGAACCGACCTAGGAACCAACATGGGGGACGGGCTACGAGTCTCAGCCATCCGCCGTTTCAAGTGTTCGCAACTTGCACAGTCCCCTTCGCTAAATAGACAACCCCCATTCTCCCGCTCTGCGAGCCGCTCTTCAGCCCCTCATGCGCACCAACCCTGAAAGCAATTTCCTGGTCTTGGCTGGACGCTCAATCTCAGCCGCAGGCGCGGTGCCGCATGGTTGTCTGCCATGGTACTAGCTCCTGTTCTCTTAGCGGTTATCGCTTTCTGTTTAATACTAGCCTTAACCCGATGAGCCCCGCCATCCCAACCCCTCCCGTCCCGTCAGTCCGCTGCTGGCACCGGTGTCCGGTCTCCCGATTTTACAAATTATTTAAATGCGTTCGCGCATGATGTGCTACCCTTGGCCTACTCAAGTGAGTGCAGGCCGCCTCATTGAATAAAGAAAGAACCAGCAAAACGATGACACCAAATAAACTTCTGTTCAGCATTGCAGCAACTGTGCTGTTATCATCCCATACTCCTGCCCAGGACCCCGAGAAGGTGCCTCCTACGGTCGTAACCATCGAGCAACCAAACCTTGCGGGAGGCCTTGATGACGAGACCCGTACCGTCATCGCTACGGCAAACGCCCCGGCGAAGACGGACGAGCCGAGACCAATCTACGAAGACAACGAGTTCAAAATCGTCGCGGTTAGTTACGGCCATGCTGGCGATAACCCGCCCCAGACTCCGGGGTTCTACGTTCAGGGCAAGAAGGATCAGAAATGGATTCGGGTCGAGAAAGTCTCCCTGACGGATTCGGTTCTCGGTCGCAGTCCGACCCTTGCGGAGTGCCGGGAAGTTGGCAAGAACCTGCCCTCGGTGGCATGGAATTTCAAGTCACTTGCGGGTCAGGAGTATGTTGATTTTCCACTCAAGACCAGTGGCAGCCTGCTTTTTCCAGACAAGATCGAACGCAACGATGAGAAAGGCCGGTTGATCTTGTCGTTCAATTCCGGATGGAAAATCGCCGGTGTCGAAACGGTGTTGATCGTATCCCTGGCCGACCTCAGGAAGTGCCTTGACGAGAACTTTCTAAGAAATCAATGACTCGAGTGTTTATCCTGGTATGAAAACCATGTTTCGATAGGCGTTCATCAATCGCCCCCTTTACGTGAAGACGCGCCATGCATTTGTTATGAAGACGATCATCCCCCACCTGTTAGCCATCGGTTTTTCCGCTGCCACGCTCGGCGCCTATGATCTGGACCAGCTGAGTCGCTCCGAGGTCTGGCAGGTGCGCTATTGCGTGAACAACAGATATCCTGTCCGCCTGTGCGAAGCGAAGCCGATCATGGAGCGATTGTTAGACGATCCGAACGCCCGTGTCGCCCAACAGGCATTGGTCCACTATTCCCGAATGATCGTTGATATCGACAAGGACATCGTCGGCAATGCACTTGCCCGGGTATCCTTGGATCCACCGGATAAGGCAGAAGTCGATCCCGAGGTGTCCAGCACCACCAAGTATTGGCTGGATGAACTTGGGCGCAGAGAGAATGACCCCGCCAAGGCCGCCCCGATATCGATGCTCGGTCTGCTGGGCGATGCCAGCGTCCTGCCCGCACTGACCGCTCTGCCCCCGAGCGGTAATCCCTATTATCTGGCCAATTTGGCGCTTGCTTATCGTCGCCTGGGGAGCACCCCGCAGTATCTGGCCACGCTCGAAAAGATCCTTGCCTTGCCCGTGAAAGACAATCTGTATTATCAAACCATTGCCATTGATTATTTGCTTCAAACACACCCTGACCGCGCCAAACCGGCGTGGGAAAAGATCAACCTGGCGATCGACAAGTTCCCTATTCAAGCGAACTGGGTGTATGGGCATGTCCTGCAACGGCAGCTGCCTTGACGAGGGGATTCCCAATGATCTAATGGATATTTAATCGCAACACCAATAAAGCCATGACACCAAAAACAATATGGTTCACCCTTGCGGCAACTGCGCTGTTATCATCCCCTACTCCTGCCCGGAATGCAGACCCTGGGAGGGCGCTTTCCGCGGGTTCTTGCGACGAGACTGTTGCGAAAAAGCCTCGAGAGATCCCGGCGAAGATCGACTCCGAGTTCAGACCCGAGGTTGGCGTCGAGTACACCTTAGCTGCACCTTCGATGTTCCATCCAGCGCATGCCGGCGACCCCGGTCCGTCTGAGCGGGACACTTCGGCTGCTTGGTCTTTCGCAATCGAGTTCGTGTATCGGACGGCTCTGGCGAAGGAGTATGCCGTGCCTGCTGGGCAGGCAGGTCCGACGAAGGGCGGTTGGTTTCAGGTCGGTTTCACCAGCAGGGATGGGAAGGCCCTTCTGACAGTTGAGGTTCAGATTGAGAGACACGTCGCGAGATTGCAACCACATGGGACTGAGACCTTGTTTTACGAAGATGGTCAGAAAAGAAGTGTAGAGAATTACGAACGAGGCAAGCGGCACGGATGGTTCGTGTTCTGGAATCGGAACGGCAAGAAACAACGTGAAGAACACTACAAGAACGGAGCGCTTGACGGTTTGACGAGAACGTGGCATGACAATGGGGTGATTTCCTCCGAGATCCAGTTTCTGGATGGAACGAAGCATGGCCAGCAGCTGTCGTGGTATCGGAATGGATGGAAGGAAGCCGAGTTCGTGTTCGACCAAGGCAAACTCGTCAAGCAGGATATCCTTGAAATCACATGAAGACTAAAATCATTGCCATTTCATTGACTGTTGCATCTTTCCTTTTCACCCTTCCCGGTCTCTCTTATGCAGATGCAGAGCACAAAGACATTGTAGCATCAATCACTACAGCACCAGATCTGCCCGGCTTGCCGCACACCTCAAGTGTATGCTCTGTGAACCCTTGCTCCCACCCTGACACATGACCACACTCCGCCTTTCCACACTCCGCTTCTCCACCATCCGCCGTTTCGCCCTCCACGCCCATCTTGTCCTGCTGCTGTTGCTTCTGGGCGCGGGCCGTTGCTTTGCCTTCAGTAAGGGGGGGCAGATGCTTCCGGAGTTGGTCGCAAAGTCCGCGCAAATCGTCCGCGGCGTGGTGCATCTCAACTCCGGAGCCACGACGATCGCGGTTACGCAAACCTTCAAGGGCGATGTGAACACCACCATCCGTCTGAACCCTAAGAGCATGGATTCATTTAGGGAGAACGAGATCAAGTTTGCCGAAGGCGAGGAATGCCTGCTGTTTCTCCAGGCTCCCGGCACCAATGGCCTGACGCCGCTGCTGAGCTATTCCGAGGATGCCAAATGGCCCAAGCCGGAACGTCCCGGGATTCAGGGCCGGGCCGACTTGGCGAAATTGGCAGAAGTCGTTGCCTCCACCCAAACTCTTCTCTCGTTGCCCGACCTTGAGCAACGCCTGCAGGCGATTGTTGCCATGTTGCGGAGCACGGACGATCTAACTGTATTGGTTGGCTTGCAGGCAGCCAAGACGCCGGGCTTCAGAAAGGGACTGGCAGTCAATCAGTATGCGTCGGTCACCCGAACCATCGCGGCGTTCGCACTGCCGTTATTGCAAAACGGCGATCATGAGATCAGGGGCTATGCGATCATTCTACTCAGCAGCGCACCTGATTCGGTTACGATGAAAGCCATTATTCCGATGTTGAATGATCCTCATGTCTGGTGCCGCAGACAGGCGAAAGTCGCGGTGCTAGGGGCGATCAACAACAGTAAGATTGTCGATCCGGCCATCGACGAATGGCGGCAGCGGCGGATTCAGCTCGATGGTTCCGATGAGACCGATCTACTTGAAATGAAGGCGAAATTGGAGCAGGCATGGGAAGCGAAACGAACCCAGTGTTTGGAGAAAGATGTCAAGCGCCTGGATATCCAGCGCCTCCAAGCCAACAAAGCGGATCATTCACGCGTCGCAGGCGAGGCTGCAGATGCCTATTTTCAATTTCTGGGTGTTCCTCGCAAACCATCGGGTTCCTCTCCCATGGTAACAGAACCAGTTTTGTCCGAGATGGAATTTGACGATCCCAAAGACGGATACTCCCAGGGTTTTTTGCTGATGCGTGAAGCGGAGAAGGCGACGGATCCAGTGGAATCCATTCGTCACCTTGAAGCGGCTCTCGCCTACTTCCGGGAGGTCAAGAAACGGTTTCCTGATTGGAAGAAATCCATGATCGATGGACGGATTCAAAAAACTGAAGAGTTGCTCGGCGTGCTTCCGAAGATCGGTCGATGATAGCAAGAAGGCATGTATCATCGGGGTCAGTTGTTTTCGGATCCTGGAGCCCGTCTCACCATGAATCGGTCCGGAAGGGTGATGCGGGGAGTCCCTCCTTGTTGTAGAGATTGCATCCCTCAGGGTTCATCGAAAAGGCATAGCGCACGGCGACCGGTTTCGGCACTTCGGGAGAGGATACGACCACCTCGCTACCGTCGATTCGGGCAGTGGCCCAGAACCACTTTCTGTCTCCGCCGGCGATGGCGAATCGTTTGAGAGTTCCCTCCGGGTCCTCTGTCGCAGGATTCACGCCGTCTTTGCGCCCGACCATCAATCCGCTCCCGGTGTGGGCGAATGAGAGTCGAACCTCCCCCTGCCCTATCTTGACTTCCTTGAACAACGGACCGCTGAAGACGTTGTCCTTTCCGTAATCCTTCGCCAGCGCCCACAACGCCAACCGTTCACCGACATCCTTCTTGTTGACCGGATGAAGATCGCCGGAGTCACCGACATCGATCGTCACGACCACTCCCGTCTTGGGGATTTGCAGGCACTTGAGCATCAGCTCACGAATGCCCGGCCATTTGTGCAACGGGTCGCCTTCGGGATTGTCGGTTGCCGACTCCCAGTTGGGAAGCTGCACGAGATAGACCGGGAAATCACGCCCCTTCTCCTTGCGCATCGTTTGGATCAGCGCGCGCATGCGATTGAAATATGGCACGCCATTCGCGCCTTCGCCCTGATACCAAAGCATGCCCCGGATTTGAATCGGGATGAAGGGATGGATCATGCCATTGTAAAGCGACTGGGTGCGGAACCAGCCGTGCCCGCCGACACTGTGGCGGTCGATCGGATAAGGCAGTACCGGAATGCGCTTGAGCCTGTCTGTTAGCGAGGTGCCCAGCAGCCAGGTGCCCACGGCCTGAAGCTCCGGTTGGATCGGGACAGTCTCTTTCTTGTTCAAGGCGGTCCGGGCCGCGTCAACCCAGGCCTCGAACTCAAGAAAAGCCGGGTCCAACGGGGTGTTGAATGACTTCAACGCGCCACGCACTTCCGCCAGCCATGCGACGGTGAGATCGAGGCCGATCGGCTGATCGACCGGATAGTAGGCCGGGCGTTGTCCGGGAGTGGCCTTGGACGACGGGAGTTCCCTCTCCCACTCGGCGATGGTGTCCTTCACCGACTTCGAAACCTCGGCATTGCCCGGATCTTCGTGGATCGCTTCAGGAGACATCCAGTTTTCGATATCGGTTCCGCCGACCGCGCAGGTCAGCAGGCCAATAGGCACCCCTGCTTCAGGTTGCACCTTGCGGGCGAAATAGAAGCCCATCGCGGAACATGCGGCTGCGGTGGCAGGTGACATCACCTGCCAGGGCGCTCCGCCATCCTTCTGTGGCGTGTTGGCGAAGTGCTCCCAACAACCGGAAAAACGAATCAAAGGGAAATCCGCGCTGCTGATGTCCCCGGGCGCCTTGCATCCGCCGAGCCCGAAGGCGGCGTTGGACTGGCCGCTGACCATCCATACGTCACCGACCATTACATCGGTGAGTTTGATGGTATTCCCAGCGCTGACAATGAGTTCTTGAGGGGAGGCATTGGCATTCATCGGGCGGAGACGGACCGCCCACCCGCCGTCCTTGCCGGCCACGCAGGCAACGTTTTGTCCGCCGAAATTCACCGTGATCTTCTCACCGGGATCCGCCCAACCCCACACCGGCACGGGCAGTTCGCGCTGCACAACCATGTGGTCGCTGAAGATCGTTGGCAGTCGCACCTCCGCATGCGCTGTGCCGGCAAGACATCCGACGAGCAGTCCGCAGAGTGCCGGGGCGGCTGCCGCCAGCAAGGGTGCGGCGATGATGGCGAGAGAAAATGACTTCATGAGCGGATGGGGTAAGATCAATGGATAAAGGGCGTCGGGGGACCGGCCTGCGGCCCAACAAAACAAGGTCGACGGGCTACGAGTCTCAGCCAACCGCCGTTTCAAGTGTTCGCAACTTGCACAGTTTCCTTCGCATAATCGACAACAATTGCGATTGCGTCGTCCGGCCCAGCGGGTAGGCTTGTCGCGATGGGTCGCAGATCCAACTTCACCAACACCACGATGAGATTAGCCAACCCAATCAGATTCCTCGATGAAACGTAAAAGCCACCTCTCCGCCACCTTGGCGCTATCCGCAGTCGCAGGCCTCGCCCTTCCGGCACATGCCGAGGGCACCGGCGACCAGATCCTCGACGGCATCGGCGAAACCGCGCTAATCGCACGCTATGTCTTCAATGGCGACGTCCGCGACTGGTCCCGCAACAACCTCCACGGCGAAGTCCGCGGCGGCACTTCCAACTTCGAAAAATCGGAGCAATTCGGCAAAGTGCTCTCACTTCCCGCAGACAACGGCACCCATGTCACCCTCCCTAACAAGACCTTGCTCGGCACGGATTCGCTGAGCGTGAGCGGCTGGGTTCACCTGCGCTCCAACATTCCCGGCGCACGGCTTTTCGATTTTGGAAGTGATGCCAGAAATTGCTTCTACGCCCTTTCCGGCGACGCCGACAGCGGCGGCTTCAAAGCCGTCATCGCAGCGAACGATTCCGCATTCCACACGCCCGCCGCACCGGCGATAAAAACCAAGCAATGGACCCACTTCGCGGTGGTGCTCGACGCCCCCGCCCAAACCCTGACCACTTACCTTGATGGCAAACAGATCCACCGGGTCGCCGACGTGAAATGGAACGCAGCCGACATTCTCAACGATGATTCCCCCGATGCGAACCTCGTTTATCTCGGCCGTTCCCGGGACACCAACGGAGCCTGCCTCGATGCCCAACTGCACGACTTCCGCATCTACCGCACGCCTCTTTCCGCCAAACAAGTCGCCCGCATCCGGACGAATGTGCTGACCGGTGAAGACTCCGGAGTGGTCGAAGCCGATGATCGCCCCGACAAAAATCGCGACGTGCCCGCGCCCTTCGCATCCGAATTGGTCGCTGTGCCGGATATCGATGTCGAAACCCAGGTCGGCATTCTTCCCGAACTGCCGCGCCACATTCCCGCCCATTTCCGCCAGGGCAGCCCGCGCCATGAAGTGCGCGTCATCTGGCCCGCGCCGACCGACAACCAACCCGTCCGCAAGGCGGGTAGCTACACCGTGACCGGCCGCGTCGCAGGCACGAGGTTCGAACCCACCGCCACCGTGAAAGTCGTTACCGCGAAAGCCGCCCCAAACCCGGAGCGCAACATCGGGACATTCCCGCTCGGACGCGTTTTGCTCACGCCCGATTCCCAGGGCCGCGAAACCAAGTTCATCGAGAACCGGAACAAGTTCGTCGATGGTCTCGCCAAAACGAATCCCGACGATTTCCTATATATGTTCCGCAATACCTTCGGCCAGCAGCAACCCGCCGGCGCCACTCCGCTCGGGGTTTGGGACAGCCAGGAGACCAAGCTCCGCGGTCACGCCAGCGGCCACTACCTGACCGCCATCGCACAGGCCTGCGCCAGCTCGGGCTACGACCCGAAATTGCAGGCCGAATTCGCCGACAAGATGGAGTATCTAATCGATACCCTCGACGACCTCGCGCAAATGTCGGGCCGTCCCCGAAAGGACGGCGGCGAACACCAGGCCGACCCTTCGAAGGTGCCCCCGGGCCCCGGCAAGAAGGATTTTGATTCCGACCTCAGCGTCGATGGCATCCGCACCGACTACTGGAACTGGGGCAAAGGATTCATCAGCGCCTATCCGCCCGACCAGTTCATCATGCTCGAACACGGCGCCTCCTACGGCGGCCAGAACAGCCAGATCTGGGCACCCTACTACACGCTTCATAAAATCATCGCCGGCCTGCTCGACTGCTACGAAGTCGGCGGCAACAGGAAGGCGCTCGCCGTCGCCGAAGGCATGGGTGACTGGGTTTATGACCGCCTCCGCGAGGTGCCGACCGGGACCCGCATCAAGATGTGGAACAGCTACATCGCCGGCGAATACGGCGGCATGAACGAAGTCATGGCCCGCCTCCACCGCCTCACCGGACAAGCGCGTTTCCTCGAATGCGCCCGCTTGTTCGACAATATCGAGTTCTTTTTCGGCGACGTCGGGCACAGCCACGGCCTCGCCAAGAACGTCGATACCATCCGCGGCAAGCACGCCAACCAGCACATCCCCCAGATCACCGGCGCGCTCGAAACCTATCGCAGCACCCATGACGCCGAATACCATCATGTGGCGGAGCACTTCTGGAACATGGCGACCCATGACTATATGTATGCCATCGGAGGCGTCGCCGGAGCCGCCAATCCGGCCAACGCCGAATGCTTCACCGCACAACCCGACAGCCTCTATAAGAACGGCTTCGCCACCGGCGGCCAGAACGAAACCTGCGCGACCTACAACCTGTTGAAATTGAGCCGAGAGCTCTTCATGTATGACCAGACGGCGGACTACATGGACTACTACGAGCAGGCGCTCTACAATCACATCCTCGCCTCGGTCGCCGAGGACAATCCGGGCAACACCTATCACGTCCCGCTCAATCCCGGATCCAAGAAAGGCTTCGGCAACGCCGACATGCACGGCTTCACCTGCTGCAACGGCACTGCGATCGAAAGCAACACCAAGCTCCAGGATTCCATTTACTTCAAAAGCGCGGACAACAAGATGCTTTATGTGAACCTCTACGTCCCCTCGAAGCTCGACTGGCGCGAACGTGCCATCACCCTCGAACAAAGCACCTCGTTCCCCTACGAGGACCACACCCAGCTCACCGTCCATGGCAGTGGCGGGTTCGACCTGCGCGTCCGCGTTCCCCGCTGGGCCGGGCAGGGATTCGAAGTGGGAATCAACGGCAAAGCCCAGGACGTCGAGGCCAAGCCCGGAAGCTATCTGAGCCTGAAACGTGAATGGCAGGATGGCGACAAGGTGACCCTCCGGATGCCTTTCGATTTCCACCTGAGCATGGTCATGGACCAGCCGAACATCGCCGCGATCTTCTATGGCCCGGTGCTGCTCGCCGCCGAAGAACCCGAGCCGCGCACCGAGTGGCGCAAGATCACGCTCGATGGCGAAAACCTCGCCAACTCGTTCGCCGGCGACCCCGCGAAGCTCCGCTTCGAAGCCGGCGGCGTGAAGTTCAAACCTTTCTTCGACACCTACGACCGCAATTCGGTCTACCTCGATGTCGCTTTCAAGTAGGCCTCCGGCCTTGTCCCCAGGAAGCCATGAAACCGTCAAACACCATCCAACCGATGGCCCATCCCTCCATTCTCTCCGGCCTGTCTTGGCGGACCTCCGCCCTTGCCGTGACCGCTTCGCCCATCTTGTGACGGCTTCCGCCGAACCGTTCCGGATCGTCGTGATCCCCGATTCCCACACCGAGCGCAACTTGGCCGGCAAGAAATAGTGGCAGAAACTCGTCCGCAAACACCTGAACATGTCGATGGCCTTTCGCGGCCACCTCTCGACCGTCCACTCCCGCGTCGAGGGCGATCACGGCAACCCACTCCCCACGCGGGTCGGGCCCCTCGCGGTGACCGGCAGGAAGGCGGCGGCAGGAAAGCGCGGGAGTCCATGAGCCGCCGTCAAGGTGGTTCGCAAAATGGACAGGGATTTCGCAGATCAATCATTAATCCCGAACGGGTTTCCAGCCTTTGATAGGACCGTTGGCGGCCCACGCTGTCCCAGCCCCTGCCAAAAGGCCAGTCCCAGTTGGTCCGATGGGGACCTCAACGCAGGGTTCTACCTCCTCTTCAGTTCGACCAGCAGCGTCACCCTCCAGTCGGATGACTCCGCGACAGCGGCCAACCGCCCGCTCCTGACAGTTGATTTCACGCTGGTCCCCGAGCCATCAGGCACCGCCCTGCTTGGCCTTGCGGGTCTTGCCTTCCTCCTGTGCCGCAGGCGCTGACTTCGGTCCGACCCTGATTGGAACCACGCCGGTCTTGGCGACCGATTCGAACGGCCCGGCAGCGGGATGGGCGGCATCCCGCACCTCGCCGAGGAAATCGCGATCGAGGGTGAGCGGTGAGCCATCCGGCGATTCAAAACCCTGTCCGGTCCCTAGCGCCCCGCGCTGCGCGCAGCGCCACGCCGCCCAGTTGGCCGCGGCGTGCTCGATCCACAGGCCGTCCACGGTCACGTACTTCAGCCCGGAAACCACCGGGAAGAACACGCATTCGCGGACGTTGACCTCGACCAGTTCACGGTTCGGGTCCGCTCCTCCGAAGTTGACGTGGAGCACCACCGAGCCGGGATGTTCCTCGACCCAATAGCTGCCGACCCTGGCCGCCACCTCGGCGGGCGCGGCCAGTTCCCGAAGCGATTCCCCGTTTTGATAGACACAGCCGAGGTGGAGTTCCTTGCCGTCGTGGAGCCAGTCACCGGACAACCGGAGCCGATACGGGTGGAAATCGCCGAACATGGCATCCGGAAGTTCGACCTGCCAGACCCCGCCAGCCTGCCGCGTCCAACCGGTTACCGGTTCGCAGCCGCGGACCACCACCCGCTCGCCCTCTGCGGCGCGATAGACGGAAATTGCGACATGGATGGGAACGCTCAAGGTGCGGTGGTCAGGGCACGGATGAAGCCTTTGCCGGGCAAGCCGTTGAAGGTGGAGAAGGTCCTATATTCCCAGCCGCTGCCGGTGAGATCCGGCAGCCCGCTGCCTGCCGGGGGCGTGTCGGCAGCACCGACATTGCTGACGGCGCTGGCCCACGGGGTGGTTAGATCAGCGCTGCCTTCCACCGTGTAGATAGCTCCGTCAATGGCTGCGGAAACCTGGGCGTTGCTGCCATTGGAAGCGAATACCGCCCCGCGCCGCACGGCACAGGTGAAGACGAGTTCCTGATCGCTATCGGGATCAGCAGCAGTGTCCCTGCGCTCGGTGAAGAACAGTCCATTGTTGGATCCGGCAAGCGGATCGCCGTTGAAGGCAAACTCGGCCAGGTTGTTGGAGTTGTCATGGTCAGGGTCCAGCTCGGGTGCCCGATTGCCAGCGGTGAGGCCTTTGGCGACGGCCCAGATGTCATAGGCCGATGGGGCGGTGCCGCCGGTGGTGTAAACGACTTGCAATTGCGTGCCGGTGCCGTCGAGCTGCACCGTCCAGGTGCCGGTGCCCGGCATGGCGCTGGCGTTGATCGTGATCGCGCCCGCGTCGAAGCCGGTGATGGCTGTGGCGGAGGTGGCGATGGTGAAGGTTTTTCCGGTTTCGGCGAAATTTGTCAGGCCGAGCGGCTGGAGCGTGATGACCATTTGTTCGTCCGGCGTGACGGCCAACGCCAGACTGGCGCAATTGAGCAAATCCCAGCCGCTGCCCGGCGTGGTGCCTTCCCAGTCGGCGAACTCGATGGTCAGCCTGGAATTCTGTTCCATGGTGACCGCTTCCAGATTGGAAGTGCCGACGGAGGCTCCGGGAGCGATCGTGCCTTGGTTGGTCGTTGGGCCGTTGACCGTGCCTGTACCACCAAGCGTGCCGTTCGAGGAAACCGTCACGGAGCTGCCGGCCGCGAGCGAGCCGTTGACCAGCAGGGTGCCATCGGTGACTGCAGTGGGGCCGGTGTAGGTCTGGGCGGTCGTCAGGGTCTGGATGCCGGAACCGGATTTTGCTAGACCAACCGTGCGCACCGACCCGCTGACACCGGTGGCGGGGCCGTCCATGATCACGCCGGAGAAATCGAACGGCCCCTTGTCGCTGCCGAAGTCGATGGTGAGGGTGGTGATACCGGCGGTGGAGCTGGTGCTGCTGATCTTGGAACTGCCGGTGCCGCCGGTGAGACCGCCGACGGTTTGGTTGAAGGTGCTCAGGTCGAGGGCGGCCTGGTGCATGAACAGACGGGCGGCGGTGCCGGGCGAACCGAGGGCGTTGACCTTGTTGGTGATGAATTTCACGGTACCGAACACGCTGTTGCCCGCCCGGAGATCGGTGCCGCCGGTGTAGGTGTTGGCGGCATCGCCAGCCAAGCCGAGGTGGATGATGTGGGCTGCCGTGGCGCTGGTGCCGTCAAGGTTGATCGAGGTCCCGGCGTCAGGTCCCTCGGTGGGGGCGATGGCGTAGTTCATTGATAATCGACCGGTCCCGCTGAGCAACCCGCGCAGGCCATGAATCCGGGTGGTGCCGCCTTGCACGCGGGCCCAGGTGCCAACCAAATCCGAGTTCAGGATCAAGTTCGAGTCGAACCGGCGGCCCAGGGCATCGAGGCTCGGTGGACGACTGAACAATAATGACGCCACGTCACCCATGTTGGTGTTGTCAAACGTCAGCGTGTTGATGCCGCTGCGGAGCAAGCAGTAATGGCCGGTGCCAATGCCGCTCAAGCGACCCAGCGTGACCGGCACATCTAGGGTGATGGTCTGGGTGTCGTTGAAACGGAAATTGGCAATGTCGCCGTTGCCGTTGGGCGTCGCACCGGTCCATGTCAGAGCACTCCAATTCGCCGTTTGCGCGGCCGTGGTCGTGTTGGTACCGGTGACCGGACCAATCGGCGGGAGATTCACCGTGGTGCCTGCAGTGGTGACGGGGATGGCGGCGGCGGCGCTGTCCTGCACCCCGGCGACTTCGAGCCCGATGGTGAGGGTGGCCGGGCCGGTGTAATTGGCGGGAACCTCGAAATAGAGGGTTAGATCCTTACCGGTGAAGCCTCCGGCCTTGAACCAGGTGGCGTCAATCCGGTTGGTGGCGGTCGGCAGCACCGCCAGATATGGCGTATCCGCGTAGGATGCCAACGTGGCGTCGAAGTCGCGACCGGTGAACACGAGCTGGCTGGTGTTGAGGGTGACCGCGTAGTCCGCGGCGGCGATGGCCGGCGTGCCGGACCAGGTCAGCTCGACAGCGAAGGTGCCGCCGGGCTGGATCATGGTGCTTCCCGCCGGGGAGGTGGCGGTGAGCGTGACATCGGCGGTGGCGGTGGCGGCGGCGAGCGCAGTCCCCAGAGCGAGGGTGGCGAGCCATTGGCGGAGCTTGGCGGAGATGGCGTTCATGGGGTTTGGGATTGGGTCGTGAGGTTCAGGTTGGATGGGCCGTGGCTGATGGTGGGGGGCATCGGCAGATTTTCGCCGGTGACCGAGATGCCGCTGAAGGTGGCTGTCTGATTGGCCAAAGAATCGGCGTTGCCGGAGGTATGGGCCAGGCCCGCATAGATCTCGGATGGCATCGCGATCGTCACCGGCGAACCGACCTGCGTCCAACTGGAACCGTCCGGCGAGTGATATCCGGTAACCGTGTTCCCCGCACGGACGACCTTGACCCAGTAGGGAGGGGTGAGTGCGACGCCGGTACCGATGGCGGTGCCGCCGCCGGTGCTGGGGCGGGACATCAGGCGGATCCCCTCGAACACGGGAAACAGGCAGCGACCTTCGCCGCTCACGCCGAAGTCCGCGATGTAGTTCGCCCATTGGGTGGGATACCAATCGGCCCGGGCACCGTCGTTGATCAGGTCACCCTGCATGATGATGCCGCGGGGGGCGGCCACCGTGCCTCCGCCGACCGACGCCGGGTAGGCGGTGCCGGGCAGGTTGTTCATCGTGGTGACCTCGCCCCTGCCGCTGGTGTCTTCGAATTGGTAGTGGGTGTCCGACCATGAGAAAAACGTCACGTCGGCCGCCATCGCCGTGGCGCAGCCCAAGGCCGCCCACATCAGAGGCGTGGCAAAACAGCGGGAAACAGGCGGTCGTGAAACATGACGAAAGACACCTGGGGCCGGGGCATCGGCCTCAATCGCGTCAACGGGATGGGTTCTCTGCCTGAACATCGCGACGAAGGTAGCCCGCCCCCCCCTTCCGGGCAATGGATATTCCGCGAAGCTATTGTTCATTTTGTGCAAGCGCGCAACACCCTCAGGGAGCAAGTTGTGACGGGGTCGGCGTGCGGGCCTGTCGATTGCCGCAACGCCGATTCCCGGCGATTACGCTTTCCCACCCGGCCCCCGCCGCGCCACCCGGAAGAATTCTCGCGAAAACCCGGTTGCGGGCCGCAGGGCAAAGTGATCCACGTCGCTTGTGACAAATGCTGAATGGAGCAACGTGGGACGAAGTCTTCCCTTCCGGGTCGCTGAATACACTGAAAATCAAGGCAAGCACAGACCTCAGCGGATTTCAGCGGATCAAATGTTGCCCTTTATTCAGGCACCAAGTTAGCAAGGTTGTCGTCTATCTCAAAAACTCCTCAGTCGGGTTGGGTCAGCGTGTCCGTGCGCGTTGCCCGGTTGGCCCATGCGGCGGCGCGATCAGTCGCATCGATCACGCCGTCGCCGGTGATGTCCGCGCGCAAATGATCGGCATCCAGCGGGTTGAACGGTCCGCTATTGGCAATCCGGTTGAGGTCGATGCCGGTGCATCTGCCGGTGCCGGTGGTGTCACCCGCCAAGCTGGTGATCACCCGCGAGTTGGCAGCACCGTTTGGCAGGATGGCTCCGCTGGTGCCACTGAGTGCGGCGGGGTTGAGCGTGAAGCGCCACTTGGCGGCGTCCGGCAGCGCGCATGGTCCGCTATCGTTCGAAAACTCCACCACCACCCGGTCATCGATGGCGCTGGCGGTCACGGTGATCCCGAGCGAGCTGAGATCGACGGGGCCGGCGGCGTTGATTCCTGTGACGGCGACGGCGGTGGCCGGGTTGCCCACCAGGACGGACTCGAAAAACGAGATCTCCACCCGACGGAGTCCCGCCTGCCGGGGTTCGATGAAGGTGTGGTCGAGGATCGGCAAGGCGCGCGGCGTACCGGCGTGGTCGCTGACCGAGTACCAACCCATTGGTATCAACCGCGGACCCAGCGGTCCTTTCAGCAGGGTGAAATTGTCAAGCGGGACGCCATCGGTGCCGATCTCGTGCACATCGAGCCGGCTGTTGTTCACATCGATGATCAGGGAGCCGAGTTTGTTCTGGGAAGTGATCATCACCGGATGGTCCAGGGAGCCGCCGCTGGCTTTGCCGGAGTTGCCGCCGACCACATAGACGGTTCCGTTGTTAGAACCCTCCGTTTTCTGATAGGCACCGTCGCCCGTTTCGCTGCCATCGCCGGTGTCCAGCGCCATCGTGTTCGGGTCGAATGTGCTACTCAGTCCATAGTGGCCGTTGAGCAGCATCGAGCGTTCGTAGCAGTGGCTGTGACCGCAGAGCACCAGGTCCACGCCATGGCTCTCAAGCAGCGGCAGAAAATCGAGGCGTTGTTGCACCAGTCCGGGTTCGGTGTCCGTGTTGTGGGAGCCGCGGCTGTAGGGCGGCGCATGCCAGAACGCGATGATCCACTGCTGGATCGTGTTTTCGAGATCCCTCTTGGCCCATTCCAATTGCGGGCTGCCGTCCGCGTGATTGCCCTCGGAATCCAGGCAGATGAAGTGGATGTTCGCGTAATCGAACGAGTAATAACGCTCGGTCCCGGATGCCTGGCCGCCACACTCGGCGTTCTCCGGCAAATTGAACGCGTTGAAGTAGGGCTCGCCCCGTGAAGTGTAGGTGTCATGGTTGCCGAGGGTCGACCACAGCGTGCACTTGCGCAACATCATCGGATGGGTTTGGAAGATCGCTCTGGTCGTTTCGGCTTCGGTGCCGTTGGTATAGGCGTTGTCGCCGAGCATCATCCAGAAGTCGGGATCCTGATAGAAAGTGGAGTTGTAATACCCGTCGCGCACGCTTTCCGCCCGGCCGGTGCCATCGCCGCCGGTGCCGGAGTCGCCCAGCACCCAGATCCGGACCGGTTGGATGGTGCCCGGCAGCGGCGCGGTCTTGAACCTGAAGGTATCATCTCCTCCCGCCAGCATGGTGGCAGAGGTGCCCACCGAATAATGGTAGGTGGTGTCGGGCGTTAGGCCGGTTAGCCGGATGTCGTGTTCGATCACGCTCGCGCCGTCGCCCGCGTTGCTGGCCAGGGTATCGGGAGCGCCGCCGTATTGGACGCGGCTGTCGGTGGCCACGTCGGTCTGCCAGCGGACCGTGATCGCGTTGGGTGACAGCATTTGCAGATAGGGCCCGCGGGTGATGCTCTGCGCGTGGACGGATGGCAGTGCCGCGATCACCAGGAAGGCAAGGGTGGCGGGGAATGTGCGCAAGGTCATTGAGGGGGGTGGTTGGTGTTTTGGGTGGAGGTAGTCTTGGCGGTTTGTGTCTCAAGGCGGTCAATCTTGGCGGCGAGCTGCCGGCCTGCGGCGGTGAGGCGGCGGGCTTCGGGCACGGCATTGAATTGCTGGCGCGCGAGCACAACACAGGCGCGGGCCTCGTCCCCGCGCCCGGCGGCGAGCAGGATGCCAGCTTTGCGCAGCAGCAGGGAGTCCTTGCGCCCGGGCGCCGCCAGCATCGCCCCGATCCGCTGTAAGGCGGCATCGTGAAGGGCCATCGACTCCTCCAGATCCAACGCTTTCATGGCAAGCGAAGCCACCCGCCCGAGACGGGCGATGCCACGGTTCAGGACTTCGAGTGCTTGCGCCCGCTCGCCGCCATCGATCAGGACGGCCGCCCACGCGGCAAACACTTCGGGGTCCGGGTCGGGAGTATGCTTGAGAACCTCGGCGCAGTCGGCGGCGGCCGCCGCCCATCGCTTGAGCATTCGATTGGAACGCGCTCGTTCGGCGTAGCCCTCGGGACCGGCCGGTGACCGGCTGAGATAACCATCTAACAAAACAAGCGCCTGTTCCGGTTGGCCCGCGTCATTCCACAGGGTCGCGAACGCGAGGTCGACCAGCGCCAGCTTGGGGTCGAGTTCGGCAGCGCGGCGGTAATCCGCTTCCGCCGCGTGCCAATGCCGGAGCAGACGTTGCATCTCCGCGCGCCGCAGGTAAAGCCGCGGATTGTCGGGCGAAGCCGCGATGTTGGCGGTCAACTGCCGGATTTCAACGAAATTGTCCTCATGGGCACCCACCGGGGCCAGCGCCGCTGCCCATAGCAGAAAAACCACCAGCCGCCACCCGGCCCGTCCGGGTTGGTGGGGTGCTGTGCCACGGCGGTGGGCTACTCTCTCAGTTTGCATCGGAATCATTCGTTGCGGCCGTCAAACGGCCGTCTTGCATGTTGCGGCGGTGGCCGGCGCGGTCGCTTGCGGCGGGATCATGGGTCACCATCAGCACCGCACCACCATCGGCGGCAAACGCGGCGAGCTGGTCTAACAAAATTCCGCCGTTTTCCGCGTCGAGATTGCCGGTCGGTTCGTCGGCGAGAATCAATTTGGCACCGCCGGCCACCGCGCGCACCAGGGCGACGCGTTGCTGCTCGCCGACACTCAATTCCGAAGGGCGGTGCCGCAGCCGGTGGGAGAGTCGGAATTTCTCTAGCAGGTCGCGTGCCTGCGTCTCGAGGTGGGATCGTGGTCCGCCGGCGAGCGCACACAGCATCACGTTGTCGAGCACCGACAGGTAGGGCACCAAATGAAAATTCTGGAAAACGAAGCCTACCTTGGCGGCACGGAAGGCGGACCGTGCTGAAGAACCCAGTGCATAGGGGTCAATGCCATCGATCAGAACTTTGCCGCCATCGGGGCGCAACAACGCGCCCACGCAGTGCAAGAGAGTCGTCTTGCCGCAACCGCTGGGCCCCCGCAGGGCGAGGAAGTCCCCACGGCGAAGCGTCAGGTCGATTCCGCACAATGCCAACACGGGCCCGCCCCACTTGGTGGGGTAGCGTTTCTCCAGGGCGGAGATCTGGAGCAGGGCATCAGTCATGGCGCAGGATTTCCGCAGGTTCCCGGCGCGAGGCCCAAAAGGACGGCAGCCATGCCGCCATTGCGGCAAACACGGGCAAGAGAATGACGATGGCCGCAACTTGCGACGGCGTCACCAGCTGGCTGATCCCGTGGTTGTGAAAAAGCGTGCCGCGAAGAGCCGTGAGCACGAGGGCGGCGGCCGGCACGCCTAACAACACTCCGGCGAGACCGGTGGCGACCGCCTTCAGGAGGAAGGCGGCAAGCAAGGTGCGTGATTGGACTCCGATTGCGAGAAACAAGCCGATTTCCGGCGTTCGCTCGCGCACGTTGAGCAAGGTAAGCACCCCGACGGCGGCCACCCCCATCAATGCGACCAAAGGCAGCACAAGCTCCGCCAGCGACTCCAGTTTCGCTCGCAACTGGGTGCGGTGTGCCTTGATCGACGCCAGTTGCCGCGCCGCCGTCACGCCGGCCTGCATCCGGGCCTCGGCACGGGCCAATGCCTGGCTGCCCACTTCGATGATCTCGACGCCGGGCAGGATGGCGAGCAGGTCCTTGCGGATTTCGGCCAGACGGTCGACAGTGGTGCAGTTGCACTCCAAGGCTTGGATTTGGTTGATCAACCCCCGCTGATCTAACATTTCCTGGACCTCTGCCAGGTTGATCCACGCGGTGATGTCATCCTTGGAGCCGCGCTCCGGGTGGCATTTGGAAACGGTGAATTCACGCCCCATCAGGGACAACTTGTCCCCCTCCTTGAAACCAAGGCTCTGGTGCAATTCCGAGCCGAGCACGATGCTGCCGCGTTTCACCGGGTCGATGAGTGGTTCCATCGGGTTGCGGTGTGCCAGCGGGACCTCGCCGCGGATGCCGATCAGGATGATCGTGCGTTTGGATTCCGGCCACAGAAGTTTCCGGGTGAGGGCCGGCAGCAGATGGTTGATGGTGACCACCTTGGAATTGGCGAGGCGATCGACGTATTCCTCTGGCATGGTTTTCGAGGCGTAGCCCTGGTCGTGGACCTCGCCGAGGTCCTGACCTTCGGGGAAGACATAGATGTTGAAACCGAGGCCTTTCATCGATTTCCGCATTTCATCCTCGAGGCGGTCCATTTCGCGCCCGGTTTCCTCCACCTTGGCGGTCACCATCGCTTCGGTCCCCAGATCGTTGCTTTTCAACAGCGCTCCGGTGAGCAGGAAGGTAGCGGCAGCGGCGGCGATGGCGGCCACCGCCAGCAGGAAGTTGAGCTTCCGGTAGGCCAGTTCCAGGGTGACCAGTTTGCGCAGTGTCATTGCTTCCCCCCCTTGATCTTGATCGTGGCTGCGATGACCAGCACGCCCAGCGCCACCACCATCCATCCGATATTTCTAACCACCGGGCGAATTCCGGGTGTTGGTGCGGGGGCGGTGGAGGGTGCCCCGGCTTCCGGTGCGGCGATGGTTTCGCCGGTGACTGCGGCGGTGCCGCTCAGCGGTGGCAATTCCCGTTCCTGAATCGCCGAAACGCCCGCCAACCGGGTCTCCCAGTCCTCCTCGAGCAACAGATCGACTCCCGGATTGAGCGCCTTGACCTGGCATGAGCAGGGGCCGCAAAGATAGCTCGCGATGGCGGCGATGGCATCGGTCTGGATCTCCCCGCCCACCAGCGGTTTGAGCATCCGCCCGCGGCCGAACAGCGGAAAGGTCATCGGTTGGGTACGCTTTTCCAACAAGCCCGGAGCGGTGTGCAACAGCATGCCCAGCAGGACATCCTCCGCGGGCGCGGCGGCGGGGATGCGGATGACGTCGAACGCGATCTTCAGCGGAATGCCCGACTCGAGTTGGTTTTCGCGATCAAAATACCCGTTGTCCACCGCCTGGGAACCACTGCCGGTGACCTCTCCCGATGGATGGATCACGCCGGGCGGCAGCTCGAGTTCCTGTTGGATGGAGGCCAGGCTCTCCCGCAGCACCTGCTCCGCCCGGTCGTCCGTCGCAGGATCGCCGGAATCCAGCAGCAGCCAGACCGCGGTGGTTCCGCTGGTCATCCGGGTGACGAAATCGTCCCGCACCGGGGAATGGGTGAGCCGCCGCAGGTTATCCGCTGTCAACGCCGCCTGCCAGACCAGGGTCGGCGTGCCGAAACCGGCCGGATAGAACAGAAACGCCGCTGGCAAGGTGGTTCGGTCCAGCGGCAGATGTTCGACCGCCGGGTCATCCGGGGTGGCGGCGAGGTCGAGGACCTGGACGGTCAGGTTCGCCTTGCCATTCTGATCCCAGGAACTGGCGGCAAGCTTGTCGACCGCCTGCCGGTGCGCCGGTGCCAGCGGCGAGTCATGGGCGATGACGAGGACGTAGTTGTCCGAAGGCCAGCGTTCCAAGGCGAAGCGGAAGACCGGCACATTGCAGGCGCGGGCCGCCGGCATTTCTAACAGGAAGATACCCGCCACAGCCAGTGTCACCGCCATGGCGACTTGCCCGAGACGATGATTCACGCGCCGGAATTTCATCATTCGGATTGTTCGCATTCGATTTCCAAACCGCTGAGAATGGGCATCCCGCAGGTGGAGGGTGCCGGGTCGCGCGGCACGAACTCGAGTGTGAGGTTGGTGGTTGCGGGGACTCCCTGATAGGTGCGGACCAGGCCTTTGCGCAGGCCGCCCGCCGCCTTGACGACATCGAGCGCCTCTTCCACCGTGCAGCCCTGGAGGCGGACTCCGAACACCCGCTCGCCGGGTTTCACCTCATCCAACTCGGCGAAATGCAGGCGCACGGTAAACGTCCGGCGGTCCTTGGCGGCGGCGGCCAGGGTGAGGTGATACCGCCGCGCCATCAGGGATGACAGACTGGCGAACGACGGCTGCGCTCTGGCAGGGGGACGGACCGCGATATCCAGGTCCTCGAGGCGGAGCCCCAATTCAGTTAGAAGCGGGCGCGGAATCACGAGTTCCGCGCGGAATGCATCGTCATCGGCTGTTGCAGCGGCGGACCACCGTGCCACCGGAATCTCCCGGGCCGGCAGATCGTAAAGCAGGGTCGAACCGTAGAAATCCCGGCGCGTGGTCGGCGGCTTGATGGATGCGGGCCGGGTGTCGGTGGCGAGTTCGAGTTCGGGCAGCATTTCACCCCGGATGATGTCGCGACGGGCACCGCCGCCGAAGGCGATGTTCTGGTCGCCGGCCTGCGGGTTGAACACCACCAATTTCAGACCGCAACAGGCGCCTGCGGCGGGCTTGAGACCAAGGGCGTCCCACGGGAACAGCGACTCGACCACGAAGTTTTCACCATCCCTGGCCGAGGCCAGCGGCATTTCGAGTTTCTTCGCGGCGCGGAACGTCTTCCAGTCATCCATGTCCACCGAGCCGGAGGTGTCCGTGCCGAGCGTCGGGCGCATCGCCTCCGCAGTGCCTTCGGCGGGTTGGATCACCGTTTCGAGAATCGTGCGGTCTCCCGCGCCGACGACCTGGGTGCGCAGGGCATTCCAGTCCTTTTGGACGGAGAAGAAATCCCTGGGTGTGATGGTTAGCACCGCCAGTCCCTGGGGAGTCCATGCCACGCGCACTTCACCGCGGTTCTCGGGCAATGGGAAGGTTACCCCTTTGCCTGCCCAGTCGCTGGCGTTGCCGTCGATTGTCAGGCCCCCGGCCTGTGGGATAGGCAGCCGCCACGAGGCGTCGGTGCTGGTGCGTGCGCCACCTGCGGACACCCCGAACTGGGCGCATGGCGAGTGCTTGCGGTCCTTCAGGATCACACTGACGTGATCGCCGCTCCAGATATCGGCCTGGTCTTTGGTCACGTTCCTGCGCCATGCCGCCGGCTTCCCGCGCCCGGCGGCCGGTTCCTCCTCATAGCCGAGATAGAGGTTGTCTGCATCGAAGCGGACCCGCAGGCGGGCGTTTGGCAAGGCGTTTTTGTCGCCGCCGGTGCGGACGGCCACGCCGTTGTCATCCGCCCATCCGGATTCGGTGAGACGGCCGTCCGGCTTGAGCGGTCCCGACCACGGGAACGCGAGGCAGTCCTTCTTCGGGTCGTAGTAGATGAGTCCGAGATTGAGTGACTCGATCCCGCGCATTTGCGACGCGTAAATCCACGGATTGCCACCATCGACGAGGGTGCGGTCGGCATTGATGCGGAATGCCGTGCCGCCGTCTGACAATTTCATCGCCAGTGGCATGCCGAAGGTGTGGGGGCGTTTTTCAGCGCCGGCGATGTCCTCCATCAGCGGGGCCCGCGGGTAGCCGAGCCACAGCTTGCGATCGTCGTCCCGGCGGTCGCCGGGGGCTCCCAGGTTGAGGGCGATTTTCCGAACACTGGCATTTTTCGGGGTGGCGTAGAACAAGGCCCAGTCCTCCTGTTTGCGGGTCGCGGCGGGAGCCAGGGCCAGCGAGGTGGAAAAGTTATACGGACAGAAACAATCGGCATTGGCTTCCACCGAGAACAGGACGCCGAGCGCGGGCAGCAGGGATACTCCGCAGCCCGGTTTCATGCCCGGGAAATTCCGCATGCCGCTGTCGTCCTCCAGATCGTACATGCCGAGCGTGCCGGAGCGGAAGAAATCCATGGTCAGCGAGGAAATGGTGCCGCTACAGCCGTAACCGCGTTGGTATTTCTGCTGCGCAGTCAGGCCGCTGAACGGATCCGTGCGTTCCCCCAGCGAAGGATTGATGTCCGGGGCCGCCGGTGGCCGTGGCACATTGCCGTCGTGACGGACGAAGTAGGGCAGCTTGCCCCAGTTGTCGGAGCCGGTGGGGGCCGCCCTGCGGTCGGCCTTGGGAACCAGGCCGACGGGCGAGACATTTGCGGACTTGTCGCCACTGATGACGAAGGTGGCGGTTCCGTTCTGGAGCAGGTCACGCGCGCCCGGTCCGGTTGCGAGAAACCCCGGTTTGCCGGTGAGCGGCATTTCGCGCAGCCAACGCCGCGGGGTTTCCTTGCCTGCTTCATATAACAGGATCTCGGCACGCAAATCAAAATTTTCCACCTCGCGGCCGACCATGGCCGGGACTTCGGCGAGTGGCAAGCGCAGCGTGACCGGCCCCTTGTCGGGGCGGGCGCGGGTGAGGGTCATGGGCGGCACCACGACGCCGGCCGGTTGCGCGTATTTCCGGAGCGTGCCGCTGGTCATGTTCACGATGACCGAGAACGCGCCGCGGGCCGCCGGCCGCAACCGCCGGGCGGGTTCCCGGAAATCAAAATCCAGCATCCAGCAGTCCGCGTTGTGGGGGGTGGGGGTGTCGCATTCCAACAATAACTCCAGCGCCCCGGATACCTTGGCCACGGTGATCCTGCCGGAATACTTGTTGCCTTTCTTGGCCTCGAATACCTGCGGCTCGTCCAGCCCGAATACAAACGGTTGGGGGTCTCCATAAACCTTGACGATCTCGCCGGTGCGCGCGTCGCACTGCAGGATGCTGCCGCTGCCGATGTACGCGTACTTGTCGTCCGCGTAGATGCTGCGGAAACCGGGTGCGTACCACGCCCATAGCTCGGTGCCGTTGTAGGCGTCCACTGCGATCACGTGGGACTCGCCTTCGGCGAAAATCCGCCCGTTGGCGGGGATCGGTGGTGGGTAGGTGCGGCCGTGGCGGTGCAACATCCGGTCGCGTCCCGGGCCACCGAACCACAGCAGTTCCAGCGGCCATTTGAGCCGTTGGTCGGCTTGGTATTTCGAGTTCCAGTCGAAGGCCCCCTCGAGCGGTCCGCGCACGACGCAGGGCACTCCGGTGGTGGTGACGAGCTCGGTGGCGGGAATACCCGCGACTTCGAGGGATGCGGCCATGCCGCCGGCCGCCGCGCCGGGAAAGTACATCCGGCCGGTGCACGGTTGGAGCACCCGGTAGAGTTCCGCCGGTTCGATACGCCCGGTCTGGCCGGCGATAATCACCACGTTGGCAAAGAAATCGGCGTAGGGCAGCTTGCCGCCGGGGGGCGTCTGATGGACCACCACCCGGGTGCCGTAGCCGTGAACTAACAATCGTTGACGGGCACGGGTGACGCCCGCCGCATCATCGAGCAGACAGATGACGTTGAGGTTGCCTGCCGCCGCCAACGCCTCGGCGAGCGTGGTATCGGTGGTGCCGCAGACCAGGCCGAACCCCTTCAAGCCGGGTTCCAAAACGAGTCCGGCGGGCAACTTCGGCACCGGTAGCGGCCCGGGGGGCGGCGATGAGGCGACCGGAGGTTTGCCGGACCGGGCGGCAAAAACATGGATGCCGCCACGATCGGTGGACACGATCAAGCGGCCGTTGGCCACCGCGATGCCGCGGACCTGACCCGGCACCGGTGAGGACCACACGGTTTTTCCGGTGGCGGTTTCGACGGCCCGGATCTCGCCGTCCAGGCCAGCCAGCAAGTGTGCGCCAGCCAGGGCCAGACTGTAAACCCGGGGTGCGGGCTGGCGCCACACGACTTTCAGCTCACTGCCTGAGGCATCGATGGCATCCAGGGCACCCATGCCCGAGGTGTAGAGCGTGTGGTTGGCATAGACCATCCGGTCACGGCCACCGACCGGTTCGATCATGCCGCGCAGGCGGCTCATGCCGCCCCGGGCCGAGCCGGGGAGGCTGTCATACTTGCGCCATTTCGGCGGGTATTTCCGGTTGCCGGCCTCCAGATCATAAAAGGTAATGCCATCGGAGATCCAGAGATCCGCCTCACCCAGCCGGGTTTCCTGATCTCCCTGCCAAGCCCGGCCGGCGACCATCACGCAATCATCGCCCAGCGCGGCCACGGTCGATCCGGGCGCGCTGGCATCCCAATACCTGAGTTTTCCAGTCTGCAAATCGAACCCGGCCGGCGCACTCTGTCCGGTGGGCACCAGCAGGGTCTTGCCGTCCGAGAGCAAATCGCCCTGCGGCGTGGGGCCGCCATAAGATACCCCTTCATGCGGATACATCAGGTAATCCGACCCGCAGGTGTCGTTGCACCAGCGAACCTTCCCGGTGTGGCGGTCGAGCGCGAAAAAGCTGGTGCCTTCCGACGGCCACATGCCGGCTGTGGCATAGACCGTGTCGCCGATCACCATGACGCCGGAGCGGCACGGCCAGCGCGAGATCATCCGCCCGTTGCCGGAGATCATGCGGTTGCCTTGGTAGCTGCGGTGGCTCCATACCAGAGCCCCCGTTTTCGCGTCCAGGCAATACACCACGCCATCGTCCGATGCGAAGTAACACATCCCCCCGGCCAGATGCGGCGCGAAGCGGACCGGAGCGTCGGCAGTGAATTTCCAGATGATCCGGCCGTCGTTCTCCCCGAGCGCATAAACGGTGTCCTCGGCCGAGGAGCCGAACACCACCACCCCCCCGGCGGAGACCGGTTGGCAGGCGTAGTCGAAGTCAAACCAGTTGACCGTGCGCCCCGGTTCCGGCCAGGCGGGCCGGGGAGCCGCCCCGCGGTATGCCCAGGCGGCAGTCAGCGGGAATGAAAGGGCCTCGGAGGTGGCGGCGGACCGTCGTTCGTCCTTGCGGAAGCACGGCCAGTCATCCGCGCGGCAAGCCGCCGGCACCAAGGCTAGTGCGAACAGCCCGCGCAGGGTCGTCTTTTCAAGAATCATGTTTGCGCAATAGACAATGGTCCCGGACGCGGGTCAACAGCCAATTCGCGAAGGGTTTTGTGCAATTCGCGCGATGCGGCGAGGCGCTGGCGGAGCCGGGCGGGTTGCCACCCGTGACCGCAACCGGTCCGCGATCCCGCCCGCAACGTCCCGGGGCTTCCTGCAATGGACAGGCAATTCTCAAAACAACCATTGCCGGAAGTGTGAAGGCCCACCTTCCAATCGCGCTTTCGGGGCGTTTTTGGCCGAATTGTGACTGTATGGATCCTGCCCGGAATTCAGCGTCAATCCGGCCGCGATTGTTCCACAGCCCGGATCTTGTTATTGAGAATGGCTTTGAACAGTGGTTCCGCCGCCCAATCGCAGCACCTGCAGGCGAAGAGTTTTCGTGAACCAAAACCTCGCTTCGGTTTGCAGCCGATCCAGATAGGGGGAGAGATGTGTGGCCAATGACGGGTGGATTCTGGTGACGTTGTGAATGGCGATGAAATCCGGAAACACCAGGCCGGTGAACCTAGGGTCGACTTTCGTCAACCGGACGAATTCATCAAGCACCGCACCGGGTGCGTGGGTCTCACCGAACAGTGTGGGTAGGACGTCCTCCAGTCCCAACAGGCAGAGGTTGAGAATCGCGGATGTGTCCGTAACGACCGTCACGAAATCAATGCCGCGGGAAGTGAGGCGAGGTCCTGTTCCAGCATCTCAGGAGTGAATGATGGAATCCGGCGGCGGAACAACTCATCGTCGAACGCGAACCGGTCGAGCCCGGCAATCGACGCACCAACCGCCCTGGAGACCCGCCCGCTTGAAAACAGGGCGACCGCGAGTTCAAGCTTCAACTCGAATTCGTTGAACGATTCCAGTGCAGGGTTGTCGGAAAGGGTCAGGATCACCCCGGAAATATAGTCCGTCTTTGCCGTGAAACAAGGACAAAATGAGAATGCATCAGGCAGTTTCCATTGATCTATTTCGCCGCATCACCCCATTCTCATCCGCTCCAGCGCCGCGTCCACCATGCCGGAATGCAGCGCCGCCGGGGGTTGGCTCCGCTGGTGCGGTTTTGTCGCGTTCACCGGACACGTCACATGGACCCGCCCCTGTCCGCCGTAGCCGAGGAACGAGGCGAAGGAGGAAGGCAAGCAGCACGCGTGACAGCGCGTCGGAGCGCGGAATCAGGTGCGAAGCCGACGAACTCGGGCGGAGGGCTGTCCAAAACTACGACGAAGCGTGGAACGCGGAAAGCCGCTCCAGCGGCGGCATCCTGAATGCCGCAGGCACAAACCGGCATGGACAGAGCCAAATCCCACTCTAACACCTACGACCACAATTTGGTAAAACGACTCGATGATAATTCGGTTTTTAACAATTCAAGACATTGGGTAACAGTTATCAGCGCCTTTATGAAATATAATAACTAGACATGATTTTTTGTGCTCTGACCGAAAATCATCGTTCCATTTCTTCAGCCCGTCTATCGCTGCCTCCATCCGATTCGTAGCATCAATCGTCAATAGGGACACCTTGATTTCCCATAGATCTGTGCCTGCGACTTGACAAACAGCAAGTCCCTCGAGCCATTGGGGCTTACTATCAATATACAAATTAAAGCTGCTTGCCGCATCTGGATGTACCTCAAATACTACTTCTCCTACTTCTCTTGAATTGAAGAAAGAATATATCAACGTAAAGACACAAACTACCGCCATCATGACGGAGACGGTAACTAATTTGCAATTGCAAATCTTACGGATGAACCGTATCGTCAAATTCCACAACATATATTTCAGCTTTGGATGTGAATAATTCATTGAATGTCTTCAATGCACTTCTGTCGCCTGGTGAGAGGCCAATGGGAGCTACAACAACCTTGAGGCGGCCCTCGAAATTGCTCCAGAACTTTTGAACAATATGTGTGTGACCTATAGCCTCAGCTGAATCTTTGGGCAATTTCTTAATGGCCTCCTCAAACATTTTTGGATCAAGCCGACCAAGTAGTCCGTTTTCTAGCTCTGTTGCTGTTGGTATCTTCCCGTCCATGATTTCAGTATAGTAGTGCCAGTCGTCGACGCAATAGTGCAAGGTATATTTTTCGACTCCTGCAATGAAGTTCTTGGATAACTTAGTTCCTCTTACAGGTCTCTGGTAAACTGCCCAGTTTTCATGAACTTGAGGGGGGATATTACTCCATCCGCCATGTTTCTTGCCAAGTGCATCTAGTTCAGCTTTTGCCAGCTTCCATGACTTCCAGCCGGCTTTTCGCAAGTCCTCAACTGCTGCTGCCTTCGCTAAGGCATATGTCTTATACGGTTTTTCTGGCTCTAGTCCGATATAATCCAGAATATTTACCCCGTCATTCCCCACGAAGGCATACAAGTTGGCTCCCCCTTCTTCCCCGATGGGATCCCTGGATGGCCAACAAGGGACCTGGTTGCGGGCTGAGGGGGAGGCTTGGGCGCGGGTGGATCGGCGGGGGCGGGAGGCGTGGCGGAGACGGGTTACCGGGCGGCGGCGTAGGCGCAGATGCGGGAGGGGTGCGGTGGGGGTTGCGGGTGGCGTCGTAGGCGTAGCAGCGCAGGCTGGGGCGGGGGAAGAGGCTGGAAGGAGTCGGGGAAAGAGGGGGGCGACGTAGGCGTGGATAAGGAGGGCGGTGGGGCGGGAGCGACGGCGGTGCGGTGGTAGGGACGGGCGGAATCGTAGGCGTAGGGCGGGAGCGATGGAAAGCACTTGAAGGAACGCCAGGAGAAGTTGGCGGAGGAAATCGGCGTGGCTGATGGCCGGGTCGGCGGTGGTGGGGGCGGTGGGGAGGAGACGCGCCGGAGCGGGTCCGGGTGGCCCGGGTTTGGATTGGGAAGCGGATGCCGACACCTTGCGCATGAGCGGAGAGTCGATGAAATCCCCGGTGTGGTCAAGCGGATTTGGGGGGGGTGTGGGAGCGGAAAGCTGGGTGCCCAATCCGGTTCAATTAGACCCGAACCACGATCACTCAGGGTGGATCGGGCATAGGAACCCACCGAGATCACACACCCCTTCCTCAATGGGCGATTTCATTTCCCCCTTTACAGCCACCCGCATCCCGGACCAACCTCCCGCCGCATGTCCTCACTTCCTACCGCCGACCTCCTGGCGCTCGACACCCCCGCCCTCAAAAGCCGGCTGTCGAAGCTCAGGAGGTATCTTTGACGTCCCCACCCTCGAAAACGAAATCAACACCCTCGAAGAGGCGATGGGCTCGCCCGACTTCTGGAACGACCCGGACCACGCCAAGTCCGTCAGTTCCAACGCCGCCGGCCTCAAGAAAAAGCTCGAATCCTTCCTCAAACTCGAGTCCCGCGTGGCCGATATCGAGGAAGGAGTCGCCCTCGCCAAGGAGTTCGACGACGCCGACCTTGCCCGCGAGGCAATCCGCAATTCGAAAACCCTTGAAGACGATATCCGCGCCTTCGAGCTGGTCACCCTGCTCAACCAACCGGGTGACAACGCGGCTTGTTTCCTTGTGATCCAGGCCGGCGCCGGCGGCACCGAGGCCTGCGATTGGGCGCAAATGCTCCACCGCATGTATTGCCGCTGGGCGGAACGCAAGGGCTTCACCGTGGAAACCCTCGACTGGGAGGACGGCGACCAGGCCGGCCTGCGCTCCTGCACCCTGAGAATCGCCGGCGACTACGCCTACGGTTTCCTCAAATGCGAGCGCGGCGTCCATCGGTTGGTTAGAATCTCCCCCTTCGACTCCGCTGCCAAGCGCCACACCTCGTTTGCCGCGATCGACGCCAATCCGGAGGTTTCCAAGGAAATCAAGATCGAGATCAACCCGGCCGACATCGAAATCACCACCTGCCGGTCGGGCGGCAAGGGTGGCCAGAACGTCAACAAGGTGGAAACCGCGGTGATGCTGCGCCACCTGCCCACCGGCATTCTGATCCGCTCCACCAACGCCCGCTCCCAGGGGGCCAACCGCGAACTGGCCTACGAAATCCTCAAGTCCAAACTCTACACGATCGAGGAAGACAAACAACGCGCCGAATCCGACCGCGCCTACGGTGAAAAGGGCGACGTTTCCTGGGGCAACCAAATCCGCTCCTACGTCTTCCAGCCCTATCAAAAAGTTCTCGACCTCCGCACCGGCGAGGAATCCGGCAGCATCCAGGACGTGATGGACGGCGACCTCGACGCCTTCATCGAGGCAAAACTCCGCGGCAAAATCCGCGTAAAGGGTGCCAAGGACGAGGACGAGTAAGTCGGAGGGCGCGTGTGCCCCCGCGTGCGGTGTCCGGCACCCTCGCCGGACACTGGGGTCGCACCACGGTTGACTCGCTACCCAGCGCATCAAGGCCGCAATCAAAGTTGTCGGCGAGGGCGCCGACAACCACACGCGAGGGCGCGTGTGCTCCCCCGCTTCCCCCGGTCCAATCCAGGCTTGCGTTCCGTGGGGGGTGTGGGATCCTCGCGGCGATGACCGCGCGTGTGTTTCTTGGCTGGGACCGACCGTTCTTGGAACGGACGGTGGAGTGGCTGTTAGCGCGACGGCAGGATCTGCCGGAAACATTGGTAGTGGTGCCAACGACCGAAAGCGGGCGGCGTTTGCGCGAGGCGCTGGCGGTGGCGACCGGTGGGGTGCTGAGTCCGCAGGTGACCACTCCCGGTGGGCTGATGCGGTCCGGTGACGATGCGCCCGGAGTGGCACCGGAATGGGCGGAGCAGGTGGCCTGGGTGGAGGTGCTAGAGGCGATCACCGATTGGTACGCCTACGAGGCCTTGTTTCCCGCACCGCCGGGCGAGGGTGCCGGGTGGGCGGTGGAATTGGCCGGAGAAATGGTACGCCTGCGGCGGGGGCTTCAGGAAAACGGCCAAACGCTGGCGTCCGCCGCACGCCGGTTGAGTGGCTCGGTGGAGGAGGAACGCTGGCAGGTGCTCAGCAAGATCGAGGAGATGGTGGAACGGAAACTTGGGAGCTGGTCGATGGTGAGCCGCAGCCGACGCCTGGCCGGCGGCCTGGCGCTGAAGGGGCTGCCGTCCAGGGTGGTGCTCGCCGGAATCACCGAACTACCACCCCTGGTGGCGGCATCTCTGTTAGAGCGAGGCGATACCGTCACCACCCTGATCGCCGCGCCGGAGGCGGAACACGAAGCGTTTTGCGAAATGGGACTGCCACTGGAGAGTTGGAACGAGCGGGTATTGCCATGGCCAGAGGGCGATTGGGGGTCGGTGCAGGTGGTGGCGGATGCCCGGCAGCAGGCGCAGGCGGCGGTTAGATGCCTGGTTGCCGAAGGCTCTGGATCGGACCAGGTGGCACTGGGCACTGCCGACGACGAGGTGGGCGCTGAACTCGGGCGGGTGCTCGGCGCCGCTGGCTGGCTGGCGTTTCATCCGGCGGCGATGGTCCCAGGTGGCGGTCTCTGCGGCAGCCTGGAAGGCTGGGGCCGCTGGCTGGAAGACCCGGCATTCGCGACGATGGCGGATTTTCTAACATTCCCGCAGTCGGCGGCGCTGGTGGGCCCCGGCAGGGAGCGCCTGGCGCGGCAGCTGGCGGAACTGCGCGGCCGGTGGATGATCCAGCATCCGGAGGATTTGGAACGACTGATCGAAGCGGGCGGCTTCCGCAACGGCGCGGAGCGGGAAGCGGCCGAGGCGGTGCGAACGGCCGTCAGGAAACTGAAAACCTGGCGTGATGGATTCGCGCGGGACGGATTTGCAGTGGTGATGCCAGCCTTGCTGGAGCAACTGGTGACAGCGGTTCCCGCCGACCGCGAACCGGCCGGGGCGATGCGGGCCTGGCTGGAGGCGGCGGCACCGGTGATGGCGCGGGTGGACCGCCGGGCGGGATTCTGGCTCGACCTGATGCTGGCGGCGGCGGGCAAGCCTTCACCGCCCCCCCCCGCGGACCGGGTGATCGATGTACAGGGGTGGCTTGAATTGTTATATGAACCCGGCCGCCATCTGGTGATCTGCGGGATGAACGACGGCCGGGTGCCGTCCCGCAGCGGCAGCGATCCATGGCTCGGCGAATCCGCCCGGAAAATACTGGGACTGCCCGGCGAGGCCCGGCGTGCGGCGCGGGATGCGTTTCTCTATCAAGCGATGCTCGGAGTCCGGCGGACAACTGGCAGGGTGGACCTGACCTGTGGCAAGGCGGGCGGTGGCGGCGACCTGCTGCTACCATCCCGACTGTTGCTGGCGGGTGCGCGGGAGGATCTGCCGCAGCGGGTCTCGCTGCTGTTCCGGGAACTCGAGCCACCGGAGGCCGGGATGCGCTGGGAGGCGGATTGGCAGTGGAGTCCCCGGTTGTTGGATCCGCCCAAACGGATCAGCGTGACGGCCTTGCGCGACTACCTGGCCTGTCCATTCCGGTTCTATCTGAAATATCCCGCCGGAATGGCAGACCCCGAAACCGGGCGGGTGGAGTGGAACGCCCGCGATTTCGGCACGGTGGCGCACACCGTGTTGGAACGCTGGGGCGAGGACACCGAGGCCCGGGAATTCAACAAGACCGAAGCGCTGGACGCATGGTTTTCCGCCGAACTTGATCGGACGGTGGCCGCATGGTTCGGCAAGCGGGTGCCGCTCGCCGTGCGGATCCAGGCCGAGTCGCTGCGCCAGCGCCTCGCCTGGCTGGCCCGGGTCCAGGCCTGCTCGCGGGCCGAGGGCTGGCAGGTCGTCGATGTGGAACGCAAGGTGGAACTCGAGTTCGGCGATGCGGTGTTGGTGGCAAAAATCGACCGGATCGACCGTCATGAGCAAACCGGGGACTATCGGGTGATCGATTACAAGACCGGCAAGGTGGACCGCGGGGTGGCGGCGGAGCATCTGAGCAAGATCATTGCCAGCACCGTGATGCCGCCCCATCTGGCGGCGGAACCGACCGCCGTGATGGAAACTTCCGAGAAAGGCAAGCTGGTGAACTACCGCTGGACCAACCTGCAACTGCCGCTCTACGCGCTGGCGATGGTCCGCCGGGGACTGCCGCTGCCAGAGCCGTGTTATCTAACCGTTGGCAACACCGAGGCACGGGTGGGCCTGCTGGCATGGGACGGCTTTTCCGATAGGGTGATGGAATCCGCCGAAGCATGCGCCGGGCGGATGGTGGAGTTGATCGGGGCCGGGGTGTTCAGCCCGCCGGCGGAGCGGGTGGCCTATGACGACTACCGGGAGCTGGCCGCAGGCCGGACCTTGTGGGAGGCGGTGGAGCCGCCGTTCGGCTCACCGGAGGGATGGCTCAAGGAAATCAAGCTGCCGTAAGCACCCGGATCGGCCCAACAAGGGGCGTCGATATTCTATCGACTGAGTCTTGCCGACATTCTGTCGGCTGTCACGAAACTGCTGGATCGCAGGGTGGACAGAATGCAAGCGCTCGTTCTCCCCCTACTTCAGACAGCCTCTGAGATGCCCGTATTGCCTGGATCCGCCCGCCCCTCGGAAAATCGTCCATCTCCGGTCTTGCATCATTGGTCGAAAGCGGCTTTCCTCCCCCCCGTCATGAGCAGTCTCAAAGGAAAAGTTCTCGTAGCCCAGGGCGGTGGTCCCACCGCCGTTATCAACCAGAGTGTGGTCGGTGTGGCGTTGGAAGCACGCAAGTTTGCCCAGGTGACCGCGGTGTACGGCGCGGTCCACGGGGTGCGTGGCATCGTCAATGAGGACTTCGTGGACCTCACCCGCGAGACCACTCACAACCTCGAACGGGTGGCGGACACCCCGTCGTCCGCCCTGCTCTCTACCCGCGACAAGCCGGACGAGGAATACTGCGCCCGGATGTTCAAGGTGATGCAGGCCCACGACGTCCGGTATTTCTTCTACGTCGGCGGCAATGATTCCTCGGACACCGTGCGGATCGTCAACGAACAGGCCCGCGCCGCAAACTATGAACTGCGCGCCATCCACATCCCCAAGACCATCGACAACGATCTAACCGAGAACGACCACTGCCCGGGGTTCCCGTCGGCGGCCCGCTTCGTGGCCCAGGCGTTCATGGGGGTCAATCTGGACAACCGTGCCCTGACCGGCGTTTACATCGGGGTGGTGATGGGCCGCCACGCCGGTTTCCTCACCGCTGCCTCGGCGCTGGCCCGCAAACATCTGGATGACGGCCCCCACCTGGTGTATGTGCCGGAGCGGGCCTTCGACATCAGCCGCTTTCTAACCGACGTGGACCGGCTGGTGGCGCAACACGGGCTGTGCACGATCGCGGTTTCCGAGGGGATCTCGGATGCCTCCGGCACGCCGATGATCACCAAGCTGAATAAAACCGAGGAGCGCGACGACCACGGCAACATCCAACTTTCCGGGACCGGCGCGCTCGGCGACCTGCTGGCGGACACGATCCGCCGTGAGCTGAAGCTCAAGCGGGTGCGGGCGGACACCCTCGGCTACCTGCAGCGGTGTTTCATGGGCTGCCGTTCGGACCGCGACGCCCACGAGGCCCGGGAGGTGGGCGAGAAGGCGGTGCAATTCGCGATGTGGGACAACGTGGACGGCTCGGTGGCGATCCGCCGTCCGGTGCTCGACTACAGCGTCGACTACGAACTGGTGCCGCTGGAAAACGTGGCCGGAAAAACCCGCCACATGCCGGACAATTTCATCAATGCCGATGGCAACGGAGTGACCGCCGACTTCCACAATTACTGCCGGCCTTTGATCGGCTCCAACGTGCCCGAGCCCCACCGCCTGCGCGCGCCGCGGGTGAAGAAGATTCTTAAGGGGGAGGGGTGAGTTCTAAGTTTTTAATTTTAGATTCTGAATTTCAAGAGGAGGCTGGGGAGTGCATGCCTAAGGGGCGACGACCTTATTGTCGTCGGGCGGAAGGAGGGTCAATGGGTGGAGCCACGGGCGCTGTTTCAGGGTCCGCACTTCCAGCTCCCGCATGGCGGACATCGTACAGAAAAAGAGCGGCGACATTATGGGATGGAATGAGATTCCCGGCGACGACCTGCACGGTTTTCTTCAGGATGGGCGGACGGCCAAGGCCGCCGCACTTGATCCGGATACCATCGTGCATTTCTGGAAAGGCAACCCGGAGCTCGCCAAGCGGGCCATCAAGAAGGGGCACCGCATCGTCAACTCTTACCACATCTATACCTGCCTGGATTATCGCTACGGAAGCATCTCGCTCGGAAAAGCCTACGAGTTCGACCCGGTCTTCGATGGCCTGCCCCCGGACGAGGAAAAGCAAATTATCGAATCCGGCTGCCAGATGTGGAGCGAGCGGATTCCGACCGTCGAACTCATGGAAGCCCAGATCTACCCGTGTCTTGCCGTGGCCAACGAGGACTGGGAAAACCCGGAAGTCTTCAGTGTTGGAACAGAAGCCGCGCGCGCGACATTCGTCCCCTATAAAACACGTGAAAACGCGCCAACTTCTTTTCTCCCGCTCTCCGAACCGCTCTTTAGCCCCTCATGCGCACCAACCCAGAAAAGCAATTTGCTAGCAATAGGAGCTGGATAATTCGTGGTGGAACCTGTGATTTCAGGGTGCCACCACTTCCAGGCGGACGAAGAGCTTCTGCGTGATCTTGGGCAGGTTATAAGTTAGGAAACCGCCGTCCTCGATGGCGTTGCCGGTCACATCCATCCAGGCTCCGAGGTCTTCAGAGGTCAACACGCGGTAGGTGATGCCGGTGGCGTCGGCACTGTGCGGCCAGGCTACCTTGCCGTCCACGACATCCGGATTGGTAGCGATGCCAGTGACACCCATAAAGTACGCGATGCCGTTTTGCACCCCGTCATTGTTGAAGTCCTTTTCAGCCGTCTGGCCACCGGCATTGATATCCGCCCAGGCGGTGTAGCTGCCGGCGCTCACATCATCATAGGTAACGGTGATGGTCCCTGAGTATTTGGTACCATCGCCATAGCCGTTTCCAATCATCACTGCGGCGGTGTTCAGATCAATTGTGGTCGAGAAGTCAACGCCCGCCAACATCGTTTCTGTCATTGGCCCGTCGTTTTGGCCTTGACTGTGCCAGTTCATATTCTCGCCAGCGCCGCCGAAATCAGTGTCATCGGCAATGTTCAGGAGTCCGCCTGGTCCGCCGGGGGTCTCTGGCGTGGGATCGACGAAAACACCGAGGTCCGAAGCCCAAGCATTATTGGGGTTGGCCTCGAGTTTCACATCGGTAGCGGTGACCGACCTTAGAATAGAGCCAACGGGCAGCGACCCCTTCGCAATCCAAATAAACAGACTGCCCAAACCAGCCGTTGTGAAAACCGTGCCGTCGGGGCTAGTCCCGAGATTGATGACCATGGAGGTGGTTGGGGTAGGCTGGGGAAGGACTGTGACCGTCACGGTATAGACGTTGGTGATCGCTTCATCCGACGAGATGACGGTGTAAACCACCGGTGCGGTAAAGTCCTGGGTGGAGCCCGAAGCCAGAGCGCAAGTAGCCCCGATGGACAGCGTGAAGTCAGGTGCGAGGGTCGTCACATCGGTTCCCGAGGGTACGGCCCAGGCAATGCTGGCCGCGTTGTCAATAACCGGGTCAATAACGGTTCTGCTCCCGGTGACGTTGGTCCCGAAGGTGGTAATCTTCGCTTGCGGGGTGGTGGCAAACCACTTGGTCATCAAGTAATTCTCGACCGCCAAGCGCTCTGCTTCGGTGAGCAGGAAGTCATAGATGATCACTTCGCCCTGGTATTGATCGCCCGAATTGTAGAGACGGTCCTTGTTGAAGGAAGAGGCGGTCACATCACCGGTGGTGAGCACTTCCACCAGGTTGAAGCCGTTATGGAGGTTCGTGGGCATGTTGAAGGTTTCGCCGTTCACCAACGCTCCGTTCACATAGGTGGAACCGTTTTTGACCAAGTCGCTTGCATTGGGAGTACTCCACAGCGGGCAGGCAGGATCGTTGTTGGTCAAGCGGTGGAAATGGTAGCTGCCGGAGTCGGTCAACAGGAAGGAAGTGCCCTTGAAGACGGAGAAGACTGTGCGGATGCTGCCGTCGCCGGCGAACTTGAGTGCGCCGCAGGTGAGGGCCGGGCTGCCGCCCGTTCCCGCCGCGAAATGAACCGCGCCGAGGCCGGTTCCCGTGCCTGCGTCTGCAACGTAGGTGGGAGTGGCATTGCCGGCCGGCACCGTGGCGTCCGCACCATTGCCACTGGCGTCCAACCAAGTGGCGACCGGGTCGCCGTCATTCGTCAGGAACACCTGTGACGGCTCAAACCAGCGGGAATAACCGGCCACTGGCGGCGGGGTCGGCGCGGGAGGGATGACAATATCCGCCAGGATGGTCACTTCATAACTGGTGGCATCGACCCCATTCGCGGCCGTAACCGTGTAGGTTTGCGGCGTGGTGAAATCATATGTGCCCGTTCCACCGCTGTCCCTGTCGCACGTGGCCCCGGGATATAGGGTAAAGACGGGATTGGGATCCAATGGATTCAGGTTTGTGCTAGAGGGGACATGCAGCGTCACCGTCCTGGGGCTCGCATTCTGGTCGATCACGCCGATATGGTCGACCCAGGTGAAGGTCAACATGCTTGCCCCGGAGGTCGCGCCCGCCTCCAATTCATCGATGCAGGTGCCGGCGGAAGTGCAGGTGAGCCGGATGCCCGTCGCGGCGACGACTGGAAAGGAGTACGCATGTCGCAAGGGGGAGAGTCCTTGAGTGGTGCCAATGAGCGTCCACGAAGCGGTCAATTCGTTTGGATTGGGCTCCGTCGTGTATTCCAGCGTGTAGGTCCCACTGTAACGGTCCCCATATCCTCCGGTGTTGTCGCGCCCCCAGGCCACGATGTTGATGCTCACGGCAGTGGCGCCGAAGCTCACCCCGCAAAAGGAATTGAGACTATCATTCCCGATCCATGAGTTCGAATTGCCATACACGCCGTCATTGACATGCGCAATTTGGTGAACCGCATAAGAGCCACCGCCAAGGAGATCCTTGGCAAACGCTGTCGCGCCAGGTTGGGTCGAATAGTTCGGGACCATGAGGCCTCCGCCGGTTTCGACCAAGGTGAGCTGTGCGTGTGCGGACGGGGTGATGGCCAGCGCGGCAGTCACCGCCAGGGCGAGGGCAACACCTCTGACGGCGGTGCCGGTGGTTCGGAGCGTTCGCGGATTGATGTTCATGGCATGCTTGTTTCTGGGGTTGGCTTACGGATGATTATTGGGTTGATCGTAGCGGCTGGAGAGCCGGGGAGGCTTGTGGACGCTTGATTTGGTGGGTTTGGAGTTGGACGGCGGAGCGTTTGGTATCGGTTGCTGCCGGGGGGCATGAAGCATGACCTCATCGCAACCACACAAGATGCACACACTTTTTCGAGTCGAGTCAAACAAAAACTTCGCGCTTTCTTCTTTCTCTGCAAATCCCTTAACATCAATGACATCTGAATCCGCATCGGGAACCGGGCTTGAGGGAAAAGCTGAAAAGCAGAACGTGGCTGGAGCAATAGCATCCCTCTTACATCAGCGGCACCCTGAGCACAGTCGTTTCATCTGGATCCCATGTGGTGGTGGTGCTACCGTAGGTGGTAGCGTCCGTCGTTTGGTCGGGGTTCCAAGCCGTCGTACCGCCTCCACCCTCCCCGCTCGCCCTAATGAGTCCGGCGAAGGAGATGGACACGGAGGTGGCGAGGGTTTTCTTCACGAAGGAGCGGCGGGGTTCGTAGAATTCGGGCGGCGGTAGCGCGGCACCCGGAGGTCACCTTCCGGCTCTATCTGGCGGCAGATCTGGATTTTCTCATCCCGGAGCTGAACGGGCTGGGCTGGGAGATTTTCCTGATGAAAAGCCCGTCGCTCCGCTACTGTCCGGGCGGTTTCTGGCGGTTTCTGGCCCAACTACGGGTTCGACGAATGGTGGCAGCTCGCCGCCCTCTACCCCCGGATGGTCCCCCGTGGCACCCTCACCTTCATTCCCTCGGACGGGTTCCTGGCAAATGCGGGGCGGGACGCCCCGCAGACGGGCTGGCGCAAGATGCCCCAGCCACGTGGAAGAATCCATGGGCGGGGCCACGGGCCCCGTTTCAGGGTCCGCGCTTCCCCCTCCGGCACAGGGATGTGGC
>JAIPKB010000013.1 GCA_021733795.1 Akkermansiaceae bacterium | reverse complement strand
GATCCCTCACTCAAACCGCCGCTCTTCACGGTGGCCACCCGCTGGAAATGTTCCGTGCACTCTTCAAATCAGCCGCCGCCGCCCAAGATGTCATCTACGGCCACCCCGCCGAAGCCAGGCCCGTGAGCTAAACTGTTACGGGGAGGGGGCGTCCGCTATTTTTCCCAGACCTCGAGTTCGGTGAGGCCGCTGCGGGCGTTGCCGTGGTGGGTGAAGACGACGCGGAGTCGGTTGGTTTTGACTTGGGGGAAGGTGACGGTGTTGGCCATGTTGCCGGTTGGGACGGCAGGGGATTTGACTTGGTTGGGGATGGGTTTCCACTCGCTGCCCGTCCATCCTTCGAGGTGGTAGTCCGCAGGTGCCTGCACGCCGCCGTGGTCGTCGTAAATGTGCAGGACCGCGCGGCAGGCTGCGATGGTTTGGTCAAACTCAAGTTCAAGCCAGTCGCTCGCGTTGGGTGATCCGTAGGAGGTCCAGCGGTTCGCCGGGGTGGCTTCGAAGATGATTTTGCCGTCGATGGCCCGGGGCGGGAGGCCGCCGAAGACATCCGAATGGGAGGCAGTGATTTTCGGGAAGCCGTTGCCGGTTGGATTGTAGGCGATGTTTCCCGCCGGTGGCGGGGCGGGAACATAGGGTTTGCGGCCGGGGCCCCAGGCTTCGAACTCGGTCAGGCCGGAGCGGGCACCGTCCGCATGGTGCAGCACGGCCCGCAGCCGCGAGGTGTTCAGGACGGGGAAGGTGAGGGTGTGGGGACGCCGGCCTAACGGAACATCCGCCGTTGTCCGCAGGTCCGGTACCTGCTTCCAGGCGGATCCGTCCCAGTAGCCCAGATCGATCTTCGCGGGAGCCTGCACGATGCCGCCCGGGCCGTCGTCGAGCACATACAGATTGACGGTGTCGAGCGGGCGGGGGGTGCCGAAATCCACTTCCACCCAGTCCTCCGGATTGGGTGAATCGACGGTGGTCCAGCGGTTGGCGGGCATGATGTCATAGACGTATTGGCCGTCGCTGACGGTTGCCAGCGAACTCTGAGGATTGACGAATGAGGCCCGGTAGCGGGGATAATAGTCGCCGTCGTTGTTGACCGCATAATTCATCGGTGGGTTATCGTCGACGGGGATGATTTTCGTGGCTGGCAGGTTGACGGTCAGTTTGCCGGGGGTGGGTGCTTCGGCCAGTTGCCTGCCATCAACCCGGATCCGGAATCCCTTGCCGGCGTGGTAGCGGTCACCGGTCCGGTCCCAAACGATGGAAAGCAGGTGGCCATGGTAGGGGAGGTTGTCGAGGGCGAAGTAATCCCAGTCATCGGGTGCCAGCGGATGGATGGTCAGGTTGTCGCCGGTAGCGGGTTGGATGCCGACCAGGCCGGTGATGATCAGATCGGTGAATCCGGAGTGGAAGTAATGTTCGCTGCGGTTGGCCATGTCATGTCCGTTCCAGGATCCGGTGAACGGATGGGCGGCTTCGGCGATGTAGGGCTTGCCGTCCTTGCGGTGGGTGGCGGCGTAGGTGTGGAGCAGTTCGGCATAATCCTGCCGTTGGACGTGTTTCTGCTGGTAGTGCTGCAGGAGGTTGGCCATGGCCTTGAGGGTCTGGGTGGTCGCGAACGGCCAGGATTGGCCGCACCACCAGCAGCAGCCCTCTTTGAGCGCGAACAGCGGATCGTTGCGCTCAACGGTGGTGGGACCGAATTCGGCCTTGAAGAACTGGTCGTCCATCAGGAACTGCCAGGCATTCTCGAAGCCTGCGTCCGGGAGGTTGAACGCCCACGGCACGTAGCCGTGCAACTCGCGGCCATAGGGGCTGCCGGCAAACTGGCCGCTCTGGTAGGTGAGCGTGTGTTTTTTCACCACATGTCCGTCCTTCTCGTGCTCCTGATTGCTCATCGGGAAGAAGAACTGGCGATCGGGGTCCCATAAGTTTTCCTGGACGGCGGTCTTGATCCGGCCGGCCTTGGCGCTGAACTCGGCGACGGTGTCCGGTTGGTCCTTGAGTCGGGCGATGTTGGCGATGGCGCTGGCATCGGCCCACATATAGGAATTGAAGCTGGGTCTCAGTGATTGGCCGCCGCGCAGGATGTCTTTGGTTTGTTGGGCGTTGATGTCGAATTCCATGCCGTCGTCGTGGCCGAGTTGCCAGAACAGGCCTTTTTCCTCGACCCATCCGCGTTTCTCCCACTGTTGGTAGTTGTTGACCAGGTCGGGGAGGAGGTCGGTGATGAATGCGTCGTTGGGCTGGACGAGGTGGGCGGCCCAGGCGGAGTCGGCGGCCCAGAATGAATAGTTGCGTGGCTGGGCGCCCGGGTGACGCATCCAGAAGCGGACGTAATCGCGCACATATCGCGGGTTGTGAAGCCAGCGCACCTCATTGATTTGGAGTCCCGCCGGGCAGGAGATGGTGCCGTAGGCACCGGACCAGAACGGCCGGTTGGCAAACTCGGTGAAGGCATAGCCGTGGTTCGGATTGCCATAGACGAGATGGCGGGTCACCAGTTCCCAACGGTAGTAGTAAGTCGTGTTGATTTCCTGATCCGGACAGTCGAACAGCGGGATGTTCCGTTCATACCAGTCGAAGTCCTCGTTGATCCAGAAGTTCTGGGCGGCGAGGAGCTTGCGGGCATCCAGAACAGGTGCGGCGGACCCGCAGGGTGCAAGCAGGGCGGACGCAATCAGGGTGAGGGTGAGTGGATTCATGGGCCGGTGAAGAGGGGAGGTCAAGGATTTGGAGGGTTAGATAAGATCGATCGGTGGTGGTGGCGATCCTACGCCTGGCAGGGAGGACCGCTTGCGGGGATTCGCAACTTGCACAGGATCTTTCGCGAAACGACCAACGGGTTGGCTGATGGGATGGGTTGCCAAGCCGGCTTGGGCTGGAAGGCGGGGGGTGATGGGTTGAGGCTATGGTTGTGTTCGTGCGATCGAAAGATGGATGCGCTCGCCCGCCGGCAGGTCAACCCGGCGCGGCGATGGTTCACCGGGCAGGCTGACGGTGATGGTTTGGGTGGAGCCCGAGCGCAGGGTGGCCTCCACCCGGTCCGGCGACCAGCGGAGGGAGCAGACCTCGATGTTGCCGCGGCAGCGGACGCCTTCAACGCAGCCGCGCGGCCATTGTTTCGGCAGGGCGGGCAGCAGGTCGAGGTGGCCGGGACGGGAATCGACCAACATGGCCAGCACCACCGCCGGCAGACCGCCGCAGATGTCGGTGTTGAACAGTTCGCCGGGGTTGTGGGTGGAAACCAGGTTGGCATTCCAGAAATTGTTGGTGAGCCAGTCGACCGTTTCATAGGCCATCGCGGAGTCGCGCAGGGCGGCGGCGGCGAGGCCCATCTGGACGAGCCCGAAAGCCATGACGCCGCCGTTCTCGCGACGGCGAATTTCCATTCGCTTCTCGAGGGCGGTGCGGAATGCCAGTTGCAGTGGGGCGTCGACCGCGATTTCCTCGGGCAGGCCGGCGAAGAGTGGATAGAGGTGTGAGACATGGCGGTGTGCGTAGTTGTCCTCGAGCGCCGGGGTGAGCCACTCCTTGACCGCGCCGTCGGCGTTGATTTGATAGGGCGGCAGTTTGGCGAGCATCGTCTGCCAGCGTTTGACGGCCTCCTCGTCGGTGCCGAGCGACTGGCAGTCGGCGACGAGGTTGATGAGCAGTTCGCGGGCGGCGGCGGCATCCATGGTGGCGTTGACGCAGGCCTGGGACGGGTTGTTGGCCGGGTTGTTCTCGGGGGAGTAACTCGGGCTGAAGAGCAATTTCCCGTCCGGTCCCTCGATCAGGAAGTCCTCGTAGAACAGGGCCGCCTCCTTCATGAACGGCACGGCGCGGTTGGCAAGAAATTCGCGGTCGCCGGTGTAGATCGCGTAGTCGTGATAGAACCGCGCCGCCCATGCCGCGCCGGCGGTCCAGAAAGTCATCGGCCAGGTGGCGTCGAAGTGGTTGTTGAGGCCGTGGGTGCTGGCGCGCGAGGGCACATGGATGCCCCGGCAGCCGTAGAGGCGCCGGGCGTTGGTGCGGAACTCGGGGAGATGCTCCTCCAGATAGTTGAAGAACGGCAGCAGGCACTCGGCCAGGTTGCCGCTCAGATCGGCGGCCAGCGCGCACTGGACGTTGCCATTCAGGGTGAAATCAGCCGACCACGGCGGGCTCCAGGTGCCGTTCCAGATGCCCTGCAGGTTGGGAAAGACTTCGCCGCTGCTGGACAGGATCACGTAGCGGCCGCTGTCGAACACCTTCTCCAGCAGGGCAGGGGACAGTTGGCCGACCTTCGATTTTTCCAACACCTCTTCGGAGGAGAGGCTGCGGTCGTCATTGCCACCGAGATCGAGGCGCACGCGGCGGAACAAGGGGCCATGGATCGCGGTGTGGCGGGCTAACAAGGCATTGAAGTCCGGCGGCAGGGCGGCGAGGGCGGCTTTGGTCTGAGGCTGCCGGGAATGGCCGGCATCGGTGAGGGGGTGGATGCGTGCCAGCACGACCACTTCATCGGCGCCGGAGATGTGGATGGAGCCGCCGTCGGTCGTGGTGGAGCCGCCGGTGGTGATGACCCGGGCGGTCACCTCGTATCCCTGCAGGCTGCCGGGCCAACTGCGGCGGAAGTCCGCACGATAGGTTAGGAATCCTCCTCCGGCGGCGGCGGTGGTGTCCTTGATGCCGGTCTGGAACATGCGTTCCGCGTCCCAGCCGCCCTGGCCTGCGGCGGGGCGGGTGGAGAGTTCCAGTTGGCAATCGACGGCACCCTTGCCGGGGCCGGTGAGCGACAGCGCGATCACGTTGTCGGCGCGGGAAACGAACACCCGGCGGGCGAAGCCGCCGCGATCATCGTGCCACTCGACTGCGGCGACGCCCGAGGCAAAATCGACCGAGCGTTGATAGGCGGTGGTTGTGCCGCTGGCGGGCTGGGAGAGGGTCAGGTCGCAGGCGGGGATGAACGGGTCCGTCCAGCGTTTGCCGCCGTAGCCCGCCTGGTCGGCAATGGTCACCACCTGCTCCGCGGCCTGTTGGAATTTTTCCTCGGCCATCAGGCGGCGGAGCTCCGGCAGGCGGCTGGCGGTATCCGGTGGTGGTAGCGGCGGGTGGAGCGGCAGATAGAGCCGGCCGTGGTTGAGGATGATGGTTTCCTGGTCGGGGACGCCATAGACCATGGCTCCCTGGATGCCGTTGCCGGTGACCAGCGCTTGTTCCCAGCTGGCGGCGGGCTGCCGGCTGACGAACCCGCGGTCCGGGGCAGCCGCGTGCAACTGCCAGCACGCAGGGATGGTGAGCAACAGCAGGAGCAATGCTTTCGGGCTCATGGGATTGGATGAAGCAAGTGGATGAAGTTGGGGATTTCCGCAGTCCGGCGGACGCGAAACGGACTCCGACGGAATCATGGCGAGCCCGCAGGAGTCCGCTGGTAGTTAGGGTCCGAAGACCGGACAAATGCTGAATGTTAGAACGCGGCCGGCTATTCAGGCGCGGCGGCGGCGCATGGCCAACACCGGTGCCAGCGCGAGCAGGCCGAGGAGGGAGGGTTCGGGGATGGTTTCCACGATTTGCAGCCCGGAGATGGCATTCTCCTGATAGCCAAGCACCTGAGCCGAGCCGAGGCTGCTCAGGGTGAGGCTGGAAGCTGTCTCTCCTGTGAATACCAAATAGTTCCCGCCACTGCCAGACTGGGCAGAAGCGAGCGATCCCTCCTGAGATAACGTAAAACCGCTCGCATTGGGACCCAGACCGCCGACGGTTGCGGTCATTCCGTAAAGCGTCGTGGTGCCGTCGCTCCATTCCTGAACGACTCCAGAAGCATAAGTGTTGTAGTAGACATAGACGTCGTAGTTGGCAAAAGGAATCGAACTCAAGGAAATCGTGGCGGTGGGCGGTGGATTCCCGGTGCCGCCATTGTCCTTAGCCAGGCTATTGTTATAAAGATTCATAAAGTCAGTGCCCGGGTTGCCCCACCCCGCAGTGAAATTCCAACCGAGGGTGCTGATGCTCAAGGTCGTGGCCGAACCAGTATCGTCCACCAAGCTGCCGGCGGAAAAATTAAGGCCGCTATATACGTTCCGATTCGGAGCCGGAACTACTCCTGTGGTGCCGGTCACCGCTGGGGAGCCCCCTGAAAACTGGATGCTGATGACGTTTGCCGCCTGCGCTTGTCCCAAGGTGAACAGCGCAGCGGCGGCACTGACGATGACTTGCGTTCTGAGTTTCATGTGGATATTCGTGGTTTGGCGGTGATTGTTGTTTTTGGGAGGGGGTGCAAATTCATCCGCGTTTCACGGCACGGAGTTCATCAAGACGAAACACATATCAGTGGACGGGCGGGGTCTTCACAAGGAATATTTGTGTTCATTTTGCGCACGCTGTGTTCAAAAAGCGAAGGGCGGCGCGAGCAATGGGAATGCCCGGCCCAACCAGCAATCCCGGCGCGAAGGGTTGGGTTTAGGATGACAAACGCGTGTTCGTTCAATCTTCATGCTCACCACAGGCCACGAGGCCGGCCACGGCGCGGCGCGGCCGCCACGCCCTACCCTTGCGCGAAGGCCTATGGGATGACCATGGATGCCAGGTCGGTGGGCAGGTCGCCGAGGCATTCGCTACCATCCGGGGTGACCCGGTAGAGGTTTTCGATGCGGATGCCGCCGATGCCTGGCAGATAGATGCCGGGCTCGATGGTGGTGAGCATGTCGGTCTGGCACGATTCGGTGGAGTGGGCCCTGAGCCAGGGGGCTTCGTGGATGGCGAGGCCGACGCCGTGGCCGACGCCGTAATGGAATTCCGGATAGCCGGCATTGGTGACGGTTTCGCGGGCGGCGCGGTCGATCTCGCCCATGGCGGTGCCGGCGCGGAGGCGGCTGGCGGCGAGGTGCAGCGCCTGTTCAACGACTGGATAGGCCTGGATGGCGAAGTCCGGCACGCTGCCGGGGAAGACGGTGCGGGTGGAGTCGCAGCGGTAGCCTGCGAGTTCCGCGCCCCAGTCGATGAGCAGGGGCTCGCCGGCGACGATGCGGCGGGTGCCCGGGGAATGGTGGGCGCTGGCGCTGTTAGGGCCGCTGGCGACGATGACGCCGGTTTCCGGGAAACCCTGGCGGTCGGCGCCGGCGTCCCACATGCGGGTTTCGAGTTCGTTGGCGAGTTCACGTTCGGTGCGGCCGATCAGAGCGGCGGCACCTTGGTTGATGAGGGAGCGGAACGCGGCTTCGGCGATGGCCACACAGCGGCGGGTGAGGGTGATTTCGGTGGGGTCCTTGATGGCGCGCACGCCGGACAGCAGGTCCGGCAGGGAGAGGATCTCGAGTGAGGCGGCCTGGGCATGGGCGGTGAGCCTGAGATAGGACTGGGCGGTGAGTCGGGCGGGGTCGACGACGACCCGGCGGAGTCCCTGCCGTGCCAGGCGGGTGATGATGAAGAGTTCGAGGTCGGGTCGCTCGGTGGAGCGGTCCGTCGGGAGCAGGATTTCGCAATCGACGGCCTCGGCGCTGACTTCGCTGACGAGCATGTGACGGGAGACGGCGAAGCTGGCGGACTCGAGCAGGACCAGCCAGGAGATCCCCTCGCGGGAGCCCGTCAGGTGACGGATGTCGAGGGGGTCGGCGAGGATCACGGCATCGATGGGCCCGTGGTTGCGGCTGGCAGCTGCGATGGCGCGGTGGCGGCGGTAATGATAGTCCGGCACGGGCCGCGCCGCAGGCGGTGGCGGGTGGCTGAAGACCGGCGGATCCGATCCCAGAAGCTTGTTGGATAGGGAGCTGAGCATGTTGCAGGCGGGAAAAGTTATGGTATTTGCCGGGGGATCGGTGCTTTTGGCGCCGGCAGGGATGGACCCGGGAAAGCCATCAAGATGATGGAAAACCACCGTTAGTGCCGCTCCGGTTCGCTCGTGATGACTGGATTCCGGTGGTTCTGGCAACTCAAAACTGCGCGGTTTCGCGACAAGATCAATGGGTTTCGCAAAATGAACAAACGCCAAAACGGGCATGGAAAGTTGGTTAATCGGCGGTGGAGGGTTCCGCCGGCGAGCCCTGTTGCTTGCGGAGGGCGGACGGGCTCAAGCCATGGCAGGAGCGGATGGCCCGTTCCAATTGATGGTGGCAGGTGAATCCGGACGTGGACACGATTTCCTGGAGGGTCAGGTTGGTCCTGCGGATGAGGTCGGTGGCGTGGTGGGTCCGGTGCTCGCGGATGATCTCGGCGACGCCGCGCTGGAGCGCCTTGCGAAACCGGAGTTGGACCAAGCGCAGCGAGCAACCGAAGGCGGAGGCCAGGACTTCAGGCGAATAGCGGGGGTCGAGCACATGCTGGCGCAGGTGTTCGAGCATTTCGCCGACGGTGGAGTCGGAGGTGACGATCTGGTTGGAGCTTTTCCGCAGGACCAGTTCGCAATCGCGCAGGAAGCTGCGGTGGTTCGGGGCGACCGGTTCTCCGGCGAGCATCCGGTCGAGCAGTTGGGCGGCAGCGTAGCCCTGGTGTTCGTAGTCGGGGACCAGGCAGGTGAGCGGGACTTTGGTGACCAGGCCGTTGAGGGCATCCTCGGTTTGGGCGGCCAGGCCGATCTGGGAGGGGATGGCGAGTTGGCGTTCATCGACCATTTCCATGAACTCCATGGCGGGTTCGGCGAAGGCGGAGAAGAGGGCCACGGGTTCGGAGTCGCGGGTGATGCGATGAATGATGGCGGGGCCCATTTCCCAGAATCGTTCCCAGTCGGTGGCCGAGCGGCGGCGGTGGATGAGGCCAAGCGCCTTCCAAGTGGCGGCCAGATCGGGGAAGAACCCCTCCAGGTGGATGCCATGGGCGTCAGCCACCTCCTGCATGCCGGCGAAGTGGGTGGCTCCGGCATTTGCGGTGTCATCGGAGCTGGGGCCCAGGTAGCAGAGCCGGCGGTAATTGCGGGCCACGAAGTGGGAGGCGATGCGGCGGCCGAAATCGGTAAGGTCGGGGAGCACCAGGGGGACGTCGCCGGCGGATTCCGGCAGCGCGCGCAGTCCGACCTTTGGCCGTTGGCAGCGGGTGATGAAATCGAGCACGGGGGTGTCGAACTCATCGACTTGGAACAGCACGCCGTCGGGGTTCCAGGAGTTGAGGCGGGCGAGGGTGTCGCGTTCGATGCGTTGGCAGATCCAGCCGGCTTGTTGGCCATAACGCATGATACCGCGCCACTGGCCGAGCCGGAAGAAGCTGGAGATGATGGCGACTCGTCTTCGGGTCATTGGAGGATGGGAGTTGGATTGGCTGACCGGGGGGGCGGGAGGGGCGGCTCCCGTCAGGTTTGGGGGTGATGGGTTGGGCTTTGGCGGAAGGCATGGGGCACGGGCTGCCCGATCCATTCCATGATATTGAGGGTGGCGTCCAGATATTTCGCAGATTAACCAATGATTTCGCATAATGAGCATTGAGGATCCGGGAGGGTGATGATTTATTTGGTATGGAATGCTACGTAACTACATTTGCCAGGGGGAGATGACGGTGAGCCGCAGGGAATGCGGCGGCCGGGTGGCGAATCTTGGGGGTGGGGGCAACCGTGGATTTTCGTTGGTGGAGTTGTTGACGGTGTTGGCGATTGTGATGGTGTTGATGACGGCGATGGGCGGATTGTGGGGGGGGAGTGGTTCCCGCGCGCTTGAGCCGGCGGTGAGGATTGCGCGGGCGGTGGAGTTTGCGCGGGCGCAGGCGGTGGCGAGGAACCGGAGCGTGGCGATCCGGTTTGACTGGATCGACAATCGTGAGCTGGCGATGCGGTTTTTGTGGTTGCGGCCCGGGGCTTCGACCACCGAGGTGGTGGAGCTGCGGCGTGCCGAGCGGCTGAGGAATATGCTGATTTCCCCCAAGCTGGTGCCGGCGGGTCCGGCGGCTGGGTTGCCGTCGCATGCGCTGGCGGCGGATGAATCGCTGGTGATTTCCGCGGACGGGCAGGTGTATGTGGGTACCGGCAGCAGGGGGTTTCCGGTGGTGGGTGACGAGTTGCTGCCGCTGATTTATCTGGGTGTCCAACCGACCCGGGACGGCCGGGTGGTGTCGGCCGAGAAACGCGATGTAGCGATCGTGCAGGTCCAGTGTGCCACCGGCACTGCCCGCGTCATGCAACCATGAGAACCAACCGTCAACATGCGTCCGCAGGCTTCACCCTCATTGAAGTGGTGTTGAGCATCGGGCTGTTGGTGTTTGCCATCACCGTGATCATGGCGGGGTTGGATGCGGCGGGCCGGTATGCCGCCAATAACGCCCGGCGGGCGCTTGCGGTAGACCTGTTGCACCGGAGTTTCCTGGAATTGGAAATGGCCAACCGGCCCGGCGCCGGCCGGTCATCCACCCTTGGTTTCAAGCCGGTTGACTGGGAGGCGGCCCCGGTCAAGGTCGAGGTGTGGTTTGATGCCGACGGCACTTTGGTCGAATCCCCGAGCAAGGCGTTTTTCCGTTGCGAGTTGTTGGCCAACAAGGACGCGACGGCGGCCCTTGGGCATCTGCATGGGCGGATGGTGTGGCCGGTGCGCGAGTCCGGCGGCCGGCAGGAGGGGAATGTGGAGCTTTTCACCAGCATGTTACTGCCATGACCCCCCACCGCACAGTCCGGAGCCGGCCCGGGTTCACCCTGATCGAATTGCTCGTGGTGATGGCGGTGCTGAGTGTGGTGATGGTGCTGACCGCCGTGATCAGCGACCGGGCGATCGATCTGTACAGCGCCACCAAGGCGCGGATCGTGGCTGGACGGACCGCCGCCGCCTTCATGCGCCAGTTCGAGGCCGACCTCAGCCAGCGGATCATCCGCAGCGAGGCCCGGATCCACTTTGACAAGAACATCGGCAACGACGAAATCACGCTGCTGACCCAGCGGCCGGGGTATGGGATCCAGACCAAGAACGCCGACCGCCGGGCGGCATTGGTCGGCTACCGGGTCACCCGGCAGAACCTCGAGCGGGCCGCCAGTGGCTACGGCTTTGGTTCGGCGGCGGCCCGACCGAATGAGGAGGCCGGTATCCTGGCGTTGGCGCGGGTGCCGGTGGCGGGTCCGGCGCCACCCGTCGAGCGGGCCTACCAAGTGATTGCCCCTGGGCTCATCCGGCTTGAGTTTGCGTTCCTGGTGCGTGAGGCGGAAACCCGGGTGGTGAGGGCCGATCCGCCGCAGGATCAGGACCGGATCGTGGCGGTGGTCGCCACGGTGGCCACCCTCGACCCGGACCGCAGCCGGATGCTCGACGAGAGCCAGTTCAAGCGGATTGCCGCCGCGTTTCCCGAAGCCGGCGACAACGAGTGGCCCCGCGAAAAGTGGACCGGGATTGCCGCCAATCTATCCCGGACGGTGGCGAACGTGCCCAAGTCCGCGCTGCAACAAGTGCGGGTTTACGAGGGCGTTTTCCCGATGCCACAACGAAATTCACCCCCATGAACGGATGGTTCCCATTTCCTGGCTTGCGTCGCAGCCGGCCCCACCCGGCAGGCTTCTCGCTGGTGGTGGTGGTGGCCTTGGTCGGGCTGCTGACCCTGCTCACCGTCGCGCTGCTCACGCTGGTGACATTGAGCCGCCAGACCCATGGCTTGGAGGCGGAATCGCGCAAGAGTGAAGTGCTCGCCCAGGCGGCGTTCCGCACGGTGCTGGCGGATCTAACCGATGAAATGAACCAGGGTGCCGCGGCGGTCACCGAGTCCAGGCTGGACGATGGCACGATCCTGCGGCACTACGATTTCACCGGCAAACCCGCCGGGTTGACGATCACGCGGGCGCTGAAGTCGGACGAATTTGACGACACCACTGTGGTGAAACAATCCGCAGGCGGGGTGGCCTTCCATTCCCACGGCCGGCGCCCTCCGCTGCGGGCCTCGGCGGAATCGACCGCGGCCGGGACCGATCCGCTCGACCCGGCAGTCTGGGCCAAGCCCCGGTTGTTCCGGTCGTCGGTTAGATTGAATGCCGACACCTCGCCGGACTGGATCTACGTGACCCGCGATGGTGGCAATCCGGTTTCGTTCAGTGCGGACTTGAAACAGCGCGAGACGGCCGGCGGGATCAATCCCAGGTTTGTCATCGGCCGTTATGCGTACAATTTGTACGACACCTCGGGTTTGCTTGACCTCAACGCGGCCGGTCATCCGGACGAGCAACCGGGGCCGGAACGGGTCGGTCAGAAGGGCTCCCTGGCGATGGCGGATCTCGCGGGGTTGCCCGGGATGACCCCGGACGGGGTGACGGAACTCACCCGCTGGAAGCATCTCTGGTCTGCGGCGGCGGCGGTGCCGGCAGCGGGCGTGCCGGTGGGCGTTGTCGCTGAGGATGATTACATCCGGCGTTCGGAAGGCAGTGGCTGGCAGGTGCTGGCGGGCGACGACAACCTGTTTCTCAATCGGCAGGATTTGCTGCGCTTTGCCAGGCTCCGGCCCGAGGCTCTGCCGGACTCCGCACTGCCGGTGTTCACCCATTTTTCCCGGGATTTGGACGCACCCTCGTGGGCGCCCCATCCGCAGCGGCCGCGGGTCACGGCGATGACGGCGCGGGGGGGCAACGACGCCTACGGGGCGGATGACGAGGTGAACCCCGACCTGCAGGCATTCAGCAAGTCACGCCAGTCATTCCTCTTGCCGCGGCGGTTTCCCTTGGACCGGCTGCGGTGGGTCGCCACGCCGGGCAAGGACGGGCCGCTGGATCCGGCGCGGGCCGAGCGGTTCTTCGGGTTGCGCTGGGCGCTGGATCACTGGGTGTACGCCCAGGCGCGGCCCAACGGCGACCTCTACACGCTGCAGGACGTGCCGGCGGATCGCGAGCCGAACTTCTTTGAGACCCTGCGTGCGGCCGTGTTGTGCGGCAGCCTGGGCCGCCAATACGGGGCCACCGGATTCGCCGCCGGACAGGAACTCAACAACTGGTCCCACAAACTCGGTGGAATCGACGGCTCGATCAACCTGAACATTCTCGAACTGGGTGCCTGCCTGATCGATCAGGCGGACCCGGACAGCCTGCCGACGGCGATCAGCCTGAGCGGGGCGAAGCGCGATTTCTGGGCCTTTGGCAAGGAGGACGTGCCCTACCTCTATCGGACCATCGCGGTGCCCTACCGTTCGAAGCGGCTTTCCGCCCGGGTTTACTATGACAATGGGACTCCCGCCCCCACCGAGAGCTACGAGGTGTCGATGGCCCTGCAGGTCGGGTTATGGCGGCCGCATCAGCCTGCGGAAACCACCGATGGGCCGGTGAACTTCCGGATCCGGCCCCAGCACGTTGATCTTTACGGCGGTTCGATGTTCTATCTGCAGGGCGGTTGGCGGGTGCCGGGCAAGCCCGGTGGCGTACCCTATCCTCCCTTTGAGGTCCGCGAGGGGGATTATTCCTATTGGGGAGGGCCGAACTATCGCACGACCAACCCCGAGTTGTTTCCCAAGACCTTCGACGGCTCCGAGTCCATCGAGGTGTCGATTCCCGCGACCTCCAATGCGTTTCGCGAGCCACAGACCCTCCACAGCGAAAAACACGCGCAGGCCAACGGTTATACCGCGAACGGGGCGACCGTCGGGGTGATGGCGGACGACCTCCGGTGGGCGGGCCTGCCCAGTGGCTACCGCTCGGTGTTCGGGTTCCTGGTAGGCAAGGGGATGACCGCCCGGATGGAGGCGGAAAACGGCCCCAGCGGAGTGAACGATGGCACCCGCCTGGGGCAGGGGTTCTTCCGCGGCGAGCCAATCGAGTTTTTGTTGGAATATCAAATGGAGGACGGTAGTTGGCGGCCCTATCAACGGGCTGAGTTCAGTTATTTCAGCACCTTCAGCCGTCATTTCGCCCGCGAGCCGTATTGGACGAGCGCCGCGTGGCTGTGGGGCTCATTCCTGATCGACCCGAGGACCTCGCGCTTCGGCGGGATCGGCGGCACCCACCAGTGCTGGACCCAATCCAACAATCCGATCGGTGCGCCGCAGTCCGGCCCCGATGCCTTCGCCCCACGGCTGCATTGGCCGGAAGGTGCCGCCATGCGTTGGGAAGCCACCCAGACGGTGACCTTCGACGGAGCCCAGTTGTATTCCGGTGTCTGGAGTTGGTGGCGCCAGCCCGCCAAAAACACCGGGTGGAATTTCAACAAGGACGTTGAGTGGTGGATGAACATGAACCATGCCGGATGTCTCGAAAACGACCAAAAAGCGTGGAGCCAGGCGTACACGCTGGCTTATCTGGACCCTGACGGCGTGCTGCGCCAGGGAGTCGGCGCGGACAACCTGTACGGCAAGTCGATCCTCGGTAATCCGATGTCCCGCCGCTATTCGATCAATCAGACCAGCGGCACGCTGACCTCCTCCGCGCCGATGGCTGGTCGGCCGAGGGTGCTCAACCGGCCGTTCCGTTCTGTTGGTGAACTCGCCCACGCCTTTCGCGGCACTCCGTGGCGCGACATCGACTTTCTCCATGGTTCCTCGCCCGATGCGGGTCTGCTGGATGTCTTCAGTCTTTACGAAGATCCGGCCGCGGAAACCGCTGTCACCGACCTCAAGGCCGAGGCCAAGCCCCCGGTGGTGGCGGGTCGCGTCAATCTCAACACCGCCAGTGAGGAGGTCATCGCCGCCCTGTTGCGTGGCACGGCATTGGATGATGACCGGTTCCTCCCCGCTCCGCTTGCCTCCCAGATGGCCAAGGAGGTGCACCAATGGCTCCATTCCAGTGCCGCCGGCCAGGGGCCGCTCACGTCCAAGTCCGGGTTGGTGGGGACGGCCGTGCCAGCGGCTACCGCCAAGGGCATGATCTATCAACTCTCCGGGAAGCTGACCGACGACGACGACCGATCGATCAACGACCGGCGGGAAGTCGCGGTGCGGGCGCTGACCGGTGGCACCACCGTGAGGGCGTGGAACCTGATGCTCGACCTGGTCGTTCAAAGCGGCCAACTCACGGGCGGGGCGACCACCCTGGGGCAGTTTCAAACCGCTGCCGAGCGTCGGTATTGGGTCCACTTTGCCATTGACCGGCCAACCGGCCGGGTCATCGACGTCCAATGGGAGCCGGTCGTCGAGTGAACGCTGAAAACCGCTGATGAACCAACCGCCAACCACCTTCATGATATACAAATCCAGCTTGTTGTGCTTCCTGCTGCCGGTGCTCGGCTACGCCCAGGAACCGCAGGAACCCCGCGAACCCATCCTTAGCCAAGCCCCCGGCCGCGCCGAATGGACGGTGCGGATCACCGAGCAGTTCCCCGATGGCTGGGCCACGGACAACAGTTGGGAGGCTCAGGGCGGCGGGACCGCCGCGGCATCGGCGACCCGGACCATCCGGAGTCTGACCTATGCGAAGGATGCCTCGCTGCAAACCTATCAAGTGACCACCCGTTGGACGGATGGTGAAACCGAACAGGAATGGATTGTCATGGGCCAGCATATTGCCGACCGCCCCGGCGGCGGCCTGTATGTGGTGGGAGCCGAACGCCTGACCGCCAGCGAACTCAAGGCCTCGGATTTTCCCGAACTGGTGTGGATCGAGCGCAAGCATTTCAAGGGCGTGCGGCTTTACAAGGGCCGACGGGTGTTTGCCTTCGAGGAGGAATTCAACCGGCGGCGGATGACTCCGACCGAAGCCCGTCAATACCAGTTTGCCCAACAAGCGGACCCCAAGGCCACGCCCGAATCGGTTTTCAAGCCGCGGTTTCCGAAGGTCGTCGCCTACCTCGATGTGGTCACCCAGTTGCCGGTGCTTTACCACGACGGCACCAAGCTGCGCACCTATTCCTTCAAGGACCCGGGCGGCACCCGCTTGCGCCCGCCGCAAGCCATCATCGACTTCGTGCGCCAGCGTCAGGCCGCGCTCGACGCCCGCATCACTCCCCCGGCCGGCCCCGGCAAGACCCAGGGTGCCAGTCAGTAGGGCCCATGCCCCCAGAATGGCCCGCCCCAAAGGGTGTGGGCGGCCCCGCCCGCTTCAGGGAGGGTGGGCGTCCCCGCCGGCCAGCCAATGAGATGAGAAAGATCAAACGCCAAGCCTCGCCGCTATCGCACCCCATTGTCCCTGCGGACCGAGGGCGGCGCTCCTTCAGCATTGGGCGTTGCGTCTTCATTTGACAATGGGAGGTGAACGAATCAACCTCCATTGGAGAAAAAACTTCGCTAAATCGGTACGGTTCGTCTATTTAGATGAATGTTGTTTTCCGCAGATGGTGGGGTCGGCAGTGTTTTCCCCATCAAATTCGCTCAGGCGACAGCCGATGCCTGTTGGCTGGATAAGATCCGGTTGGCCCGCGCAGGCTCCTTTCAGAATGGAATGTCGAGATCGTCCTCCGGAGGAGGAGTTTTCACTTTCACCTTCTTTCCTCCCACCTTGGCAATCCGCACCAGGATCACCGTGTGGGTGCCGGATTTTTCCCGCTTCACATCGAACAGGTCGATGGCCTCGAAGAGATCGACCAGCTTCTTGAAGCCGTAGGTGCGGTGGTCGAGGGGGCTTTCGTTGTTGATGCGGTTGGCGATGTTGGGAAGGTTCGCCCAGCCCTCCTCGTCGGCGGAGGCTTTGACGGCATTGCGGAGGGTGTTGATTAGCTTGGTGTTGCTCTTGAGGTTCTGGCAGGTCTGGAGTTTGGTTTTGGCGGCTGCCTTGACTCCCGGCCCAGCCTTGGCGGGTTTCCCCTCCAGATAGATGAAACGGGTACAGGCCGCGATGAAAGGTTCCGGCGTCTTTTGTTCGCCGAAGCCGAAGACCTCCTTCCCATCGGCGCGCAGGCGTTGGATGAGCGGGGTGAAATCGCTGTCGGATGAGACGAGGCAGAATGTACTCAGTTTCTTGGTGTAGAGCAAGTCCATGGCGTCGATCACAAGCGCCATGTCAGTGGCATTCTTGCCCTTGACCAGATCGAAGGACTGCATCGGCTGGATGGAGTGCTCGTGGAGCACCTTGACCCATCCGGAAAGATCGGACTTCGTCCAGTTGCCATAGGCGCGGCGGATGTTGACGACGCCATGGCTGGCGAGTTCCGAGAGGATGAAGTCGATTTTCCCGGCAGGTGCGTTGTCGGCGTCGATGAGAAGGGCGATGCTATTGGCGTGGGTGGCAGTCATGATGGAAGCGGGTGGAAAGAAGGTGCCGGAAAAAAAGGTAGCGGAAAAGCAGCGGGGTGGCAATGCCGAGCGGCACGGAAAGAGACTTTTTTCGCTTTGCGAGCCCCGCTTTGGCTTCGGCATGCTCGCCAATCCGAAAAGCAATGTGGTGCCTTCTGTGGGACGATGGGCGGTACGACGCCCGCCGGTTTCGCGAAACCGACAATCGCTTCGCCAAATGAACATCAATAAGGCTTGCGGGGCGGCCACCGAAGCCGGAGATTTCCTTGCATCTTCCGCGGGAAAGCCGCCATCCGTATTTCTGAAATCGTCCACAACCCCACATGAGCCACCCATCCTCGCTAGCCAGAACCTTCATCATCGGAATCGTCGCCTGGACGGTCGCCTTGGCGGCGGCGGGCGCGGCGGTGGCGATTCGTACGCCGTTCAGCAGCAACATGGTGCTCCAGCGTGGCAAACCGGTCCCCGTTTCCGGCACCGCCGCCGCCAACAAGGGCATCACCGTCACGTTCAACGGCCAGACCAAAACCACCACCTCGGACGGCGCGGGCAAGTGGCAGGTTTCATTGGACCCGATGGTGGCCAAAACCGCGGGCGGAAACCTGGCCGCCACCGAGACGGGAGCCAACACCGTGAACTTGTCCAACGTGGTGGTCGGCGACGTGTGGATCTGCAGCGGGCAGTCGAACATGGACATGTGGCTGTCCAGTTGCAACCGGCAGGTGGACATCGACAGCGCCAATTATCCGGTCATCCGCCAGTTCCGCGCGCCGCTGGTCCAATCCTCGATCCCGCTTGAGACGGTTGACGGCAGTTGGACGGTGTGCAGTCCCTCCACCGCCGGCACGTTCTCGGCGGTTGCCTTTTACTTCGCCAGGAAGATCTGTCAGGACCAAAGCTCGGCCATTCCGCTCGGCCTGTACCTCGCATCGGTGGGCGGAACCACCATTGACCCGTGGCTCGCTCCCGATGGCGCGACGGACATTCCGGTGTTGGCACCGCTTTACAGCCAGAGCATCCTGCCGTCGGGCCCGTTCCGTCTTTTCAATGGGATGGTGTTTCCCTATGCACCGCTGCCGGCGACAGGCATGATCTGGTATCAGGGCGAGAACGCCCAAAGCACCACCGAGTCGGCCGACAGTTATTATCTGAAAATGAAAGCCCTGGCACAGGGATACCAACGGATGCTGGGGATGGATGACTTCGCGTTCTACTTCGTACAGTTGGCTTATTGGGGGCAGCAGCAGACCAGTCCGGAGCCGGTGTTGTTCTCCGGCGGATGGGATGCCGACACCCGGATCCAGCAGGCCAGGGCGATGGCGCTTCCTCACTCGGGAATGGCCTCGGCCATGGATGTCGGCAGCTCGCTGGACGGCGATCAAATCTGGGACGGCTGGCACCCGAAGGACAAGTACGACGTGGGCGAGCGGCTCGCGCTGTGGGCGTTGAAGAACGAATACGGCCGCCCGATCACCGCGACCAGCGGCCCGGTGCTGAGGGATGTCACGGTTTCAGGCGGCACCCTGGTCTGCTCGTTCGACCATGTCGGAGACGGCCTGATGGTGGGGTCGAAGGAATGGTATCAACCGACTCAGGAGGTCGCCGGCGGAGCGCTCGACAAATTCTCCATCGCGGGAGCCAGCGGGGCCTGGTATGACGCCACGGCCGCGATCGTGGGCGACACGGTGGTGGTGTCATCGCCCTCGGTGGCGAGTCCCCGCAAGGTTGCCTACGCCTGTTGGCAGAACCCGGTGGGTGCCAATCTCTATAACAAGGTGACCCTGGATGGCGTGGCCAATGGCTTGCCCGCCTCACCCTTCTACATCGATGACGTCACCGCAAAATACACGGTGACGGCCACGGCAGGATCCGGCGGGAGCATCAGTCCCGCGGGAACCTCAACCTACCTGAAACGGGCGACCACCCTTTACACCATCACCCCGGATGCCGGCAAATTCATCCAGAGTGTCACAGTGGACGGTGTTCAGGTCGGTGCGCCCCAATCCTATACCTTTGATCCGCTATCCGCCAACCACACGATCTCCGCGACCTTTGGCGACAGCACCCCGGATTTCACGGTCACCGCCACCGCCACCGGCGGCGGCACCATCAGCCCGGGCGGCGCGGTCAGCGTGACTGCGGGCGGTGCCCGGACGTTCACGGTCAACTCCAGCCCCGGAACCATCGTGACGCTCTGGGTCGATGGCAGATCCATGGGACCGCGCACCAGCCACACCTTTGCGAATGTCCGGGAAAACCACACGATCCAGGCGACCTTTACCTTTCCGATCACCGCGCAGGCCGGTTATGGCGGCTCGATCACGCCGAACGGGGAAACGGTGGTGACCTACGGCAGCGACCAGACTTTCAATATCACCCCGCAGGGCGGATTCACCATCTCCAAGGTCACCGTCGACGGGGTGAATGTCGGAGCGGTCAGCCGTTATACCTTCACCAACGTCACCGCAGCCCATGCGATCACCGCGACCTTCACCGGAACCGGCGGTAGTGGGAGCGTGCCTCAGACCGGCAAGCTGTACTGCTCGTTCCTGACCGACAACCTGCCCGCCAGCGGCAACATCAACTCGTGGGCTTCCTACCTCCCGGCCGGCAAGACCTTGGCCCAGCAGAATGCTCCAACGGTCGAGGTGATTGGGGATCGCAAGTTCGTGAAAAACGCCTACGTGGATTCGGATTGCCTCAATCTGGGGACGATTGCCTCACCGATTCCCTGCACCGGTGCCACCATTGTCGTGGTCGCCAAGCCGACCCGCTTCGGAAGCGATCCCGGATGGACCTCGATCGTGGACTTCTTCTATGACCGCCTGGTCTTGGGGATCATGAACGGCACCGGCAGGGTCGTTGTGCGTCGCAACGGATCGAACGATACCAGCACCGCAACCATTCCCAATGGCCAGACCACCATCCTGAGCCTGGTGGTTCAGCAAAATGGAACCTACAAGGTCCATGCCAACGGCATTCTGGTGATGGACGTCACCACCACCAGCGACATGTCGGCAATCGTGCCGGGGGTGGCGGGTGGTTTTGCGAACAACGTCACCTTCGGCCGCAACTGGCCTGATGGATGGACGACCTACAACGGTTATTACGGTGACTCATTCGTCTATACCACGGCTCTCAACGACCCCGAACGCGTCGAACTGGAAACCTATCTGGTCAACCGGCTTACCGCCAGCGGCACCAGTCACACCATCAACTCGTCCGCCGGTGCGGGTGGCTCGATCACCCCGTCCGGAGCGGTGATGGTCAATGATGGTGCAAACCAGGCCTTCACTATCGCGCCGGACCCCGGCTATACGATCGCCGACGTGCTGGTGGATGGCGGCAGTGTGGGCGCGGTGGCGGGTCATACCTTCACCAATGTCACCGCCAACCACACGATTTCCGCCACCTTCGCCTCGACCGGCAACACGCCACCCACCATTTCCACCGTGGCGGACCAAAGCATCACGGCCAACACCTCGACTGCGGTTCTGGCATTCACCGTGGGTGACAACCAAACCGCGGCGGCTGATCTAACAGTAACCGCGGGCTCCTCGAACACCACCCTGGTTCCCAACTCCAACATCGTCCTCGGCGGCAGCGGAGCCAACCGTACCGTGCGCGTGACTCCCGCCGCCAACCAGACCGGCACGGCCACGGTCACGCTCACCGTCAGCGATGGATCGCTGACCGCCACTTCAACCTTCGTGGTGACGGTGACGGCACCGCCGACCGGGGGTGCCAAGGCCATCAGCATCAACGTGGGCGGCTTTGATACGGCTCATGACGTGACCGGCACCCTGGGTGTGGTTCCGGTTGCCAGCTGGAACAACCTGACGACCGTGGCCAGTGCCGTCGGCACCAATCTGATGGACGACGCGGGAGCCACCTCTACGATGGACATCTCGTTCACCGGTTGGAACAAGGACACCTTCAACGCGTGGGGTGACGCCCGCGCCGACATGTATTCGAACTTCCTCCACCACCAGGGAGATGCCATGGGTGATGCCGTGGTCAACCTGGCCCAGATCCCCTATGCCAGCTACGACGTATATATCTACTATACCGGGTTTGTCGCCAAGCAGGTGCAGGCGTGGACGGACGGCGTCACGACCCTCTACGGTCTGCGCGGACCGAACCCGGGCGGCGGCCTCAGCGGCTATGTACCGTACCAGACAACCTCTGAAGCCACCGCCCTGGCGGATGCCGCCGGGGGATCCGCTGGCGGTAACTATCTGAAATTCACGGGCCTGACCGGCTCCAGCCTGACCCTCACCAGCCTGGGACTGCCGGATCAGGCGGGCTTCGAACAGGATGGCCTCGCCGGTCTCCAAGTCATCAACACCACTCCCGCCAACACCTACGCCACCTGGATCAGCGGCTTTTCCGGTGTCGGCAGCGCTACCGGGTTCGGCGAAGACCCGGATGGCGACGGCCTGATGAACGGGATTGAAAGCTACTTCGGCAATGATCCTTCGCAGGCCGATGGCGGACTGTTCGCGGTGGCGGCAGGGGAATCGGGTTTTAAATTCCGCCACACCCGCAGCAATTCCCCGCCGGCCGATGTCACCGCCACCTATCAATGGACCACCGATCTCGAAAACTGGTTCTCCTCCGGACAGACCGGCCCCGGGGGCTTGAGCGTGACGATGGTGGCCACCGTGGTGACGGATGCCGAGGCACCGGAAAACGATGTGGTCGAGGTGGAGGTGACGGTGGCCCCGCCATCGGTCGCCCGGGTGTTCGCACGAGTGGTGGCGACCAAAGCAACCTGAATCGTTTGATATCATCATGATGACAGCAACATCCCTTTCCCGGTTGACGGCGTGGATGGCCGCCGCTTGGTTGGCCGCGGCAGGAATGTCTGCGGCACAGGCCTATCTCGATAACGAATCCCAGTATTCCAACCAGGATCCGGATACCGAGACCCGGCGTTCCGATCACTTCAGGCTGAACTTCGGGCACTACAACCGGGACACCGGCACGCCGATGACCGAACAACTGGCCCAGGGCAACCTCCAGATGTTCGAGCAGGCCTGGAACCGCTGGGTGGTGGAACTCGGGCTCCATGACATCAACGAGTCGGCGACCCGGCCCGATGGCAACAAATACCGGGCTAATTTCAATTTTCTAATGACTTGGGACGATGGCGGTGGCGGCGGTGCCTATTCGAGCATGGATGGCGGTGGCTTCGGATACGCGATGGCGAACACCGGGTACTGCCGTTTCGATCCGCCCTCGGGGGCCACTCCTCACGAGTTCGGCCACGCCTGGCAGATCACCGCCGGCGGGTTCAACGGCACCAACAGCTCGGGAGCGTGGTGGGAATGCACCGCCAACTGGATGCAGCTTCAATTCCTCAACTCCTACCCCCAGGCCGGTGGCTATATTTGGAACGGAATGTATTATCCATGCCACGGTCGTGATTACTATGACTCGTTCATGATCTGGGAGGCCGCGCGCGAGGATCCCAGGTATGGCGCGGCGTGGGTCAATGAAATATGGACCAACGCCACCCCCGACCAACAGGTCAATGAATATATCCTCGACCGGATGATCCGCCTCGACGCCTCCGGTTCCCCCGACAAGGCCGGTGCGATGAATGATCTGTGGGGCGACATGGCCAAAAGGATGGTCACCTGGGATTTCGAACGCAAGCGATGGCTGGAACAGGCAAATGCGGGTGAAAACAGCGCCGACCCCGGAACAGCCTGGAATTTCTATCAACGATGCCGGACCCCGCTGGTGAAAATGCCCGGCACCAGTGGTTGGTATCGACCCGCCCGCGCCCACCTGCCGATGGAGTTCGGCTTCAACTTCATTCCCCTGGCGGCCACTCCCGGTACCACCGTGAGCTGCGATTTCAAACCCCAGTGCGACCCGGTCCGGCAGTCGGACTGGCGTGCCTGCCTGGTCGCTGTCGATACCGGCGGTGGTGCCAGCTACTCGTCACTCTGGAACACCGGCACCAACTCGATCACACTCTCAGCCGACCAATCCAAGCTCTATCTGGTGGTTATCGCCACCCCCAAGCCGATGAAAATCGCGGACCCGGCATGGCGGGCCTATCTGACCGACGCCGGACTGCAGTTTCCCTATGCGGTTGCCTTCACCAATGCCGCACCGAAGCATGTGATCTATCCGGTGCGGAGCCATGCCGGTATGGTGCAGCACGCCAATGGCGGAGGGTGGAAATCGACCTCCGCCACGGTCGATGACACCGCCTTCATCGGGCCCGACGCCCAGGTGCTCAACAGCGCCCAGGTGCGCGGCAACGCCCGGATCGAGGACCACGCGGTCGTCCGCAACAGCGCCAAGGTCCGCGACCACGCGGTGGTGTCCGGTCACGCCGAAGTCAGGGACAATGCCCAGGTCTACGGCAACGCCAAGGTCCGCGACTGGGGGCGCGTGTTCGGCTATGTGGAAATCTATGAGAATGCCAGGGTGATCGAACACGGCAACTGTGGCGATGGTGATGCGACCACCCACACCAAGGTCTACGGCAACGCCATCATCAAGGGGACCACCTATGTTTACAATACCTCGACCCTGAATGGTGGTCTGATCATGGATGGCGACTCCGCCAACGGCAATGGCACCGTCCCATCGTCCACTGGCGTGCACTTCGGCTGGGGCTGGGGTGCCGATGTGGGACGTTTCAATTCGCTTCCGGATAACGACTTCCTTTTTGCCCGGCACAGCTTCGAAACGGACAACGCGGTCTTCGCGATGGACGAGTTCGGCATCAACCATGGTTTCACGATGAACGGCTGCCGCACGGCCAAGGATACCGGCACGTCCGTCCGCGGTGGTCGCGTGCTGCCCTTGGACGGCACCAGCCAATACGTCGAGCTTCACAATTCGGTCAACGACTTCAAAGACAGCACGTTCACCTTGTGGTTCAAGCAAAGCGGCGGCGGACCCGACCAATGCCTGTGGTCGCTGGGCGACGGCGCTTCCAAAGTGATGTATCTAACGGCCAACGCCGCCGGTGCCGGTGCCCTGCGCTTGGTCATCACCAACGGCACCACCACCCATACGCTGGACGGTCCGGTGATTCCTACCAACACCTGGAAACACGTGGCCGTGGTGTTTTCCGGCACCACCTGCACGATCTATCTCGATGGTGTCGCGGTGGCGGACAATCCGGCCATGACCCTGTTTCCCGACAGCCTGAACGCTCCCCTGATGGAAAATGCCAACTATCTCGGCCGGGGCAATGGCGGGAATTATTTCCAGGGTTCCCTCGATGACTTCCGCTGCTACATGCGTTCGCTCTCGGCCGGAGACGTGTTATCCCTGTTCAACACCGCCGCACCCGCGCCGGTGACCATTGCCGCCGATACCACGGCTCCGTCACCGGATGCGGCCACTTGGCTGGTGGCACCCATCTCCAATGGGGATAGTTCCGCGACCATGAGCGCCACCCCCGGCACCGATGCCAGCGCTTGGGTGGAATACTATTTCACCTGTGTCTCCGGCGGCGGCCACGATTCCGGGTGGGTCTCGTTCCACAAATACACCGATGTCGGTCTAACCCCCGGATCGGCGCCGGCCTACACGGTGAAAATGCGCGACCGCAACGGTAATACAACCGCCGAGTCCCCTTCCGCCTCGCTCACACCCGCCACCTCGTCCGCCGGCAGCGCCGGTTTCAGTTATGGCCCGATCGGCATCGCCAACGGCCAGATCACGATGACCGCCACCGAGGTTGCCAACGCCAGCGGGAAGGCGGAATACAAGTTCGACCGCACCCTTCCCACCGTTGCCAGCAGCGGTTGGCAGTCGTCTCCCAGTTGGACCAACACCGGGCTAACTACCGGCACGAGCTACACCTATACCGTCACCGTGCGCGACGGCCGGGGCAATACCAGCGACCCGTCCGCACCCGCTTCTGCGCTCGCCCGTGACGATGCGGGACCTGCCCTGCCGATTCCGGTCGCCCATTGGCAGATGCTGCCCTACGCCACCATCGACAACAAGGTTTCGATGACCGCGCAGGCCGCCAGTGATCCGAGCGGGGTGGAATATCAATTCCATTGCATCAGCGGCGGGGGCCCCGACAGCGCGTGGCAGGCCGGCGCCACCTTCGTCACGACGACCCTGGCCGACGGCACCTATGTCTATCAATACAAGGTCCGCGACAAGTCCGCCCGCAACAACGAATCGTCGTTTTCCACGTCCTATCCTGCGAAGATCACCCAGACGACGGGTTACCACAGCTACACGCTTGAGCAGGTGCTGGCCGGCACCGACGACTGGCTGGTCAGTTTCCCCGCCACGGTGATGAAGGTGAACGGCGACAACTATCAGGTCAAAAACCTCGCCACCGGCAACACCATCACGGTCAAACCCGACACCTATGGCTTGGCGACCGATCCGGCGCTCGCCCTCAGGAACGTGACCGTGAAAGGCCATCTCTACACCTTCGGCGGATCGCGGGAGGTCACCTATGCCAGCCTCACCTCCACCGGCACCCCGGCGCTGTACACCATCTCGGGCAGGGTCACCAATGCCTCCGGCACGGGCATCGCCGGGGCGACCGTTTGTTTCTCGGATGTCGCCAACCCGGCGGTCAATCCGATCGTCACGGCGACCACCGATGCCTCCGGCAACTTCAGCAAAGGGGTGACCACCGGCACCTGGTACGTCGCGGCGACCTCCAGCTTCTACAACACTTCGGCCGACCAAATGGCGGCGGTGAATACCACCGACGTCAGCGGTGTCGATTTCACGCTGCTTGGCAATGCCAACGTCACCGGCGTCATCAGCCGTGCCGACGACGGCACCCCGCTCGCCGGAGCCTCGGTTTATTTCTCCAGATCGCCGGGAGCGTCTGCCGCCCCGGTTTTCACCGCCGCCGCCGATGCGGTCGGAAACTACAGCCAGGCGGTGCAGGACGGCGTCTGGTATGTGGCCGCCGCCGCCGACGGATATTATACTTCCGCTGACAAGATGATCACGGTGAACGGCGCGGCTGTTGGCGACATCGGCTTCGCCCTGAAAGATAATGCCAGGAGCATTCCACAAACCGCGGATCTCCTGTTCTCCGCCATCACCGACAGCCTGCCCGCCAGCGGCGCGACCGGGGCGTGGCCGGCCTACCTGCCTTCCGGACCGGATCTAACATCCATGGGAAGTCCGACCGTCCAGCTCGCGAACGGCGTGAAATGGGCCGAACATCTGTATGCGGACGGCGATGGCTTCCTCCAATCGACATCCAATTCGGCCATCCCGATCAACGGTGCGACGATCATCGTGGCCGCGAAACCGGAGCGCAACACCACCGGCACCAGTTGGACCTCAATCGTCGATCTGTTCTACAACCGCCTCGTCCTCGGCATCCGGAACAGCACCGGCAGGATCAATGTCTGCCGCAACGGAACCTGGGCTTCCAGCGCGACGGCGATCCCGAGCGGTCAGGCGACGATCCTGACCCTGGTGGTGCAGCCGACCGGCCGCTACAAGGTGTTTGCCAATGGTGTGGAGGTGATGAACGTCACCACCACCAGCGACATGACTTCGCTGGTTCCCAATGTCGCGGGGCCCTACGCCAACGCCATCAACGTCGGGCGCAACAATCCCGACGGTTGGACCACCTTCAACGGCGGCATCGGCGACGTGTTCGTTTACAAAGTGGCCCTCGCCGGTCCCGAGCGCCAGCAGCTCGAAGCGGACATGACGGCCAAGTTTCTCTCTACGGATCACACGATCACCGCCACCGCCGGCAGCGGCGGCACCATCAATCCATCGGGTGCCGTGCCCGTTGTTCCCGGCGGCAGCCAGACTTTCACCATCACACCGCTGGCCGGCTATCTCATCGGCGAGGTATCCGTCGATGGCGTCCCGCAGGGTGCGCTGGGAAGTTATACTTTCAACAATGTCGTGGCCAACCGCAGCATCGGTGCCACCTTCGTCGCGGGGACCAACACCCCGCCTACGATTTCCACCATCGCCACCCAGGAGATCGCCGCCAACACCAGCACCGGAGCGCTGGCTTTCACGGTCGGGGATGCCCAAACCCCGGCGGTCAGCCTGACGCTGTCCGGTTCTTCCGACAACCCGGCGCTCGTGCCCACGGCCAATATCGTGTTCGGCGGCAGCGGTGCCAACCGCACCGTCACGGTCACGCCCGCGGCGGCGATGAGCGGCAGCGCGACGATCACCCTGACGGTGGGCGACGGCACGGCCACCGGCGCTTCGGAGTTCGTCCTGAATGTCACCACGCCGCCCGGTGCCCCGTCGATCAGCGTGATCGCCGATCAAACGACCGACGAGGACCATGCCACGGCCGCCATCCCGTTTACCGTGGCGGATTCCGACACGCCTGTGGACGCGCTCACGGTTTCCGGCTCTTCCTCCAGTCCATCGCTGGTCCCTGATTCCAATATCGTGTTCGGCGGCAGTGGTGCGGATCGCACCATCACGCTCACGCCTTTGCCGAACCAGGCCGGTGCCTGTGTCATCTCCCTCACGGTCAGCGACGGTTCATTCCCCGTGGTCACCGCGTTTCAAGTCACCGTGAATCCGGTCAACGATCCACCCACGATCAGCCACGTGGCGGACCTTTCGATCGCCCAGGACTCCGCCACCGCGCCGATCGCGGTGGTCGTGAATGACGTTGAAACCGAGGTTGCCGCACTGGCGCTGACGGCCGTTTCGTCCAATCCCGCGTTGGTGCCGGAAACCCACATTGCCATCGGCGGCAGCGGCGCCGACCGCAGCGTGGTGATCACTCCCGCCGCCGGTCAGAGTGGCTCCGCCGTGATCACCCTGACGGTGAGCGACGGCAGTACCACCGCGAGTGATACGTTTGCCCTCACCGTGACCCCGGCGGTCAGCGCCGCCACCGTGAGCATCAATGTCGGTGCCAATGGCCCGATCGACGCGGCCGACGTTGCCGGCGCGGTGCCGGTTGGTCATTGGAACAATCTGTTGGCCACGAGCAATCCGGTTGCCGCCGCGGGGTCACTCGTGGACAGTAGCGGTGCGGGTGTGGCGGGAATGTCCGTGAGCTTCCAAGGCGGCCAGAACTCGTTCAACGCCGGCTTCGACCCTAACACCAACCTGCTTTCCGGCTTCCTCAGCGGTTCTCCGATGAGCGCGACCCTCAGCGGGATTCCCTACCCGAAATATGACGTCTATGTCTATTATAGCGGGTTCTTCAGCAACCATTCGCTGGCCTGGCGCTTGAACGACGTCACGGGCACTCCCGTGGTGCTGGACACACAGTACTCCGTCCGCGGCAGTGTGAGTTCCGGCAATGTATTCACGGCCAATGGCGACCACCACGTCCTCAGCCAGTATGCCACCCTCGCCGCCGCTGATGCCGCCGCGGCCGCTGGAACCGGCGGAACCTATCTGAAATTCAGCGGCGTGACGGCCTCCGCGATCAAGATCGAGGAAATCAGCAACAACGGCGGCAACGAAAGCGGTTTCACCGGGATTCAGGTCGTCAACGCCAGCGCCGGCTCCGCGCCGGTGGTCAGTGACATCGTGGACCAAACGACCGCTGAAAACACCCCGACCGCGGCGCTTCCGTTCACCGTGTCCGACGCCGAAACCCCCGCCGCCTCGCTCACCGTCACCGCTGCTTCCTCCAACCCCACCTTGGTGCCGGAGTCCAACATCGTGCTCGGCGGCAGCGATGCCAACCGCAGCGTCACCGTCACCCCGGCGGCGGACCGGAGTGGCTCGGCCGTCATCACCCTGTCCGTCAGCGACGGCACCTTCACCACCCTCGAGTCGTTTGTACTCACCATCACCTCTGTTCCACCCAGCCAGCCCCAATACTCCGATTGGCAGGGCGAACACTTTTCACCCGAGAAAATCACCGCCGGCGATGCCGCCGAAAGTGCGGACCCGGACCACGACGGACTGAAAAACCTGGCCGAGTACGCACTGGGTACCGATCCGTTGGCGTCTACCCCGCTGCCGACCGCCGCCCTGACCAGCGAGGGGCTCGTTTTGACATTCGAACGGCCGGCAGGCCTGCCCGATGTGATTTATACCGCGGAATCCTCCGATGACCTGATCGACTGGACACCCCGCGCCCTGGAACTGGTCGCCGACGGCCCGGTGCAGACGATGCGGGCCGTCGATCCGCTGACCGCCGGCGATCCCGCGCGGCGGTTCATTCGCCTGCGGTTTACCAAGCTCTGAGCGGTGCCTGAGGGGGCGGTGCGGCCTTTCATAGACTCATTCGCCTCCCATCCAACCGGACGCTTCGAGAAAATGCCCCGGTCGGGTGTTCCCTGTAGCTTCGCAAATTAGACAGGAGATTCGCTAAATGACCATTGCCCCGAACGGCGGTGACCGCTATCTTGGATCCGGCTTAAGGAGCAAATCCGTAGACATTTCATTCAGCCAGCCAAACCACCAAAAATAGAAACCATGAAAAATTCGAATTTGAAGACTCATCCCCCGGGAGCCAATCCGTCTCGTCCCTGGCCGTTCCGCCTCGCGGCTAAAACATCCGCACTCGCTGCGGCTGTATTTTTAACCGTGGGATCGCAGCGCGCGTCCGCACAGGACCCGGACCTTCTCTATTCGGCGCTCAGTAGTGCCTACACAGGTTCAGGCAACTGGACCTTGGCCGAGTCCGACGACCCTGGCATCGTGGCGTTGACGCCCATGGGGTCCCCCGGGACCCGCACGATCAACGGTCAAAATTGGGTGGTCAACAAGGCGGAGGGTGATGGTTTCAAATACACCAACGTGCCCCAGCCGAACACGCTGCCCTTCAATGGGGGCTCCATCGTCGTGGCCGCCCGTCCGGTTCGTTATTCGCCCGGCAGTAACTATCAGTGCCTGGTCAGTAACCTGCTCTTCCAGTTCTCTCTTTGCGTGCAGAGGGATACGGGGCAGTTGAAAGTGATACGCCAAGGCGCTTGGTACGACGGCCCTAGCATTCCCAACGGTCAGATCACCGTCTTCAGCGTGGTCGTCCAAAACAACGGTACCTTCAAGGTGTTCCTCAACGGTGACCCGACTCCTGTGATGGATATCACGGATACGTCCGCTTTCTCGAACCTGACCGCGAGTGAATGGTACGGCACGGATGTCAGCGTCGGCAAGGGCTGGAACGGTGACGGTTGGTCCTCGTTCAACGGCGATATTGGCGATGTCTATGTCTACAAGGTTGCAATTGACGATACCAAGCGCGAGGCACTGGAAGACAGCCTCATCGCCAAATACGGCACCGCGACCAACTACACGGTCACCGCCACCACGGGAACGGGCGGATCGGTCAGTCCTTCCGGTGCCGTCGATGTGCCCCAAAACACCGACAAGACCTTCACCATCTCGACAAACTACGGTTACCTCCTCAACGACGTGGTGGTGGACACCGTGTCGCAAGGTCCGATCACAAGCTACACGTTCACCGATGTGACCGCCAATCACACCATTGATGTAACTTGGACGGCACTGCCGACAATCTCCGGCTCCGTCGTCGGCCCCACCAGTGACCCGGTCTACAGCGCCTCTGTGTCGCTGAGCACCCACCCGGATGGCAGCCTCCCAATCACCACCCGCCAGACCGACAGCCTGGGGAATTACGCAATCGTTGTGCCTGGAGATGACACCTACTATTTGGTCGCCCGCAAAGGCGGCATGGTGACCTCCGATCCGCTGATGGTTGTCCTATCCGGTTCCTCGGTGCCCGATCAGAACTTCATGTTGGATGCGAGCGCTGGCCTCGACCCGCTCGTCGTGCTCGATGCTTCATCCCTCACTGCGGGCGCCCTCACAAGCTGGCCCAACGGCGGCACCATCGGCGGCACCTTCGATTCCATTGATGGCGTTCAGACTCCAACCGTCGACTCCTCCTACGGGATTCAGGCGGTCAAATTTGTCCAAGACGCGGCCACCCGCCAGACGCTGGCGGGTTCCATTCCGACTCCCCCTCAAATCACCGGCAGCTCGGACTGGTCCGTTTCGACCAAGCTCTACAAATTGGACGCGAATCAAAACAGTGACAACTTCTACCTGAGCTGGGCGGGAGGCGATTGGGGCTGCCGCAACACCGCAGCGTTTGCCTATCGCAATGACGGCTACGCTCTCACCCACTGGTGTTGGGATATTTGGTTTGATGGGGGACAGCCTACTCAGGGCACCTGGCACGTGGTGACCATCACCTACGATGGCAACGCTGAGAAGATATACGTGGATGGGGTTCTCAACCGGACCGATTACCCCGGGGCGCTCTCAATCCACGACGCCGGCGTGATGTTGGTCGGCGGACGCCTTTGGCATGACGCGCGCGGCGAAGATCAATACTGGCGCTTCAATGGTGCCATCGCCAACCTCCAGATCTTCGACCAAGCGCTGACTGCCAGTCAGGTCCTCCAAGTGGTCGATCAACAGAACGGGGCCGAACCGAGAATCGTTTCCGGCACGATCACCGACGCTGGCGGGCTCGTTGAAGGTGCCGCAGTGACGCTGAAGAACGGGGCGACAGTGGTTGCCGGACCCTATACCACCGGGTCGGACGGCACCTACACCCTCAGCGCCGGCTTCACCGATGGGGACACCTGCACCGTGAGCGCGTCATTCCCGGGCGATTTTCCGGGGACCCTCGACGTGCCGATCACCACCGGCGTGACCGATTATCCAAACAGCGACATCCTTCTGGCAAACGACCCGTCCTACGATCCGGACCTTCTATTTGTGGCGAAATCCACCGATTTGACGGATGGCGCTTCCTGGCCACTGTCGTATCCACCAAGCGGAGCGATGACCCGGATGGGAACTCCGGTCCCTGAAACGATCGGTGGCGTCCAGTGGGAGAAAAACGTGTACACTAGCGGCGACGGCTACAGATTGGGAACCTATGCCGATCCGATTCCTGTCAACGGCGCATCGATCGTTGCGGTGGTCAAGCCGCAGTATCGCGCTGACGGCGGCTGGGGTTGCGTATTCAACGGGTTCTACAATGACCTGATGTTGAATGTCGAGCAGGTTACCGGGCAAATCAAGGTCGTTCGCAAGGGTCAATGGTATGACGGTCCGATCCTTGCCGACGGCCAGGAAGCCATCTTGAGCCTCGTGGTTCAGCCTGACGGCCAGCTCAAGCTCTATGTCGACGGAGCCCAGGTGATGTCCATTACTGACGCCCCCGGCTATACCCAGATGAGCCCCGGTGGCTGGGATGGCGGTTACAACTATAATGGAACCCTTGGCTTTGCACATGCCATCAATGTCGGGCGCAACGACCCGGATGGCTGGTCCACATACAATGGCAACATCGGCGACGTCTACGTTTACAAGACGGCGATTGATACGACCAAGCGCAAGGACCTGCAAGACGCACTGGCCGCGAAATTCGGCATCACCTTGCCGGTCTTCAATACCATTACGGCCACTGCCGACGCCAATGGCACGATCAGTCCGAGTGGGGATGTAGACGTCGTGGAAGGCGCGAGCCAGACCTTCACCTTCACCGGGACCGCGGGATTCGTGGACGTCGTGACGGTGGATGGGACGCCCGTCGGCAACCCCGCCAGCTATACGTTCGACAATGTGACGGGTCCACACACCATTGATGTGACATTCACCGTGGAACCCGCCCCGGCGAACGACAACTTTGCCGGCGCGATTGACCTGCCCGGCAACAGTGGCACCCAAACCGGAACCCACAATTTTGCCACCACCATCGAAACGGGCGAACCCGACATTTACGGGGCCACCAACACGGTCTGGTTCAAATGGACCGCTCCGGCGGACGGTGATTTAACCGTCGGTACGTGGGGTTCGACCAACCTCTCTGCTGGGGAATGGGATTCGATGATTGGGCTGTATACAGGAGTTTCTGTCGATGCACTGACGCCAGTGGATGGACAGACACCGATGGATACCGGCTCTGGGGAATCCATGACCGTTGCGGTGACGTCCGGCACCACCTATTACCTCCAGACGGCTGGATATCTCAACGAAACCGCAGCGAACATCCTGATCACCTGGTCATTTGCGGGCTCCAGCTCCCCATACGGCACCTGGGCGGCGGCTTATGCCGGCGGCCAAACCCCCGACTTGGACTTCAACCACGACGGCGTTGCCAACGGCATCGCCTACTTCATGGGCATGAATGGTCTGGCCACCCATCCAGGCCCGGTCAGTGGCACCGTCACCTGGCCCTATGTGAATGAGGTCACCTCCTACGAGGTGCAGACTTCCAGCAACCTCGCCGACTGGACGCCCGTCGCCCCTACGACTGACACCGGCGTCGGCGGAGTAATCACCTACGACCTGCCCACCGGGCAGGGCAAGGTATTCTGCCGCTTGATGGTCACGCCGTAAAGGCAGCCTCCGGGAGCCATCCCAACAGACATCTCCCAACCTAACTCCTCAGGTGGCATCCCGTTGCGGGTTGCCACCTGAGCTTTTTCTGAGGTGACTGTTCGGTGCTGTTTCGCATATTGAACAAAAGATTTCGCTATATAATCATTGCGTCCAGCAGGTACTCCTGCTTTTCTTAGTTTCGAAACGTGTTCTTGCCTCAATGAATGGGGCGGACACGGTGAACTCAAAGCCCCGAAAGTCGCCCAAGAACAAGCCAATGAAAACCATACGTATCAAAACCGACCCTCCGGAATGGTCAGGTTCGCCTGACGACAGACAGACTCAATCTGCTGCTGGCTATCCGTCCCCGCGGAGATCGGGAGCCCGCCTCGCCGCCAAAGCCGCCACGATCATCGCGGGGTTGTCGCTCGTCATGGGACTGGGCAACTCCCGGGCCGCAACCGGCACGGAAATGCTGGTCAACCGCGGATTCGAGAACGGCACCGCTCCGTGGGTTGGCGCCTACTGGGGCGGCGTGTCCGAAAACTTCGAAGCTACCGTCGGGATTCCGGCTCATTCCGGCACGTGGATGCGGCACCTCAATGGCAACGGGGTCGCCCCCGGTTTTTTCAGTGTGGTCGAGGAGGGTGTCGGTGCCGGCAATGGAACCTTGCCGATTCCCGCAGGCGCCGTGGTGCACCTCGGTGCCTGGATCAAGTGTCCTGACGCCACCGTTGGAAACCCTTGCGAAGTGAGGGTCCGCCCACGTTGCAATGGCACCGGTGTCGGCACCAGTTACAATGTCAATCTGACCGATGGAAACTGGACTTTCGTCGGCGACGATGGCAGCGGTACCGGCATCATCATGCCCTTCGGCGACTGGCTGGCATGCCGTGTTTATGGGCCGCCGGTCGACCGTGACATCTACGTGGATGATGTCCAATGCCTGGTCGACGCCCCTGCCATTCTTGGCACGGTGGCCATGGGCGACGCCAGCGACCCCACCGGGACTGCAATTACCCTGAAGGATGGCTTTGACATGGTTCTCGGTTCCTCAGTGATCGACAACCCGTCCGGCACCTACGTGATCCCGGTTGCCGACGGGGACTACTCCGTAACGGCTTCGAAATTCGGCTACACCACGGCCTCGGCCTCGGTCACGGTCTCCGGCTCCGATGTGACCGCCTCGACCATCACTCTCAATCTGGGCGTGGCCATAGCGCGCTTCGAGGCGGAAAGCGCCTCGCTCTTAGGTTGCTCCATCCAGGGTGATGGGAATGCGTCAAACGGCCAGAGGGCAGCTGCCAATACGTTTGGTGGCTACGACACGGTGACCTTCACGATCGATTCGCCCGCCGCCGGCCTGTTTGAGATGACCATCGGCTACTATCAACCTTGGGATGCCAGCAGGGACACCTACATCACCGTCAACGGTACCGACCTAGGGACGGTCGCTTGCCCGCAAACCTCAGACCCGAACTATGCCACGGCATCCACATTCGTCACTCTGAATGCCGGCAGCAACACGATTGTGTTGTCCAACGGCCCGGGCTGGGGTCCGCATTGGGACTACATCGACTTGGATGGGCCCGTGGTCAGCGCCATCGTCTCCGGCACCATCACCGACGGTGGTTCGCCGGTTGAGGGTGTGATCGTCAGGGCGACCCGCACCGCCAATCCCACCCTCTATGCGGAGAGCGCCCCGTCCGCGATCGACGGAACCTACAGCCTCGTGGCCGCCGCCGGCTACGAGTATGAACTCTCGGCCACCTTGGGCCTCCCCGCCGGCAAGGCTGTGGCCTCGGCCCCGGCACCCTTCACGCCGGCCGATGCCACTCCGATCACCGGCATGGACATTACCTTGGATGATGACCCGAACTATGATCCGGATCTGCTCTATTCCCTACGCAGCAGTGATTATGCGGGAGGCAGCACCTGGCGCGCCGCCTATTCCTCCATCCCGGGCATTACGGAGCTGACGAAAATGGGAACCCCCACGGTCGGTAGCATCAACGGGCAGGATTGGGTGGCCAACAAGCAGGACGGTGATGGCTTCCGCTACACCAACATTCCCCAGCCGGGCACCTTGCCCTTCGATGGTGGCACCATCGTCGTGGCCGCCCGTCCGGTTCGTACCGCAACCGGCAACGCCTATCAGTGCCTGGTGAGCAACCTGCTGTTCCAGTTCTCTCTTTGCGTGCAGAGGGATACGGGGCAGTTGATCGTGTTGCGCAAAGGCGGTTGGTATTATGGTCCCAACATTCCCAATGGCCAGATCACCGTCTTCAGCGTGGTCGTCCAAAACGACGGCACCTTCAAGGTGTTCCTCAACGGTGACCCGACTCCTGTCATGAATATCACCGAAACGTCCTCATTCCAAGACCTGACCGCGAGTGAATGGTACGGCACGGATGTCAGCGTCGGCAAAGGCTGGAACGGTGACGGATGGTCCTCGTTCAATGGTGATATCGGTGATGTGTATGTGTATCTGAAGGCGATCGACGACACCAAGCGCGAGACTCTGGAAGACGGCCTCATCGCCAAATACGGCACCGCGACCAACTACACGGTCACCACCACCACGGGAACCGGCGGATCGATCAGTCCTTCCGGTGCCGTCGATGTGCCCCAAAACACCGACAAGACCTTCACCATCTCGACGAACTACGGTTACGAGCTCAGCGACGTGGTGGTGGACTCGGTGTCGCAAGGCCCGATCACAAGCTATACGTTCACCGATGTGACCGCCAATCATACCATCGGTGTGACTTGGACGGCATTGGTGACCATCTCCGGAACGGTGAGTGACTCGGTTACCACGGACCCGATCTACAGTGCCACGGTGTCATTGAGCACCAACCCGGATGGTAGCAGCCCGATCGACGCCCGGACGTCCGACGCTTCCGGGCAGTATACGGTGGTCGCGCCCAATCCCAATGGCACCTACTACCTGGTCGCCCGCAAGGGGGGGCATCTCACCTCGGCGGTCAAGACCGTCGCGCTAAGCGGTTCCTCGGTGACGGGGCAGGACTTCCCACTGGTGAAGAGCGCCGGCCTCGACCCGCTTGTGTTGCTGGATGCCTCCGTTCTTTCCGCGGCCCCCGACCTGGCTTCATGGCCCAACACCGGTAGCCTCGGCGGATCATTCGACCGGTTTGTAGGCGGTTCGACGACTCCGCTGGGCCCGGATGTTACCGATATCGGCGGCAGGCAGGCGGTGGATTTCAGCGCCCAGCTAACGAGCAACGGTGGAGATGCGGACAGGCGAACCCTTGGTGGCACGATCGTGACCCCGGCTGAAATCGCCGGTAATTCCGACTGGAGCGTATCCGCAGATCTCTATAAAGCCGATATGGGAGCAATTGGCGATTGTGCCTTTCTGTCTCTGGCTTCGTGGTGGCATGGTGCTCCCAAATCCGCTCAATTCTGCTATCGCGACAACAAAGTCATCGATCATAACGGCTCGGGCTGGGGGTTCGCGACAGTGCCAAGTGCGGGTGCGTGGCATAATGTCACCATCACCTATGACGGAACTACTGAGAAAGTCTACGTGGATGGCGCTCTCGACGAACAACGCGACATCGCCCTCAACATTGCTACCGGAGACCAGATCATTATTGGCAGTCATTCGGATGTCACCGGGCCGGCCCGGCACTGGAACGACCAGTATTGGCGCTACAATGGCGCGATCTCCAGGCTCCAGATCTTCGACCAGGCCCTGACGGCCGAGGAAGTCGCCGAAGTAAGCGGCATCGTCTACGTCACCATCACGGCAAGTGCCGGACCCAATGGAACGATCACCGGCCCCTCCTCGGCGGTCGAGGGCAGCAGCCCTGAATTCAACATTATTCCGGCCTACGGCTTTGTGGTGGAGGATGTGCTGGTGGATTCCGTGTCCGTGGGAGCGGTGAGCAATTACACCTTCACCGGTGTGACGGGCGATCACTCCATTTCGGCAACATTCACCGCCGGCCCCCCGACCACAACCCTTGTGATCGATCTCGGGTCTGGCACGGTGATCGAGGGTGGCACCTATGGCACCTATGGGGCTACGAATCTGCCCTTGCCGCCGCTTCCGGTCGGTTCGATCCTGAGAATGATCGCAGTCAATACCGTGTTTGTAGCGACCGACAACGAAAACTTTGCCTCCGAACTGGCCGTACTGCTCGATCCGACGCCCGGCACCCCCGGCGGTTTCTCGGTCGGTATTGCCAACGGGAATCCCTTCGGCGCAGCCGTGCAACTCGGATGGCCCGCGGAGGCCGACCTCGGCGATCCCGGCACTCCCTTGGTGGACACCAAGACCTACGTTGATTGGGCCGCTGCTGGTGCTATCGATCTGAGCAGCACCGGACTCTTCCTCGGCAACGTCTGGGGAGGGCCGATCCTTGGCGCCACCTGGTCCGGGACGATCACGCTCACCTACGACCTTGTGGGCGGCAGCACCTACACCTCGTGGGCGGCGGACCATGCCGGCGGCGAAACCCCTGACCTTGACTTCAACCACGACGGCGTTGCCAACGGCGTCGCCTACTTCATGGGCATGAATGGTCTGGCCACCCATCCAGGCCTGGTCAGTGGCACCGTCACCTGGCCCCATGTGAATGAGGTCACCTCCTACGAGGTGCAGACTTCCATCAACCTCGCCGACTGGACGCCCGTCGCCCCTACGACTGACACCGGCCTCGGCGGAGTAATCACCTACGAGCTGCCCACCGGGCAGGGTAAGGTGTTCTGCCGCTTGGTGGTCACGCCGTAAAGGCGGCCTCCCGGAGACATCCCAACAGACATCTCCCAATCTAACTCCTCAGGTGGCATCCCGTTGCGGGTTGCCACCTGAGCTGTTTTTGAGGTGACTGTTCCGGTGCCGTTTCGCATATTGAACAGGTGATTTCGCAAGATAAGCATTGCGTTCAGCAGGTACTCCTGCTCTTATTTGTTGTTACTGTGTCGTTGTCTCAATGAATGGGGCAGGCACGGTGAACCCCAAGCCCCGAAAACAAGCCAATAAAAAACCAATGAAAACCATACCCATCAAAACCGTTCCTCCGGGCTATAGTCCATTCCGGATCAGGCCACGCGCCTTCTTCCGGAAGGTCTTGGCCTCCCTGTCATTCCTGTGGCTCTTCACAGGGCTAGGCACAGTGTCCGCCGTCAACATGCTTACCGATCCGGGCTTCGAGGACGGTGGGACTCTTTGGTCGGCCAGCGCCCTTCGCGGCGCCACCGGCAGTGTGGTCGTCGACGCTGGCACCGCTCACGGTGGCAACAATTACTTCATGTCGACCGGTACCGGAGTTTGGGCCAGTGTGGCGCAAGGTGACACCCGGGGAGGTTGGAGCACCGGTGCGACCATTCCTGATACCAGCCCGTTTAATTACTACAAGCTGGGTGCCTGGGTGAAAGTGCCCGGTGCTTCGACGATTCCGCAGGCGGTTACCCTGAGGTACCGTTTCGAGCCCTCCGGCAATCGTGTGGATGTGGGAAGCCAGACCATCAGCACGGAGGATTGGACCTACCTCGAATCGCCGTTTGTCCAGTCGGGTCCTGGCGACACCTATATGAGTTATTTCGAGGTGCATGCGGTGAACAATGATGTCACCATCTATGTGGATGATTGCTCGTTGACAGAATACCTGCCGCTGATCCTCCAAGGACGGGTCGTTGACGGCTCCGCTGCAGGTGTCGACGGTGCCACGGTTGCGGCTTCGTCTCCCGGCTTTTCATCGGCTTCCACGACAACCTCCGGCGGCGGTTACTACACGATCAGTGTCCCTGCAGGTAGCTATACCGTCGGAGCCGACACACCGGGCTTTAAGGGTACTACCAGCGTGGTGGTGGCTTCTTCGCCCACGACGGCTTCCGATGTCGTGCTGGCGGTTGATCCGAACTACGATGCCGATCTGATCTTCTCGGTGCGCAGCAGCGCAGCCTCGGCGAGCGGTCCTTGGCCTTGTGCCTACCCTGCGAGCGGCTCGCTTGCCCGCATGGGTTCCCCCGGAGTGACCACCATCGGCTCCCAGCAAGCGGAGAGTAACGCCAACGTCTCGGGCGACGGTTACCGGTTTGGTACCTACTCCGCACCGGTTCCGGTTACAGGCGTCTCGATTGTGGCAGTCGCCAAACCTACGTGGAACGCCAACGGCGGCACCCGGGGGGAGGTCGTGGACCTCATGTACGATCGGGTTAGCTTTGGCATTGCGCAAGGCAACGGGCACATCCAGGTAGCCAGGAACGGTGATTGGTATGATAGCTCCACCACCATTGCCAGCGGTCAGGCCGTGGTCATGAGTCTCGTGATCCAGACCGACGGCTCATACGTCGTCTATACCAATGGAGTCCAGGCATTCAGCGTCGCGGCCGGCGGCGGCGGCATGACTGAGTTGGTGCCCAACGTGGCTGGAGGATTTGCCAACGCGTTTAACGTCGGCAGGAACAATCCGGATGGTTGGTCTGCATTTAACGGGGCCATCGGGGATGTGTATGTTTACAAAACCGCGATCAGCGACGCCAAGCGCACCGCCCTGGAAGCGTCACTCGGCAGCAAATTCGGCATTTTCCACAACATCAATGCCACCGCCGGAACCGGCGGCAGTATCACCCCGGGCGGAGTCGTCATCGTGAATGGTGGCGCCAACCAGACGTTCACTATCACGGCGGACGGTGGTTATGCCATTTCACAGGTCCTGGTGGATGGCGTGAACAATCCCGCCGCGGTTTCGTCGGGAACTTACACGTTCAACAACATCAGCGCCAACCACACCATCGCGGCCTCATTTGTGGCGGTTCCCTCTCACCCCATCACGGCCTCTGCTGGAGAAGATGGATCCATCTCCCCGTCCGGTTCGGTTCTGGTTAATAAAGGTGCGAACCAGACCTTCACCATCACTCCCGACTTCGGATACGCGGTCGCGGATGTGGTGGTGGATACCGTGAGCCAGGGTGCCATTACCAGCTACACGTTCACTAATGTCCAAGGCGCTCATGCCATCACGGCCACCTTTACGACCGGTCCGTACGCATTGCCCTCCGGCGCGGTGGCCTATTGGCCTTTCGACGGCACGCTCGCCGATCCCATCGGTGGCAATACCCTCACCACGGGTGCGGGCACGGTGGCTTACGGTCCGGGTGGGTTTGGCAGCGGTTCCCTCTATCTCAATGGAAGCAGCTATGTCACCGCCACGACCTTCCCGACGGGAGTGCCCACGGGCGCAGCGCCCTACACCGTGGCCGCGTTGGTCAAAGCCGATAAGGGGTGTCCCAACGCCGGCACCTGGGTCGCCTACGGCACACCTTGGAACAACAACCAGGTCAACACCTTCCGACTGAACGGGGGCAACGATCCCAACTGGAATAACGTGTTGAATTATTGGTGGGGCAATGACTTTGGCGGAACCCTGCCTAGCGGAAACTTCTTCGATGGCTGGCATTCCGTCGTCGGCACCTGGGACGGCACCACCGAGACCCTCTACCTGGACGGCGTGCAAGTCAGCCAAAGAATCCCGGCCCCCCCAGACATCCAGGCGACCGGGTTTAACATCGGCCGGGCCCTGTTCGACGGGGACTACTGGAAGGGCTGGATTGACGATGTGTTGATCCTGGATCGGGCGATGGACCCGACGGAGGCTCAGGCATACAGCACCTATGGCGCCATTTCCATCGGCACGCCTGTCAATATCCAAACCACCGTCAGCGGCGGCACGGGTGGAACCATCAGCCCGGGTGGCACCGTGCCTGTGCTGATTGGCACCACCAAGACGTTCACCATGACTCCGGCCTTTGGCTGGGTGGTGTCCGACGTGTCCGTGACCGAAAATGGCGTCACCTCCTCCAAGGGCGCGATCACCGGTTACACGTTCAACAACGTGCGGACACCCGGCTCCATTACGGCCACCTTCACGCTACCGCCGCCACAGCTCGTCAGCGGCCGGGTCACCGACGGGGTCAATGGCATTGCCGGCGCCACGGTCTATTTCGGTGCCAGCTCGCCGGCTTACGCGAGCCCGCTCCGTACCGCCACCACGGACGCCAACGGGAACTACTCCGCCACGCTGGAGCAGTTGACCTGGCATCAGATGGCGTTCGCTGCCGGTTATGGTTACTCAACCGACTCGACCTTTACCGTCGCCGGTTCGCCGGTCACGCGTCCCAATATCGCTCTAACCGCGAATCCGAACTGGGATTTGCTGTTCTCCCTGACCGTCGATTCGCTCCAAAGCCTTGCCTCCGGTGTATCGACTGGCAACCGGGCGACCGATTACCCGGCGGGCGGCATGATGAACACGGTTGGAAATCCGTTGGTCATTGCCGTCGGTGTCGATGGCGCGAGTACCCTCAATTGGGAGCAGAACATCAGTCCCAACAACGGCTATAACTTCAGGCCTCAAGACCAGGCCGGCGTCGTGGTCGGCGGCCAGTATCAGGCCGCGATTCCCGCCATCGGCACCAGCATTGTTGCCGTGGTGCAGCCGACTTACACCGGTAATACGCAGGGTGAGTCCCGAGGCGAAATCGTTGACGTGTTCTACCAGGAGCTGTTCCTGGCCGTCAGTCATGGCGGGAACCAGGGCATTCCCGAAGGCAACGTGATGGTTAACTTCAGGGGCTACAACGTTCGTGACACCGGCTACAACATCCCGGACGGCCAGAAGACCATTCTCAGCCTCGTGGTGCAGCCGAATGGCGACATGAAACTCTACGCCAACGGGGAGGAAAAATGGTCACTTCCGTCCGGGGTGGACTACACATCGCTGCAACTGAGCTGGGCCAAGACCATTGCGGTGGGCTTTAACGGCTTCGATGGCTGGGCATCGTTCAGCGGCAACCTCGGAGACATTTACCTCTATACGTCGGCCCTCCCCGACGCCCAGCGCACGGCGCTGGAAAGCTCCCTCGCCGACAAGTTCGGCATCGCCACCTACACCATCACGGCCAGCGCCGGAGCCAACGGCTCGATCAACCCCACCGGGACCGTTTTGGTCGGGGGATCCACCAACAAGACATTCAACTTCCAGCCGAATCCCGGGTATGTGGTTGGAGACGTGCTCGTCGATGGCGGGTCCGTTGGAGCGGTGCCCAGCTACACGTTCATCAATGTGGCGGCTGACCATACCATCGCGGTGTCATTCACCGAGGCCCCCCCGACCACCACCATGGTGATCGATCTCGGGACTGGCACGGTGATCGAGGGTGGCACCTTTGGCACCTATGGGGCCAGCCCCGGCTTCCCCACGAACCTGCCCTTGCCGGCCCTTCCCGCCGGCTCGATCCTGAGAGCGATCGCAGTCGACACCGTCCTCCAAGCCACTACCAACGACAACTTTGCCTCCGACCTGGCCGTGCTGCTCGATCCGACCCCAGCAACTCCCGGCGGCGACTTCTCGGTGGGCATTACCAACGGAACGACTGATTTTGGCCAGACCCTGAAACTCGACTGGCCCGGGGGCAACGACGGCACTCCCGGCACCCCCTTGGTGGACACCAAGACCGACGCTGATTGGTCGGCTGCCGGTCTGATCGACCTCAGCACCACCGGACTGTTCCTCGGGAACGCCTTTGGAGGCCCGATCCTTGGCGGCACCTGGTCGGGGACGATCACGCTCAGCTACGACCTTGTGGGCGGAGGCTCCGACTACGCCACTTGGGCAACCCTCCATGCCGGCGGCCAACCCCCCAATTTGGACTTCAACCACGACGGTGTTGCCAACGGCATTGCCTACTTCATGGGCAAGGATGGTCTCGCCACCAACCCGGGCCTGCTCAATGGCAAGGTCACCTGGCCCCATGTGAATCCGGTCGCCTCCTTCGAGGTGCAGGTTTCCACCAACCTCGCCGACTGGGTGCCTGCCAACCCGGGCAATGTGGACACGATCACCTCTCCCGGCTTCGTGATCCTCACGCTGCCAAGCACGGAATCGAAGCAATTCTGCCGCTTGGTGGTCACGCCGTAAAGACTGCCTCCGGAAGCCCCCGGGGTCGCCGACAGGAGGTCGGCGGCCCCTTTTCCGGATGCCGGGCGGGTGACTCGTGGATGGAGCGCGTTCGGCGGGAGTGCTGGGGTTTCGTGAAATCACCAATGGATTCGCGTATTGATCATTGTCTGGTTGACACAGGTGGTGTCTGATGGCGCTGATGAAACATTCATTTTCGAAACGGAGCTTGCTGGGGCTGGGGCTGGGGCTGTTGATTCCGGGGGCCGCTCCGGCCGCGGTCACGCCCGCCGCCTCGATCCGGATTGACCTGGCGCAGCAAAAGGCTCCCGTGCCACCCACCCTTTATGGGATCTTCATGGAAGAGATCAGTCACGCGTTCGACGGCGGGGTCTACGCGGAACTGATTCAGAACCGCAGCTTCGAGGAGGGCGTGCTGCCGCCGGGAATGAAGCTGGTGAAAAAGCCTGATGGGGGGATGAAGATGGAGCTTGAGAGCCTGCCGCCCGGAGTGCCGAAGGAAAAGTGGGATATGCCGTGGCCATGGAATGGCAACTGCGGCTGGGATGCCAACCGCGCCTTGCTCGGCTGGTCGTTGGAAAACCGCGGCGGGGCCACCGGCGGGATGAGCCTCACGACCGACCATCCGATGAATGCGGCGTCCAGTCGCTCGCTGGCGATGAAGATCGGCCCCCCCTCCGAGACCACCGGCGGGGTGGCATTGATCAACAGCGGATATTGGGGAATCAACGTGCGCGCGGGCACCCCATACGATTTCAAATGCTATCTGAGGCCGGGAACCTTCACCGGCACCGTTACCGCCAGCCTGGAATCCGGGGATGGCAAACGGCTCGGCCAACACGAGTTCGGTGGGATCACTCCGGCCGGGCGGTGGCAGTGTCTGACGGCGAAGATCACCGCCACCGGCAGTGACCCGGCGGCGCGGTTGGTGCTGACGTTCCGTGGCACCGGCGAGCTGCTGGTGGATTGGGTTTCCTTGTTCCCGCCGACTTACAAAACCCGCCCGAATGGCTTGCGTCCGGATCTGGCGACTTATCTGGAGAAGTTAAAGCCGTCCTTCGTGCGCTATCCGGGCGGGTGTTATGTCCAGGGTTTGTCATGGGAATCGGCTCCGGACTGGCGCACGATGGTTTGCCCGCCCGAGGACCGGCCGGGTCAGTGGGGGTATTGGCAATACCGGTCCACCGATGGCTTCGGCTATCATGAGTTCCTCCAGTTCTGCGAGGACATCGGTTCCGATGCAATGTATGTCGCGTTCTGCGGGATGACGGTGCATCCGGATAACAATATGCCGCTCGACCGGATCGATCCGGTGATCCAACAGACGCTCGACGCCATCGAATATGCGCTCGGCCCGGGCACTTCCAAGTGGGGCGCGGTGCGCGCGAAAATGGGACATCCCAAACCGTTCCCGCTGAAATACATCGAGATCGGCAACGAACACCCGCCCGCCATCTATGGCGATTACTACAAGAAATTCCGCGATGCAATCAAGGCGAAATATCCCGACATGGTTGTCATCATGAGTATGTTCTGGAGCGGACTCAACCAGCCGGCCATCGATCGCGCGGGCGACGGCAACATCGACATCGTGGACGAGCATTCCTACAAGCCGTCCGGCTGGATTCGCAATAATTTCGACTACTTCGACAAGTATCCGCGCAAGCCGTGGGGGATCTACGTGGGTGAATACGCGCATCATCACGGCGGCGGCGACTGGAGTGCGGCGATGGACGACTCGGTCTACCTGATGATGCTCGAACGCAACGGCGACCTGGTGAAAATGGCGAGTTATGCGCCGCTGTTTGTCAATGTGAACCAGCGCAATTGGGGAGTGAACCTGATCGAGTATGATTCCTCCCGCAGTTTTGTCCATTCATCCTACCAGGTGCAGCAGGCCTACGCCGAGAACCGGCCGGACGTGAATTTGGGGACGACCGTTGACGTGCTGCCACCGCCCGACCCGGACCGACCGTTGTTCGCGGGCCGGTTCGGCCTCGGTTCATGGAGTACGGTCGATGAGTTCAAGGAATTCCGCATCCATGATGAAGCCGGCAAACTCGTGGCCAGCGATGACTTTACGAATCTCGCACAATGGGAAGATCCGGGAATCGGCCAGTGGCAGGTGGAGAACGGCGTGCTGAAGCAGACCGACCCGAACCGGGGGCCGACCAGCCTGTTTCTCAAACAGCCGCTGAAGACCGGCCGGGTCACGGTGAAGGCGCGCCGCGTGGGTGGCAACGAGGGATTCCTGATGTTCTTCCACGCCGCCGGTCCGGAACGATATATGTTTTGCAACTACGGGGCGGCAGGCAACAAGTTTTCTGCGATCCAGGGGACTCCGGCCGAGGGCATTGCCACCACCGGCGGCGGAGACCTGCAGGGGGCGATCGAGGACAACCGCTGGTATGACATCAGTCTGGTCGTGACCAAGAACTCGGCGGAGATGTTGCTGGACGGCAAGCGTGTGAGCCGCGTCGAGGCAAACTCCCAACCGGCCTTCTTCGCCACCGCCGGCTATCGGAAAGCGGATGGCACGGTGGTCGTCAAGGCCACCAACTACAATGCCACCCCGCTCGTCGCCAGGATCCGGCTCGATGGGGCGACCCAGGTCTCGGCCGCCGGCCAGCACATCGTGATCCGCGCGGACAACCCGGAAGCGGAGAACTCGCTGACGCAACCCGATCTCATCGTGCCGCAGGTTCTGCCGCTGACCGGGTGCTCAAAGGACTTCCAAGTCACCCTGCCACCGTATTCGGTTAATGTCCTCCGCATCCCGGCCAAATAGTCCGCAACACCCTCCATCATGCACATGAAAGCCAACTTCGCCCTCATCGCCATCGCCCTGCATCTCGGCACCGGTCTCACCAACGCCGACAGCTTGACGGTCGTGGAGCGCCCCGCTCCCGGAGCCGGGAACTCCTTCTATCCGGGCAACAAGGAGCCGCTGCTGGCCAGCCCGTTCATCCGCCTGCCGCTGGGCTCGGTCAAACCGCAGGGTTGGCTGCACCGCCAATTGCGGCTCCAGGCTGACGGCTTCCACGGGCATCTCGGTGAGATCAGCGGATTTCTCAAAAAACCCAACAATGCGTGGCTGGATCCGGCTGGCAAGGGGGATTGTTTCTGGGAGGAGGTGCCGTACTGGCTGCGCGGCTACGCGGCCACCGCCTTCCTGCTTGACGACCCCGCGCTGGTGGCGGAGGCCAAGGCATGGCTGGATCCGTCGCTGGCCGGCCAGCGGGCCAACGGCTATTTCGGCACCGAGGCGCTGTCCGGACTCAACGGCCAGGAACCGGACCTCATGCCCCACCTCAACATGCTCTATGCCTACCGGTTTTACTATGAATATAGTGGTGACAAGCGCATTCTCGAGCTGATGACGCGGTTTTTCCACTACGAGCTGACGCTCGACGACGCGAAGTTCTTCCGGGGCGGCTGGGGGGTCTCGCGCAACAGCGACAACATGGACATGGTGTACTGGCTCTACAACCGCACCGGAGACCCGAAATTGCTGGAGCTTGGTGAGAAACTCATGCGCACCGGACAACAGTGGATGGACCGGATCGGCGGCGGTCACAACGTGCAGACCAGCCAGGGGTTCCGCAAGCCGGCGGTCTTCTATCAACAAAACAAGGATCCGAAGTACCTCGGGATCGCCGACTCCAACTGGGACGCGCTCTACGCGCAGTATGGCCAGGTTCCCGGTGGGATGTTCGGCGGCGACGAGTTCGCGCGGCCCGGCTACGGCGATCCCAAACAGGCGATCGAAACCTGCGGTGCGGTGGAAATGATGTTCTCCGAACAGATCCTCTTCCGCATCACCGGCGACCTCAAGTGGATGGACCGCTGCGAGAATGTGGCGTTCAACACCTTCCCCGCCACCATGACCGCCGATTACAAGGCGCTGCGCTATCTAACCAGCCCTAACCAGTGTAACTCGGATGCCCGCAGCAAGGCGCCGTCGCTCGCCAACGATGGTGAAATGCAGGTCATGAACCCGCGCGACCACCGCTGTTGCCAGCACAACGTCGGCGTTGGCTGGCCGCATTTCATCGAGAGCCTCTACGCCGCCACCCCAGACCGCGGGCTGGCGGCGGTGATGTATGCGCCATGCGTGGTTTCCGCACAGGTGGGCGACGGCACCAAAGTCACCATCACACAGGTCACGAAGTATCCCTTCGAGGAGACCGTCGAACTCAACTTCGGGATGCCGAAGGAGGTCGCATTTCCGCTCTATCTGCGGATCCCGGCGTGGTGCGATACCCCCGGGCTCAGCCTCAACGGCAAGCGTACCAACCTGGCGGCCAAGGGCGGGCAGTTGGTGAGGATCGACCGCACCTGGCGGCAGGGCGACCGACTCACGCTCGCACTGCCCATGAAGCTGAAGGTGACCCGCTGGGAGAAGAACCAGAACAGCGTTTCCGTCAACCGCGGCCCGCTGACCTATTCGATCAGGATCGGGGAGAAATATGTGCAACATGGCAACATGGACCCGCAGGCACCCTGGCCGGCCTGGGAGATCATCCCCACTTCGCCTTGGAACTACGGCCTGGTGGTGGATCCGGCGAAGCCCGAGCAGACCATCAAGGTGGTGAAGAACAGCTGGCCCGCGGACGACCAACCGTTCCGCGCGGAGGCCGCGCCGATCGAGTTGCAAGCCAGTGCCCGGATCATTCCCAACTGGGGTGAGAACTACTGGGGCACGGTGGACCGGCTCCATCCGTCGCCAGTCAAGGTTGATACCAAGAACGAGACCGTAACGATGATCCCGATGGGTGCGGGCCGGCTGCGGATGTCGGCGCTGCCGGCCATCGGCGATGGGCCGGAGGCCAAGCCGTGGCCGCAATACCAGGAGCCCGTTTCCTCATGGTCCGAGGACCCCGGGATTCTGAAAACCATCAGCGATCCCAGCGATCCGAAGAGTTCGCGGGGGGACGGCCATTGTTTCCTCATGTATGGCTCCTCCCTCGGCGGCAGCAAGCAGTGGATCATCATGCCGTTTGACAAGGCCCGCACCATCTCGAAAAGCAGGACCTATTGGATGGATGAGCAATATCCGACCGGTGGAGTCCGCGTGCCGGCCTCGATCGCGCTGTTTTTCAAGGATGGCGACAGCTGGAAACCCGTGCCCAATCCCAAGGGTCTTGAATGCAAGATGGATCAATACAACGACGCGACCTTCGATCCGGTGACCACCACTGCGATCAAAATGGAAATGCAGTTCCAACCGACCCGCTGTGGCGGACTCTTCCGCTGGCGGTTGGAGTGAGCACGACCGACCTTTCGCATTTTCAACAATGGATTCGCGGAATGGACATTGCTCATTCCTGCGCCATCGAGTCTGATTGGGCTGATGAGAATCTTGCAGTGTGGCCGAAATGGATTGTTGGTTGGGGTGTTGGCGCTTGGCGTGACGCAGGTGGCCCGCGCCGAGGTGCGAATGGCGGGGATTTTCAGCGATCACATGATCTTGCAGCGCGACAAGGCGGTTCCGGTCTTCGGCACCGCAGCGCCGGGGGAGAAGGTCGAGGTGGAATTCCATGGGCAGACCGTGGGCACGGTGGCCGACGCCCGGGGAGCTTGGCAGGTGATGCTGGCGGCCATGAGCGCTGCAGCCGATGCCCAGACGGTGACCATCCGCGGCACCAACACGCTGACTCTGAAGGATGTGCTCGTCGGTGATGTGTGGTTGTGCAGCGGCCAATCCAACATGGACATGCGGCTTGGCGGATGCGAACGCCCGGCTGACATCGCCGCCGCGGATTTTCCGGGCATCCGGCAGTTCACCGGAGCGGGCAATGGATGGAGAGTTTGCCGCCCTGACACGGCGGCGGGGTTTTCGGGAGCCGCCTTCTATTTTGCGCGGAGACTCTGGCAGGATCAGCAGGGGCGGATTCCCGTTGGTCTGCTGCTGGCCTCGGTCGGTGGCAGTAAGATCGACTGCTGGCTGGCTCCGGACGGACTCGTTGACATCCCCGTGCTGCACCCCCTTTACGCCCAAAGCGGCACTCCTGGAGGACCCTTCTCGCTGTTCGATTCCCTGATCCGGCCGCTGGCTCCGTTTGGCATCAAGGGTGCGATCTGGTATCAGGGCGAAAACAGCGAGCTGGCCGCCCAGACACCGGACAGTTACTATCTGAAAATGAAGGCCCTGGTGCAGGGGTGGAAGCGGGTTTGGGAAATGGATGACTTTCCATTTTATTATGTGATGATTGCGAACTACGGAGAACTCTTGAAGACCGAGACTCCGGTGCTGATCTCCGGCGGTTGGGATGCCGACACCCGGTTGCAACAGGCCAATGCGATGGCCTTGCCTCATGCCGGATGCGCCTCGGCCATCGACATTGGTGTTTCGGAGGCCGGTTGGCCCGGTTACCATCCCGCAAACAAACTGGATGTCGGCGAGCGTCTGGCGCTGTGGGCGCTGAAGAACGACTACGGCCGGACCGGGTTGGTGACGAGCGGGCCGACCCTCAAGGGAGTTGCGGTCGTGGGCGGCACGGTGGTGTGCTCCTTCGATCATCTTGGCAAAGGCCTGATGGTGGGCGCGAAGAAGTGGTATGAGCCAACCAAGGAAGTTCCCGGCGGCAAGCTCCAGCGGTTCGTCATCGCCGGCGCGGACGGTGTCTGGCATGCGGCGGACGCCGTCATCAAGGGTGACACGGTGGTCATGTCATCTCCTCAGGTGCCGGCACCGGGCAAGGTCTCCTATGCCTGTTGGCAAAACCCCGAGGGATGCAATCTCTATAACAAGGATGGCCTGCCCGCCGCGCCATTCCATGTGACTGACGTCACCCTGAGCCACCGAATCACCGCCACCGCCGGCCCCGGAGGCGCGATCACGCCGGCCGGCAGCCGGCAGCTGCTGCCGCGGATGACCACGTTCTATCAAATCATCCCAGGCCCCGGCCATTTCATCCAGGACGTGGAAGTGGACGGTGTCTCCGTTGGAGCAGTTGGGAGTTATACGTTCGATCCGGTTGCCGCCGATCATACGATCGCCGCCACCTTTGCCGAGGTTCCGCCGAAGTTCACGATCACTGCCAGCGCCAGCGGCGGTGGCACCGTGAGCCCGACCGGCGCGGTTCGGGTGGTGCAGGGGCAGGCGGCTGCCTTTTCGATTGCCGCTGAGGGAGATAACCGGATTTCCGTCGCCGTTGACGGCGTGCCCCTGGGGGAGCGTTCGCGGATCTCTTTCACGGATGTCCGTGCCAACCACACGCTCGCCATCACGTTTTCCCCAACGATCAAGGCCACCGCCGGATACGGTGGAACCATCACTCCGGATGGCGCGGTGGCGGTTCCATACGGAGCTGATAAAACCTTCGCAGTGATCCCGCTCCCCGGCTATGCCATTGCCGAGCTCAAGGTCGATGGCACCAGTGTGGCCGTAGCCGGGCGCCACACCATCACCAAGGTGACGGCATCCCACACACTTGCGGCGAGATTCAAGAGCACGGTGGAGCGTGGTGCCGGAATCGTGCCGAAACCGGATCAACTGATCCTTGCCTGCCGGGGGGATGCCCTGCCCGACAAGGGCGCGATCGCTGCCTGGGATTCCTCCTTGCCGGATGCCAAGCCGCTGAAGTCCATCGGAACTCCGGCGGTGGAAATTATTGATGGCCGGAAATACGCCCGGGTCGATTACGCGGCGGGCGATGGCTTTTCTGCGGGATCCTACGCGGCTCCGATCCCCTGCACGGGGGCCAGCATCGTGGTGGTGGCCAAGCCGGTCCGCAACGGCGCCGGCTCCGGCTGGACCTCCATCGCCGATGTGTTCTACGACCGTCTGGTGTTAGGCATCCGCAACGATTCGGGACTGGTATGTGTCCGCCGCAACGGCGGTGTGGAGACCAGCGCCAAACCCATTGCCGACGGCCAGCTTACCATCCTCAGCCTGGTGGTGCAGCCGGATGGTGCCTACCGGGTTTTTGCCAACGGAGCCGAGATCATGGCCGGGCTGGCCAATAGCGCGATGACCGAGCTGGTGCCGGGCGTTGCCGGACCCTACGCCACCAGCATCACGCTCGGGCGCAATGCCCCGGACAGCTGGACCGCGTTCAACGGGCTGATCGGCGATGTGTTTCTCTATAAAACCGCTCTCACAGATAAGGAGCGCCAGCAACTCGAAGCCTTTCTTGCGCGATCCTTGGCGGGCAACTAGCAGTTGTCGCCAGACAACCAATCGAGAGGCCATCCACAAGACAAACCACGATGCAATCGCGCCGAATCCTCCTGTTGCTCCTCACTCTGCTATCCGTATCCGCCGACAGGAGGTGCGGGTGGCGGCCATCTTCAGCGACCACATGGTTCTTCAGCGCGGCATGCCGGTGCCGGTCTGGGGGTGGGGGGATCCCGGCGAGAAGGTCACGGTGGCGTTTTCCGGCCGGAGTTCCTCCGCAGTGACCGACAAGGAGGGCAAATGGCAGGCCCAACTGCCGGCGATGGACGCCTGCACGACGCCGCAGGAACTCCGCGTGACCGGACGCAACGCGATCACGATCACCGATGTGCTGGTGGGTGACGTGTGGCTCGGCTCAGGACAGTCGAACATGGAATTCGCGATGCGTGACGTGGAAAACTCAAAGGACGAAATCGCCACCGCAGGGTGCCCCAAGATCCGCCTTTTCACGGTGCCGCGCAACGAGAAACATCAGGTGGCGGAGGACGTCGATTCCAAGTGGCAGCCATGCACGCCGGAAACGGTCACGGGTTTCTCTGCGGTCTTATATTTGTTCGGTCGCGAGATCCACACGCAGACCCAGGTGCCGATCGGACTGGTCCATAGTTCCGTCGGGGGCACCCGCATCGAATTGTGGACCGCGCCGGA
>JAIPKB010000275.1 GCA_021733795.1 Akkermansiaceae bacterium | reverse complement strand
GATTGCGTCCGGCGCGGGCACTACTTCTGGCAACCGGCGTCCGCCCCGCCGGTTCAGGTCGCCCCGGCCACCCCAACTCCGGCAAAATAGTTTTATGCCCACGAAGGTGGGGGCGGATATTCCCACCCCACCAAGATGCCTCCCAAGGTTCCCCCGTTAACGTTTCTCGTTCCACTCGGGTGACGCATACTGCTCGGTCAACCCGTCCAGTTCGCCCTCGGCGAATTCCGGCATCGGGGTCGGCACTGCCTCGGCCTGCAGTGCCTGGCCCAATGCCTCCGTGAAGTTTTCGTGCAGGCTTTCCCAATCCACGTTCCCTCCGACCGCCGGTCGCCAGAGCGATCCTTGGAAAAGCAGCCCATGCTTGTTTCGTTTTTGCGCCGCACCCGCGATCTTTTCCCCGGTCCGGGCGTGGACCACGTCGTAAAGCTCGGCGCGCTGAAAGCACACCCCGCTGGCACTGCAGGTTTCACCCTCGACCGGTGGCTCACAGGTCAGCTTTACCACCGCCGGGACCTGCTGCCGGTGCAACGCCGCCGCCAGTGCCTCATGCACCGTGCGGTAACTCTGGGTGGCCCGTAATTCCTCCAACGGGTGACCGCGCGGGATCACCAGCGCATAAGTCCAATCCTCCCGGTGATCCACTATCCCGCCCCCGGTGGGCCGGCGACAAAGATCCACCGATTCATCGCGGGCCAGCTGGCCCCGCACAAATTCTATCTTCTGGCTGTAGCCAAAAGTGCAGGCGGGCCGATGCCAGTCGTAGTGCCGGAAACGCACCGCTATTTCCGGATAACGCTGGAGCAGCAAAAAGTCCGTCGCCATGTTTTCCGCCGCGCCGGCGGCCCGGGTGGGCAACACGTGCAGTTTCATGATCGTTCGGGTCTGCCGGATTTCCTCATCGGGCTGGTGGTCCCCTCAGGCATCGAGCAGGCGGCGCGCCGCCTTGAGCAGTTCGCTCAAGGCGAAGGGTTTGGGCAGGGAAGTTTGGTGGTCGGCGGGCAACCAAGCCAGTGCGCGTTGGCCGTTATGATTACAGGCATTCAACACCCGTAAATTGGGGTCCTGTTTCTGCAAAGTCCGCGCCAGCTTTTCCCCTTCGGCACTCAGGTTCGTCACCAACAACTGCACCGCCGGTCGGTATGTCTTTGCCCGCTTGGCCCCCTCGGCGGTCGTGCGGGCGTCCAACACCCGGTAACCGTCCGCGGTTAGAATACCCGCCACCATCTTGCGCAACACCTCATCCTCCTCGATCACCAATACCACCTCATGGCCCCGCGTAACCGGTAACGCCGGGATGGGCGCAGCCGCAGCGGCGGGCATGACCTCTGCGGATTCAGCCACGGCGGGGAGCAATATCTCGAAGGTTGAGCCCACCAGAAGCTCACTTTGCACGGAAACAAAGCCCCCGCTTTGCTGCACCACGCCATAGACCATGGCCAGGCCCAGTCCGGAACCCTTGCCCTCGGGCTTGGTGGTGAAAAAGGGCTCGAATAAATGCTTCTGCGCTTCCACGTCGATGCCGGTCCCATTGTCGGCAACCGAGACCACATTGTAGCGACCCGGCACCGGGTCGGTGGCCCGACGATTGAGGCCCGGCCTGACCTCGCGCGAGCCGGTTCGGATGATCACCCGGCCTTGATCCCGCAACGCATCCTTGGCATTGAGCACCAGGTTCAATAGGACTTGTTGAAATTGCACGGGGTCGGTCCGCACATTGCCTGTCTTGGGGTCCAATTCGAGTTCCAGCTTCCCATTGGCCCCCAGTAGGCGGGAAAGGATTTCCGTGTTTTCCCGCACGAACTGATTGAGGCCGATCACCCGTGTGTCCATCGTCTGGCGCCGGCCGAAGGCGAGCAGTTGCCGGGTGAGCACGGCAGCCTTGCGTCCGGCGGAATGGATTTCCGTCACTTCATGCAGGGCTTGGGGCCGGTCCGTCAACTGTGCCGCCAACATCTCGCAGTAACCGTTGATCACCGAAATGAGATTGTTGAAGTCGTGGGCCACCCCCCCGGCCAACCGACCCACGGCATCGAGTCGCTGGGCGTGCACCAGAGCTTCCTGCAGGTTGCGTTTTTCCGTCGTGTCCCGATAGGTCGCAACCAGGTGCGCCGGACGGCCGACCCGGTTAAGAATGACGTTGAATGACCATGCGGCATATAACGATGTCCCGTTCTTGCGCAGCAGGAACCCCTCGCCTGTGAAGGCCCGGCCCAAACGGGCGGACTTCAGCCAAGTGGCATATTTCTCCAGGTCGCTCTTGTCGGCGTGCAACGCGCATTGGGTGCCCGCGCCGAGCTCGGCCAAGGTGCGTCCGGTCATGCGCAGAAAGGTGTCGTTCGCAAAGATGATCTTCAAATCCAGCGGATTGATGCTCATCCGCGATACCACCACGCCGTCACCCTGGGCACTCAAGGCGGACGCGAGCAAAGTCAGTGGCACCCCCGGAGCCACATTGGCCTTGCGCGCGGGGGAACTTGCCCGGTCGGATTTCTTGAGCGTCTTTTTCAAGGGGAAAGACGTTCAATCGTCCAGCTGCCATCCGACTCACGGCGATAACGCAGGCGATCGTGCAACCGACTGCGCCGGCCCTGCCAGAATTCCACGGTTTCCGGCACCACGCGAAAGCCGCCCCAGAACGGGGGCACCGGCACTATCTGCCCCGCATACTTTTTTTCCACCGCCTTCATGTTTTCCTCCAAACCACTGCGCCCCGAAATAATCGCACTTTGCTGCGAGGCCCACGTGCCGAACTGACTGGCCAGGGGTCGGCTGTGAAAATACGCCGCGGATTCCTCGCGCGACACCTTGGTCACCGTGCCGTGCACCAGCACCTGCCGCTCGAGGGCCACCCAGGGAAGAACCAGCGCCGCCTGGGGATTGCCTTCGAGTTCCCGGCCCTTGCGGCTCTCGTAGTTGGTATAAAAGACAAACCCACGGCCATCCACACCTTTGAGCAATACCGTGCGCGCCGACGGCCGGCCGTCGCGCGTGGCTGTCGCCAAGGTCATGGCATTGGGCTCGGCAATCTTGGCCGCTTCGGCTTCCTGAAACCACCGGTCAAATTGCCGGAAGGGGTCTTTCGCGAGATCCTTTTCCTTCAATCCGGCGAGACTGTAGTCTTTTCTGAGATCGGCCAGCGACATGGTATTGGCGGACGGTGAGCCTCCCGGGCCCCCCTGTCAAAAATCATCTCGTGAGAAGAGTAATCTCCACCTGGGCCTCGGGAAATTGCCCCAGCAACTCAGTCCGGTTGCCCAGAATGAAATCAGCCTCGTCCCAGCCCGGAGCCAGGGTGCAGCCCAGCAGGGCCCACCCTCGGACCGGCTCCACCCCGGGCGCCAGTCGCGCCCCCTGCCAAATCCCTTGGCGCACCACATGTTGCGGCACGGCATCACCCAACACGTCCGCCCCCAATTGCACCCTCCGTTTGGTTCTGGTTTTGGGATCCAGTTCCACCAACTCCACCGGGTCGCCGGCATAAAAATGCCATACCTCGTCGGTCGCCAAGCGGTGGAAGGCTGAAAAATCCTCCGGCGTAATCAGGAAATAAATGGCTGTGCCCGCCGACCGGTCGCCCGCCACAGCCGGGGTCGCCGTCCAGGTTTGCCGAAACCATCCGCCCTCCCGTGGCAACTGCCGCAGGTCCAGTTTCGCGATGAGCCTTTCCACCTCGTCCATTGTTCTTCATATCAACAGGCTTTTCCCCCGATGTCACTCTGGCACTACCCCTTGCTATTCTTTACCGGCATTTTCGCCGGGCTCGTCGATTCCATGGCCGGGGGTGGCGGCATCATCACCGTGCCGGTGCTGCTCAATCTCGGCCTGCCGGTGCCCCTGGCGCTCGGCACCAACAAATTGCAGTCCTCCTTCGGCAGTGTTTCGGCCGCCTGGCACTATTCACGACAGGGCGTGGTCAGGTTTCGCGACTGTCATTGGGGTATTGTCATGACGTTGATCGGGGCCGCCCTCGGCGCCTTTACCGTGGAACTGCTCGACGATGAGCTGTTGGCCAAAATCATTCCCTGGCTGCTCGGCGCCATCCTCATCTACACCATCTTCCGTCCTTCGGTCGGTCATCTGGATCATCCGCCGCGTTGGCGCTGGCCGTGGTTTTATGCCGCCTTTGGACTCGGGCTCGGTTTCTATGACGGCTTCTTCGGGCCCGGCACCGGTGCGTTCTGGGCCATCGCCTTCGTCGTCGTGCAGGGCCAGAACTTCGTCAAGGCCACCGGCCACACCAAGGTCATGAATGCCACCAGCAATCTGGCGTCGCTGGCCGTGTTTCTCCTGCACGGCAGCGTGCACCTCGGGGCCGGCTTGACCATGGGAGCCGGCCAGCTCATCGGAGCCAAGCTGGGCACCGGCCTGGTCGTCAAGCGCGGCGCCCGTTTCGTCCGGCCCATTTTTCTGATCATGGTCGCGGCCACGCTCGGCCGCCTGATCTATCTGGCGCTCACCCGTCCCTAGCCTACGATCGGTTTCAAACTACTCTGCCATGCCACTCTCTCCTTCCGCCTACATCGACACCCATTCCGCCGATCTCGTCCGTCGCCTGCAAAAACTCGTCGGCACCTCCACCGTCAATCCGCCCGGGGAAAACTACGCGTCGATCACCGCCTACCTCGTGGCGGAACTCAATGCCATCGGTCTCAAGGCCCGGCGCTTGAACATCCCCGCCGCCCAACTCAAGCAAGTCCTGCCCCCGGAACAGCATGCCTTTCCGCGCTACAATGTGCTCGGCAAGCTGGCCGCGCGCGGCGCCAGGAAAACCATCCACTTCAACGCCCATTATGATGTCGTGCCGGTTTCAGGTAAGTGGAAACACGGCAGCCCCCTCAGTGGCACGGTATCGGGTGATTGGATTTACGGTCGTGGCACCGCCGACATGAAGGGCTCCATTGCCAGCCTGCTGCTGGCTTTGCAGGCGCTCACCGCCACCAAGACCGCGCCCAAAATGAACGTCGAGGTGTCCTTCACCGCCGACGAGGAAACCGACTCCCTGCTGGGAGCCGGCTGGCTCGTGGAACATGCCCCCATCAAACCCGACTACGCCATCGTCATGGAGGGCGGCGAACTCGATCAGGTCTGCTGCGGCCACAACGGGGTCGTCTGGCTTGAGGTCACGGTGCACGGCCAGGCCGCCCACGGTTCCACCCCGCAGGAAGGCATCAACGCCCTGGAAAAAATGTCCGCCCTCGTCCTTGCGCTGGATCACTACCGGCAACAACTCACCCGGCGCAGCTTCAAGGCCCCCGATGGTCGGATCATGATCCCCACGATCAACGTCGGCGGCATGTTCTCCTCCGGGGAAGGCGGCAAGATCAACACCGTGCCCGCGCTCGCCCGTTTCACCATCGACCGGCGGGTGCTCGCCGTCGAAACGGTGGCCACCGTCGAGGCCGAACTGCGCAAATTTCTCGCCGCCACCGCCCGGAAAATTCCGCAATGCCGGATCACCGTCGCCAAGATTTCGGACAACCATCCGTGTTACAACGCCCCCACGCATCCCTTCTTCACCGCCATGGCCGACACGGTCTCCCGGGTGAGAAAACAACCGTCGTCCTTCCGCGTTTCCTCCGGTTTCAACGACATGCATTTCTTCTCCCACCACCTGAAGATCCCGACCCTCGGCTACGGCCCCGGCGGTGAGGACATCCACGCCATCGACGAACGCGCCAACCTCAGGGAACTCATCCGTGCCGCGAAAATCTACGCCGAGCTCCTCACCACCTTCGCGGGGTAAGAATTGTCAAAAACGCGAAGGGGCAAAGACGCAAAGGTTGAGCGTTTGGGGGACTCTATACGGGGCTAAGATCCGTCATCTTCAGCTGATTGCCTTCAGAACAATGTTGGAACTTCGCGTCTTTGGATCTTTGCGCTTAATATACCAAGCTCACCCCGACCAGCCGCGGCGGATCATGTTGATCGCAATCGCAGCCAGCAGCATCGAGATGATCTTCGAAATCGCGCGCAGGCCGGTCGGTCCGATCTTGCGGCCGAGCCAATCACTGAAGACAAAGGCGAGCACGAGCAGCACCAGGTTCACCACCAGCGCGGCGAGCGTCTGCCACACCCCCACCGTGTTCGCGAGCAGGAGCAGGGTGGTGATCGATGCCGGACCCGCAATCAGCGGCATTCCCAGCGGCACCACGCCAAATCCCTCAACCAGCGGCGCTGGTTCCTCCACCGCCGAGTGAATCAAATCCTGCGACGCCAGGATAAAGAGAATCAGGCCACCTGCGATCTGGAAGTCGCTCACGGTAATCCCCAGTGCCGTAAACATGCTTTGTCCGAGAAAGAGAAAGAGCAGGGCCACGCCGCCGCCGGTCAGGGTCGCCTGCCGGGCAATCTTGCGCCGCATGACCAGTGAAGTTCCCCGGCCAAGGGCCAGGAATATCGCCACCAAGCCGATGGGGTCGATGGCCACGAACAACGGGATGAAGGCCTGGATAAAATGCTCGAACATCCGCCCACTATCGCTGCCCCCATTTGCGCTGCAAGCTCCCGCCTGCCCCGGAAAATCATGTCCCTCGGGGAAAAGTCGTAAGATATTCTGTTGCCAACCCCTTTCCGCGACCCGCCATCTTCAAAGCAAGAAGTAGATGCCCCAGTAGCGTCCAACAGCGCCGGGATCAACCAAGGCTGCAGACACAGCATTTCCGCGCTGCCCCGCTTTGTCCCTCGCCTGGAGAGAAACCAGGCCAGCCCCACCGCCACGGGTAACATGCAGAGAATGGTAAAAACAGAAACAGCGGCCAGAATCCCAGACTGCCCAGGAATGCCCGCCGGGCCACCCGGACCGCCTGCTTCTCAATTTCAAATTCCTCCATTTCCACGGTATCGGGTGCGGTATTCATGCGTGTTAGGGTAATAATGTCCGGCGACCACATTGGTCCGAGCGTCAATTGGACCGATGATCATCCCCAGCAGTTCCATGGCTGATAATCCACTTGTGCCGGTCGTTGGTCTATTTCCGGCTTCTTCCCGCGGCAAGTCCGCCCAATCCGCAAATTGCAGCCGCAGCATGGTCCTTGAAAACATTGTCTTACCCATGACACCCGGTTTTTCACCCTTGTTTCGTGTTGATGAACCCCGCTACGTTGCAGGTTCGTATTTATGAAAATCGACGCCAAGCTCACGCCTCAGAAACTCCAAAAGAAGGTCGACCGGCTCTTCGCCCTCGCCGGCCAGAAGATCCAGCT
>JAIPKB010000274.1 GCA_021733795.1 Akkermansiaceae bacterium | reverse complement strand
GGTTTCCAATCGTAATCGTGAATGAGAACCGTGCGGTAGTAATCGGCCAAGGTGTCCAAGGTGTCCTCGAGAAAAGAGGATACCTGTGCGGGCCGTTCGCCCTTGCGTGCAGCCTGCAGCGGCGGCTGGTAGCGAGGATTGTTCACGAATGACGCCAGCGCGCCGTCCAGAACCATGGGCTTGATGGCCGCCAGCGCAGCGGCTTTCTGCTCATCCGTAGGCACCGGCTTGGCGGCCTCGGCCGTCACGCGAGCTGCCGTTCGGGCTTCGCGGTCCGACTTCGGAATCGCCTCTGCCTCGCCGCCTTCCAGCCGCACCATCGCCCGACCCATGGCTTCGCCCACCAGCAGGTATGTCTCGGCATTGCGGTTGTAATGATAATCCTGTCCCGCCGGCGACTCCTCGCGCTCGCGCCAGAAGTCGCGGGTGTCCACCGAGGCCACCGAGCCGGCCAGCTCCGGATGCTGCTTGGAATCGCCCACCGCCATCTGCGCTTCCCAAACTCCCTTCCACGGACCCTCCTTGATGCGGTAGCCGTTGAAGCCGACGGTAGCCACGACAGCCGGCATCTTCGGTGCCTTGAACTCCTTGCGCAGGTCGCTGATCAGGTTGACGAGGTGTTTCTCGTATTCCTCTTTGGTCGAGCCGCTGTCCTTGTGGCCTTGGAACCAGCCGAAGCCGGCGACCTCGCAGCCCTGGCCCGCGTATCCGGGCACGATTTTGTCGATCTGCTCAAGCGACTTGCGGACCCCTTCGATCATTAGCCGGTATTCCAAGCCTTCCCACTGAGCCGCCCCCTCCCGGTCGGTCTTGCCGCTGGAGGGCGGACGGAAATCCCAATTCAGCGAGCGGTTACCTATGGCCGTCTTGATCAGCAACACCTGCTCGTCGTGGAAGGTGCCCATGACCGAACCAAAGCCGAGTTCGGGGCCGATCGAACCGCCGTTGTTCGAAGTGGCGGACAACGGCGAGCTGGCGCGATCGGGAAACAACCGCGGATCGGTGTAAGTCACATCATTGCGCACGCTCCACTTGCCGGTATCGTCGAGCAGATAGGGGAACTTCCCGTCCTTCTGCGTCAGCGTCACCAGGTCGCCCTGGCCTGCGATGTCCACCTGTTCCAGCCAGAACGCGGCCGAACCGCCTTTGAAATACGTGATCATCACGGGGTATCGCTTGCCCGCTTCCAGCGCAACTTTCGTGATCAGCGGCTTGCCGCCGATGTCCTTGCGGTACACCTCCTTGCCGTCCAAAACCACGACGCTGTGCGTGCTGTCTTCAAACCCGGCGTGAACCGCGTAGGTGCCGGTAGCGGGCACATCGATCTCTGCCGTGACCACGACGGTCTGAGACCCTTCTGTCGCGGGCAGTTTCTCTGCGGCCGTCCCCAGCGCCACTGCAAGCGTCTTCGTCGGTTTCTGCGCCGGATCGTACGCCCCGGCGTACACTGCGGCCTTCGCGTTGAACACCCCGTGCCGCGCCGCCGACACCCAATCATGGGCCATGCCATCATAGATCATGCCAATCGGTGTAGCGCCCGGAATGACGGCAGGGTCGGCCGAAAGATACACGGTCGGGTACGGTGGCCTGGCACCACTGATGTTACCCATGCCCACCATGTTCGATTGGCCGGCGAGGATGTAGACCTTGACCGGCTTCTTCGCATCACCGGGTTTGCCGTCGTTCTTGGGCAGGGTCAGCGGAATCTCCTTGGCCGTCGCTTGCAGGGCCAAGCCTGCCATGGCCGCCAGGGATGCCATGCCGATCCATGTTCTTGTTTTCATGACTTTGTGTTCCCTTGGTTGGTTGATGGGTGGATGCTCTTGATTGGTTAGACCGTCGGCAAACTACTTCACCGGCGTGAGGGTGAACTCCTTGATGGCCATACCCTTGACCGGCTCGTTCCGGGTGAAGCGCAGGACATTCTTCCCCTTGACCAACGCGACCTCCACCGGCGGGGTCTTGTCCCACTTGCCGATGGTGTAGGGCGCGGCGATATCGATGGGTTCCTTGGCCTCGTTGGCGGAGACCAACAGGCGCTGGTCGGGACTCACCGTCGCCACGCGCGCGCTGAGGGAATACTTGCCCGCCGCAGAAACATCGAACGTGTATTCGAATGGTTCGGCATTCCCCATCCGGCTGTAATGCATCTGCATCCCGCCGAGGTAGCTCTTCATGAAGCGGATTTTAGGGGTGCTGTCGGTCGGTTTGCTGCAAGCCACGGCCGGAATCGTGATGACCCCGTCCGGCCCGGCAACGATCTTCTTGTCCGCCTCGGATACGGTCACGGACTTGACGACTTCCTTCTCCTTGGATTCATTGGCCTCGCCGATGTCGGTGCCGACGGCAGCCAGCGTGACCGCCTTGGCTTTCTCGATGATCGCCCGCTGCCGGTAGAGGGCCACCCCGTTCCAGAACCCGGTCGCCGCGGCCCCGAAGCCGGCGGCCTTCTTCTCGCCCAAGGCCGTGCCCGCCCACTGGGCGCGCAACACCTCCGGATAGGCCGCCGCAACCCGCCGTGCCTGTGTCATGGCCAGAAAATCGGTGTCGGCTTCGCCCACGACCGTGCCCCATCCCCAAGTGGCCCCGAGGTTGATGACCCAGCCATCAGGCGTCCAGTGGACCAAGGTGGCATGGCCGGGCTGGGGGCGGGCCAGGGTCGGGATGCCGAAGCTACGCAGGATGAATCGCCCGAAGAACGCCCGCCGTCCGCACACGCCGCCGGTATTGATGATATTCTGGTAGAAACCGAGCGTGGGGAGGTCGTTCTTCTGGTCCTGCGACCCGTATTTGACATCGGTTTTCACCGCCTCGACATAACGCCAGCGGTAGTCGGCGGTCTGGATGTGGTCGGGATGGTAATTGCGGAGCATCTCGCGCCCCCAGGCCAGCATTTCATCGGGTTCGTCGCCGTTGCCGACAAACCGGCAGTCCCAGACCGAGAGATCCTTGAAGCCGGGATCCAGTTCGCCGGCCAGGAAGGCCTTTTCGAAATGCAGATACCGCTTCACCGGATCGACGGTGGTCGGGGCATCGGTCATGGCATCAGGATTGCGCTGGCCCACCGGCACGGCGTGTTCCAGACTCGTGCCGAGCGCGAAGCGCTGGAGGATGTCGTCCTTGGCCCGCGGGCTCGCCTTTTGGATGTCGGTGAAGATTTGCATGGCCTGGCCGTATTTCCCACCGTTGGCGCCACCGGCGACGACCATCTGTTTCATCAGGTCGGCGTCGGCCAGCAACTTCTCCAAGAGCGCTTCCTGTTCCTTCCCCTGCTGGGCGAACTCGGCCAAGCCGCATGGCGTGGCCTCGGCCAGGACGACGAGCTTCACCAGTTGCGCGTCCAGCTTGTCGCTGGTCAGGAACGGGTTCAATTGGGCCAGCACCGTCTTGACCGGGGCCTGGGCAGCCGCCACGGCCTGTTCGAGAGCCTGCTTGACGGCAGCGCCTTCCTTGGCAGCCGCGTCCTTGTCCTTGCTCTTGGATTGGGCATGCATCGCGTTGCGGTCAGCCGCAGTTGCCGCGGCCTCGGCCTGATAGGCTTTGAGGAAGGCGTCCTGTTGGGCGGCGTCGGTTTTCGGCAGGGCCGTGGCGATTTCCTCCTGCAGCGACTTGAGCGTGGCCGCGTATTTCGCCTCGAGTTTTTGGCCGGTCTCGGTGAGGGGCACGGCCGCCGCTTGCTCAGGTTTGGCCGCAATGGCGGGGGAAAGACCGATGGCGATTGCCGCCAGCAGACGAACGGTGATGATTGTGTTTCGTTGGTTCATTGGATAATTGTTAGTTAACGAAGTAATCGGGCATTTTGTCAGAGTGTCGTCGGGTCACTTGGCTGGCGTGAGGGTGAACTCCTTGATGGCCAGGCCGCGGCTGCCTTCGGGGCGGGTGAGGCGCAGGTTGTTTTTGCCCTTGGCGAGCGTCAGTTGTGCCGGCGGGGTCTGCTGCCACATGCCGATGGTGTAGGGCACCGCGATTTCAACCGCTTCCTTGGCATCATTTGCCGTCAGCAGCAGTTTCGGGTTGTCCTGCACCGTGGCCACGCGCGCGGTGAGCGCATAGTTGCCGGCGCCCGGAACCTCAACCTCGAAAGTGATGGCGCCACTGCCGGAAAACAACTGGTGGCCACCCCCAAAGCTGCCGAGGATCTGTGCGCCGCCACAGGCCGCGGCGGGAATCGTGATCACGCCGTTGGGGCCCACGGCAACCTTCTTGTCCGCCTCGGTGACCTCGGCTTTCACCAACGCCCGGGCCTTGGCCTCGGCCGATTCATTGGCTTCGCCAAGTTCGGTTCCCAGCGCAGCCAGTTGGACCGGCTTGACATCGGCGACAATCGCCATCTTCTGAAATTGGGCGAGGTTACTCCACCAACCGCCGCTGTCCGGCTTCATGCTGACATATTTCGGCTGGCCCAGGGCATCGCCCGCCCAGCAGGCACGCAGGGCTTTTTCAAACTCCGCCGGGCACTTGCGTGCCTGCGTTTCCAACACGAAGTCGGCGTCGGTCATCTCCATCACCCCTTTGGCTCCGGAATATCCCCAACCTGCGCCAAGATTGATCACCCACCCGTTTGGAGTCCAGCGGGCCAGCGCCGCGTGCCCGCTCTGCGGCCGCGCCAAGGTCGGGATCCCGAAGCAACGCAGGATGAACCGGCCGAAAAACGCGCGCCGGCCGCAGACGCCGCCGTTCTTGATGATATTCTGGTAGCGCTGCAGCGAGGGCAGGTCATCCTTGACGTTTTGCGATCCGTATTTGACATCGGTCGTGACCGCGGCCGAATAGCGCCAGCCATAGTCCGGATTGAGAACATGGTCGGGGCGATAGTTGCGGAGCATCTCACGCCCCCACGCCAGCATCTCATCCGGCTCATCGCCATTGACGACGTTGCGCAACTCCCAAACGGACATGTCCTTGAACGCCGGATCCAATTCGCCGCCGAGGTGGGCTTTCTCGAAATGGAGATAGCGCTTCACGGGGTCAACCACCGCCGGCGCATGGGTCGCGGTCACGGGGGTGTCCTGGTTGACCGGCACCGCATGCTCAAGGCTGATTGCCAGTGCCAGGCGTTGCAGCACGCCGTCCTTGGCGCGCGGACTGGCCTTTTGGATTCCCGTGTAGATCTCCATCGCCTCGCCGAATTTGCCGCTCTTGGCACCGCCGGCCGCGAGCATGGCCTTTATCATGGCGGTATCGGCCAAGAGTTTCTCCACCATGGATTCCCGTTCCTTGCCTTGCTGTGCGAACTCCGCGAGTCCCTTCGGCGTGGCATCGGACAGCACGGCACACTTGACCAGTTTCGCGTCGAGTTTGTCGCTTGCGAGAAACGGTTCCACGGCGGCCAACATGTCCTTGGCCGCTTTCAGTTCGTTCGCGGTCGCATCATCCAGCGCCGTCTGGGCCGCCTTGCGCGCCTCGATGTGTTTCGGTTCATCCGCCTTCGCCGCATCCAGTGCCGCCTGGGATTCCACCAACGCCTTCTCGCCGGCTTTGAGGTTCTCCTGCCAGTGGGCCAGGTCTTTCTTTGCCGCTTCGCGTTGGGCGTCGGTGGTGGCCGCTTTCAGCGCCGCCTCGGCTGCGGCAATGCCCTTATTGGCGCCGGCAATCCACTTGTTTTTCCGGTGGCCGACCAATCCTGCCGCCCCTGCGATGTTGTCGAGAGGCTGTTGGGCCGCAGCGATATCGGCCTTGGCCTTCTTCACCGCTTCGCGTGCCGCCTGCAGAGCCGAATTTTTGCCCTCGTCCACGGTCGGCACGACCTTGGAGATCTCCGCCTGCAGCGCCTTGAGTTGTTCGGCGTAGGCCGCTTCGGGCTGCTGCCCGGCCGGTGTCAGTGCCGTGGGGGCGGCTGGTGCGGCGGCCAATTCGTGCCGGAGGCGCCCAGCCATTACGGCCAAAGCGCCTGCGAGACCCAATAGGTTTCTGTGGTTCATGGTTGTTTGGAGTTTGGATGTTGTGGGTTTCGATTTCTGTGTTTGTGAAGAAAGTGATCCATCGTGGCCATCGCAGCCACGATCGGTTGCTTCGTTCCAGCTGCATTCTTGCAATGCTGCATCATCCCACCCTAAACCGAGACGATTCCGCATTCTAAACGGCCTCTTGCATTTTTTTCCAGAATTCAAAGAAATCTTCCCCTTCGACCGACCCCCGCTATTCAATCCGAACCTGCGGACGCAGTCTGTTCTTCTCTTCTTGAGACAGTTGGTCCGGCCGGACAATCAGCGTTTTCAGTTGCGGGAACATGCTCAAATCCCCCATTGAGCTGATTTGACTGCCGCGCAAATCCGCCACCTCAAGCATCTTCAGGCCGGCGATTTCCGAGCTGCTCGAAATCACCGTATCAACAAGAATCAGCCGCTTTATCGGCAGAAAACGCAGCGGATACTGCCCCTGTGACGTTCGCAGAGATGAAAACCCGCCGCCTCCACGGATAGACAGGGTTTGCGTCTCTGCCTCGTAACTGAAGCAATGCGCATGATTGTCGAACGTTGCCGCGACAGCCAGTTCATACCCCTCCCGATATCCCAATGATGCGTAGTCGTAGGCGAGGAGCTTGGCTGCGATTGCCTTTCGGTCCATCGACTCCAGCGTCTCAATGATCTTGGCTAGCTGGGTTGCCGAAGTTCTATGCTTATCCGGGTCAAACGATTCAGCCAACTCCTTATTGACCCTGGCAAGCCCGCGCATGCGATCGGGGGCGATCTCAAAATACGGCTTCGCCTTGGCAAACTCCGCGCTTACGAAGTAGAGATACGCAAGCTGTCCGCGCACCTCATCAGCGCGCTTCGGATCGGCACGGATCAAGTCGTTCACGGAACGCATCATCAGTTCATAGGACACCAATGGCAGTAGATAAAAGAAGTCCTTGCTAAACTGATCGCCAGTGGCGATCAAATCGGAGGGAAGCGCCGTGGTCAGTCGCCCTACTTCCCGAAGCAATGCCTCTGAGCCTTCCTTTTCCACCCGCAACCGTGCCGCCAGTGTCTCGGTCTCCTGCTTTTCCACTCGCAAACGCGCCGCCAAGGTCTCGGCCTGTTCACGCTTGGCGCTCAGGCGGTCAACGAACAAGGCCGTCACCACCACCACAATCGCCCCGAATGCCGCGGCCAGATTGCAGCTGACGCGATTCCGACGATAGAACAACAACAACTCGGTCGACAGCCCGCTTTCATGGGCTACGGGAGAGAAACCGCCAAGAAACGCGCGGACATCCGTGATCAAGTCACTCACCGACGCATAGCGATCGGCCGGTTTCAGCGCCATCGCCTTCATGACCACGGCACTCAAGGCCTCGGGAACGCCGCT
>JAIPKB010000273.1 GCA_021733795.1 Akkermansiaceae bacterium | reverse complement strand
AGGGCGGAGGGCGGAGGGCGGAGGGCGGAGGGCGGAGGGCGGAGGGCGGAGGTCGGAGGTCGGAGGCCGGAGGTCGGAGGTCGGAGGGCGGGAGAGCAGAGAGCGAGGCTCTCCACCGTGGCTGGCGCGGCTCGCGCCAGGCCGTCTGCGGGGCGGCTCGCCCCGCGAATTCCGAACCACCAACAAATCCATCCGCCTCGTTGACCTTGCCTGGGCGGCGGGAAGCGCCTCTCCTCCCCCCTCCTCTCGGGCGGGCGAAGCGCAGCGAAGACCCCTTCCCCGCAACTTCCTTTCTCCCGGTCTCCAAACCTCGCTTTTGCCACTCATGCGCACAAACCCTAAAAAAAATCTGGCAATCGAAAATAAACGAATTGCAAGGCGATCCGAATTGCGGATCGATTTTGTCACCTTCCTTGGCCTGCTTTCTTAAGCGCGTCCCACTCTTCTTGGGTGGCCATTGATTTCTGATACTCCATCAGGGTCTGCCAGCTTCCGTTCCGCTTCACGAGCAACGCTTCGAAATGGATGTACTCCTGGCTGCGCGTCCCGGCCGGGTCTGCGGTGGAGTAGCGAAAGATACCCGTCTCATGCGCGGTGGTTTCATCGCCGAGGCGTTGGGAAAACCGGAACGCCACGGTGGCTTTCACCGCTCCCGACTTGGTGGCGGTGAAATCCTTTTCCCAGCGAACCAGGGCATCCGCAAGCGGGGAACTGGTTTTCTGAGTGCCGGAGACCAGGACCCCTTCCGGATGGCAGGTGGCCTTGTAGGACTCGAAGTCCCCCTTGCCGACCGCCCGCGAGACCTTGGCCCAGAAGCCATCCAATTCCGCGAGCCGCGGATCCTGCGCATCAGCCGCGAATGCGAGGCGGGTGCCGCACAGGATGACTGAGAGGAAGAGCGAGCGGAGGAGAAGGGATTTCATGGTGTTTCATTACGTTTGACCGGGTCGGCTCATTTCATCGACCGTCTTGCTCCGCATCACTCCTCTTCCCGGCGATCGACGAGGAGTTTGGGCAGGAACGGAACCGCGACCAGCACGACCAGGGTGGTCGCGGCATTGATCCAGACGAGCGTTTTGAAGGGCAGCCGGTAGTTCTCGTAAAGGGCCGAGCCAAGCAGGTCCGAACACAGCAGACCCCAGTTCCAGACGCTGATGATGATCGAGTATCCCAAGGCTTCGCTTCCTTTCGGGGTGGCACGGGCCGCAAGGTCGAACAGGGGCATTTGCACCAGGAACAGCAAGCCGGCGGTGGCCCACAGAGGCCGGGAGCGTCCGGCGATCTTGAGTTGTCCCCAAATGCCGATCCAGATGCGCGGATCCACACGGGCGACGCGGTCCTCGCGGTAATATCGAAACATGAGCAGAAAGCGGAAGGGATACAGTCCCAACACCCCGGTTTGGGCGAAGGTGCTCGCGAACATCCCGAAACCCATGATCAGTGCAAGGTTGCGGTACCGCGCGGATTTAACGCTGGTATCTGGAAGTTCCGGGGAAGCCGTTTCTCGGGTGGTACTCATCGTTGCCGGCACCGTTGTGGCGTGTCCGGACCGGGACGGCAAGGAACTCCGGCAACAAGGGTTCGGTTTCGACAATTCACTTCGTCCCTGAGCCATCCATGGCGCGGCTCGTCTCAGCCGGCCTGCTCGCCTTGAGCCGGCGAAAGCAGGTGAATCGAAGCCGCCGCTGGCCGGAAACGTCGATGATCGAGGCCGTGACCGGGGAGGCATTCGACACCAGGGGACTGGTGCCGGTCATGAATTCCGCAAGGTTGGGGACGCCATCCCGGTCGGGGTCTGCGGTGTCGCCGGCGATAGAGGGGCTTCCGGCAGCAGCCGCGCAGTGGAGTGACTTCCACGAATCGTACACCGTGCCGCGGGGGTACGCCACCCATCCGGACCTCACGATGCCCCACGGGCCGCTGATGACGGCGCGGATGTAGTAGGAGACACCGCCTCCAACCTCTTCTGGTCCGGCGGCCGGCAGCAGCCCAATGTGGCCGGCACCTACAGTCCCACCGCGCCAATCAGAGCCAAATCGATGCGCGGTTCCACCTGTTCCAGCGTTTTCATGTTTGCGCCCGGCGCCCCCGGCGGTGTGAGGCTGCCGAAGCTGGGCACCAGAATGCGACCGTCACCCAGATCAACTTCGCTGAGTCCGGGATCGGGCCGGGATGGATTCCAGTCGTTGGAGAATATGGTCTCGCCACAGGGGGCACCTGGAGCGGGCGGCTTGGAACGGGAGCGGCGGGACGATCAGCACAGGTGCGGCTGGTGGTGCCTCGGCGGGTGGATCGGTAGCGGCATCTGGTTTGGGTGCCGGAACCAGGCGGGTGGGGATGGTTCAGACGAACTGGCGGTGAGACACCTCGTGACAGACGGAGGTGGCGATCCAGGTGACCAGCAACGGATCGGTCGCATATGGGCTGCAAGAGCCCGCGTCCCTGAAACGTATGAACATTGTGCCAAGCCCGCCGATCCTGCATGACGGCGGATCCATCATCGACCGGGCACGCCGCGCTCTGAACCGAGAAACCAAACTCACGGCCTCCGCCAAGCCCCCAATCCGCACCATGAACACCACGACCCGTCCCGCCACCATCATGTTCTCGCTCGCCCTTGCGGCGATCCTGACCGTCCCCAGCCCAGGTGCCCCGAACAAGATGGCTCTGCCCGATTTCACCAAGGGCGATCCGATTCCCGCCAGGGCCTCTCACGACTGGAACCTCGGTGCCACCGGGGCCCGCGGGTGGATGTTCTGCGACAAAATGGTCACCACCGACGCCCGGCAGATCCGGATTACGAAAGTGGAGAAGGGCTCCCCATCCGACGGCATCCTCGCGGTCGGCGACGTGATCCTGGGAGTCAACGGCAAGCCATTCTCCCATGACCCGCGCACCGAGCTGGGCCAGGCGCTCACCGCCGCGGAATCCGAGGCGGGCGGCAGCAAGCTCCCGCTGCTCCGCTGGCGCGAGGGCAAGACCGGGGAGATCACCGTGAAACTCCCCGTCCTCGGCAGCTACAGCGCCACCGCCCCCTACGACTGCCCGAAGTCGAAAGGCATCCTCGAGCAGGGCTGCATGGCGCTGGCGAAGCGGGTGGCGGACCCCGGATACCGCCAGAACCCGATCACGCGCTCCCTCAACGCCCTGGCGCTGCTGGCCAGCGGCAACCCGGAATACCTTCCGCTGGTCAAAAAGGAAGCCCGCTGGGCCTCCGATTACTCGGCCGATGCCATGCAGACCTGGTATTACGGCTACGTCATCATGCTGCTCTCTGAATATACGATGGCGACCGGCGACGACTCGTTCATGCCGGGTTTGCGACGGCTGGTGCTGGAAGCGGCCAACGGGCAGAGCATCGTCGGTTCCTGGGGACACAAATTCGCGCAGCCCGACGGCCGGCTCGGCGGCTACGGAATGATGAACTCCCCGGGGGTGCCGCTGACCATCTCGCTGGTGATGGCCCGCGCGGCGGGCGTGAAGGATCCGGTGGTGGCGCGGGCGATCGAACGCAGCGCCAAACTGCTGCGGTTCTACATCGGCAAGGGGGCGGTCCCCTACGGCGATCATGCACCATGGATCGAAACCCACGAGGACAACGGCAAGTGCGGGATGGCCGCGGCGCTGTTCAACCTGTTAGACGAGCCCAAGGGCGCGGAGTATTTCTCGCGCATGAGCACCGCCTCGCACGGCCCGGAACGCGACTGCGGGCACACCGGCAATTTCTTCAACATCCTGTGGGCGATGCCGGGCGTGGCGCTTTCGGGTCCCCATGCCACCGGGGCGTGGATGCAGGAGTTCGGGGCCTGGTACTTCGACCTCGCCCGCCGCTGGGACGGCACCTTCCTCCACCAGGGGCCGCCGGAGATGGGGAACGATAGTTACGGCAACTGGGATGCCACCGGGGCCTATCTTCTGGCCTACGCGATGCCGCTCAAAAAGCTCTATCTAACCGGCAGACAGCCGTCGCAGATCCCGCAACCCGATGCCGCCGCCGCCCGGGCGCTGATCCTCGACGGTCGCGGCTGGAGCAACAAGGACCGCAACAGCGCCTACGATCAACTGGGTGGCGACCAGCTCATTGACGGCCTCACCAGTTGGTCGCCGATCATCCGCGAGCGGGCCGCGATGGCGCTCGCCCGCCGCAAGGAGGCCCCGGTTCCCGCACTGCTGAAACTGCTCGATGCGCCCCGCCTCGAATCCAAATATGGAGCCTGCCAGGCCCTCGCGATGCTCAAGGGCGCCGCCGCCCCGGCCGTGCCCGCGCTCCGGAAAGGCCTCCAACACGAGGACCTCTGGTTGCGCATCAAGGCGGCGGATGCCCTGGCCGCCATTGGCAAGCCCGCCATGCCCGCGCTCCCCGAACTCCTTGCATTGTTGGGTCACGTGGACAAGGAGAAGGATCCGCGCGGCATGCAGCAGCGGTACCTTTCATTCGCCCTATTCGAGCCGCGCGGCGGGATGCTCGGCCGGTCGTTGGACGGAGTGGACCGGGACTTGCTCTATCAGGCGGTGCGGGCCGGGCTCAAGAACGAGGACGGCCGCGCCCGGAGCAGTATTGGCTCGGTCTATCGAAATCTTTCCGCCGAGGAAATCAAACCCCTGCTGCCAGCCATCCTCCAGGCGGTTGTCGAACCAGCTCCCAGCGGGGTCATGTTCGCCGACGGGATCCGCGTGGAAGGCCTCAGTCTGTTGGCCAAGCATCGGGTCGAGGAGGGGATCTCGGCATGTGTCAACTACACTCGATCACAGAACCCATGGGCCAGTGAGAAGCGCACGCCCGAACTGATGAAGATCCTGCTCAGCTACGGCACCCATGCGAAGCCGACCATTCCGGAACTGAGACGGATTGCCGACTACTTCGAAAAGGATGAAAAGGATTTTCCCAGGAATCTGATGATCGAAAAGGCCAAGTGCGTCCGCGAGACGATCCGTGCGATCGAAGCCTCGAACGAGCGCCCGGCCCTGATCCACATCAATTAGAACCCCGGGGTGCCCCCGGTTGCCGGGGTGCCCCCGGTTGCCGGGGTGGAGCGCCCTGGTTCCCCATCGATCCGGATCGGGGCCACGAGCCCGTCAAAGGAACGCTATGGCTCACGCTCCACCAACTTCCTGCTAGTGGTTGAACCGGCGGGCCACGCTTTCCGGGACCTGGTTGTCGGCCACCCAGGTTTTTACGGCTGGGGCATCGCGCTTGGCCCACTCGCCGAGCATCTGGTGATAGAGCCGCGCCTGCTGCTGGGGATCTGAAATTCCGCCGATCCAGGCGGCGGACTGCTCGGGTGCCCGGTTGTCGCAGCTCCAAACAAACTCCTCGACCACCCGATCATAATTCGGAATCCCGGCGAGCGTGCTGACCCATTGGGCGGTGCCGGTGATGTCGCCTGCCGACATCTTCGGAATCACTCCACGAGCCGCCTCCGCCCGGGCCTCGGGCTGAAGCTTGCGCAACCAGTCCGCCGCCACTTGTGGGTCCTGTTGGGCCAGGGCCTCCGCCACCCTCCGCGCTCCTTGATTCTGGTCATTGGCGTCACTCATGGACGCCAGCCACGCTCCCGCCTGCGCCGGATCCTTCGCCGTCAAACGCTTGGCGATGGCCGAGACAAAACCGGCCCGCAATTTCGGATCCTGAATGGTTGAGGGAAAATTCATCGCCGCATCCCCCCCCTGCACCAGCAGCGCCCGGGTGATGGAATCCACCCCATCCCGCTGCTCCCCACCGGGAGGCAACGACTCCAGCAAGCGGGTGGCATGGCCGATATCGTATGCCGCTACCCCGCGAATCACCGCCGCCAGATAGGGATTGGGACCATCGCCGGTGTGATTGGCCAACGCCCAGCTTTCGGCAGCCGCCGCATCCTTTCCCGCCCAAGCCGCCAGCACCTCCGCGCTCGCACTGCCACTCTTGAGCTGCTTGGTGGTGTACTCAAGCGCTTCCAAGGGGTCGGCCTTGGCCCAACTCCGCAGAATCAGGTCGAACTCACCCCCCGATCCGCTATAGTGATCCATCTGGCGGAACTGCTCGGCCACCGCCGCAAACTCACCAGGCCCAAGCCGGTCCAACAAATCCATCAGTGCCAACTGCCGCTCCAACGGATCCCCGATGCGAACGATCGAGGTCAGCCGCTCGGTCGTTGGCCCCTCGGGCCGCCCTGCCGAATTGCCGGCCGCCCCCCCCTCGCGTTGGGCGGAACTCCGCAGCAACCTGCGGGATTCGCTCAAACCTGCCGGGGTACCCGGACGCCGACCCGTGGCAAGTCCCGCATCGTCGTGGTTCCCGGTCTGGGGTTGACTGGAGTTTGAGCGAAAACCCACCACTGCCAAGGCGGCACCAACAATAAAAACCGCAGTGTGGGAGAGAATGGTTTTCCGGTGTTTCATCTGGTTTAGGATTGGCCATACGCACGGATTGCGTCAAATTTGTCAGAACTTGCAAAAAAGATCGCCATCCATCGCCTGTGAGGCAACCCGCGACAATCCCATCACCCAGCCCAACACTACGACAATCCGCCTCAATTGTTTCAGTCGCTTGAGTCGCTTCATGACCGGACGCCAATCCCAGAACTCAGTGTGTGACCTCAAAAGACCCGGGAATTCGAGCAAGTTGGATTCCCGGAGAGAGGCAAGGTGCTCGCCCGCTTCGGCCAGATGGGCACGCCCAATCTCGCTGCCGAGGCCTGAAAGCCGGCGAAACATCCGGTGGCCCGGAGGAAGCCCGGAGGAAGCTTGTGCTCCCGCCGGGTTTCTGGTAATCCAGACCCGGCCACCCCATGCCCTATGCCGCCGCCAGTCCCTGTGAGGACTTCGCCGCCTGAACCAACCCTCTTCCAGCAGACAAACATGAACGAACTCATCGCACTCGTCACCGGTTCCTCGCGGGGCATCGGCGCGGCCATCTCCCGCCAACTGCGCGAACGCGGCATGCGGGTGATCGGCCACGCCACCCGGGAGATGGATCATGAAACCGTCGCTTCCGACCTCGCCGTGCCGGGTGCCGCCAGCCGACTGTGGCAAGAGGCACTGCAGCGAGCCGCCGGGAGGATCGACGTTCTGGTCAACAACGCCGGCCGCTTCGAGGAGAACCCAATCGACCTGCCTCACGACGAGTGGCTGGAAAATTGGGAACAGACCCTGCGCATCAACCTCACCGCCGCGGCCGAGCTTTCACGCCTCGCGGTCAGTCACTGGACACAGCAAAACCGCCCTGGCCGCATCGTCCACATCGCGAGCCGCGCCGGCCACCGCGGCGACTCGCCCGACCACTGGCACTATGCCGCGTCGAAGGGCGGGATGCTCGCCATGCACAAGACCATCGCCCGCCAATACGCGGCA
>JAIPKB010000272.1 GCA_021733795.1 Akkermansiaceae bacterium | reverse complement strand
GGGCTGCCGCGACCGGGGCGAGGCGGTCATCGTCGCCGCCACCGTGATCAATCCGGAAGAGGAGTCCGTCAATGTGCAGGAACTGCAGGCCGGGGGTTGCCTGATCTATGCCGACCACGAGGAGATGCTCAAACGCCATGCGGGTGAAATTGACCTGTGCCTGATTCCCACGGGAATCCACTGGCATGCGCGCATGACGATCGCGGCACTGCGGGCCGGGGCCAATGTGTTGGTCGAAAAACCCCTGGCCAGTTCCATGGCCGACATCCGCGCGATCCAGGCGGAGGAGCAGGCCAGCGGCAAGTTTGTGGCCGTGGGTTTTCAGGATTGCTATGATCCGGGCACCAATTGGCTGAACGATGAGCTGAAGCGGGGCGCGATCGGCGAGGTGCAGTCCGTGCGCTTTCTCGGCATCTGGCCCCGGCCCCGGTCCTATTTTTTGCGCAACAACTGGGCGGGTCATCTGCAGGTAAACGGTGTGCCGGTGCTCGACTCGCCCCTGAACAATGCCTTTGGGCATTTTGTGATGTTGAGCCTGCTTTTTTCCGGTGCGGAGGAAACGGAGATCCAATTTCAACCAGCGGATGTCGAGCTGTTCCGCGCGCACGCCATCGAGAGTTTCGACACCGCGGTGGTCAACATCCGCACGGCTCGCGGGGTCAGGCTCTGGTTCGGCGTGAGCCACGTCAGTCACCGGGCCCTTGAGCCGGTGATCATGATCGAGGGTTCACAGGGGACGGCCGGCTGGAGCTACGAAAATGAAGCCTGGTATCAGAATCCGGCCGGTCGGCAGAGTCGGCCGGTCCTCGACCAGCATGCCACGCGCCGGCTCATGATGGCCGCGGCCCGGCAAAAACTGGACGACCCGGCCTTTCCCGTCTGCACGGCGGCCATGGCGGCGCGCCACGCGGCCTTCATCGTCGGGCTGCACCAGGTGGCGACAATCACGCCCTTGCCGCCCGACCAGATTGCGTGGGCGCAACCCAACGGCACGTCTGCCGCGCTGCCTGCGATGCCGGGACTGGACCCAGCGATGCGCCGCGCTTTCGCCGAGCAGAAAAGTTTGCGTGCCTGTGGTTTCCCGGCCGGCGCCTGAGCCGGCCGCCGGATTGATGCACCCGCGTCGGGAGCGGGCCCCGGAACGGTTCAATCATTCCCGCCGCGCAGCCATTGCGGGGCCGCGGTGAACCAGAGCACGGTGCCGACCAGCATGGTGACTTTCATCACGTGGTCCTCCACATAACCGGCGGCAAAGAGCGCGGCGGGCAGCACGGTGAGCAACAGGGCGGCAAGCGCGAGCACACGGGGGATTTTCATGGTGAGGTGGCAACGGGCCGGCGCAGGAGGGTCCGGCCAAAGAGGATGTAGAGCAGCCCGCAGGTGAGCCACACCGGGACGGTCAGGTAGGAGGGAAAGATGTCATGGCGCAGGTAGAGCCAGAAGAAAGCGGCAATGGGCAGCAACCAAGCGAGCAGCGCGGCAATATTGAAGGTGGCATGGGTCTGTTCGGCCCAGTTTTGCACCAGACCGAAGCGCCGGGCATAATAATGATCCACCACGATGATGGCGCCGACCGGGGCCAGCACCGTGCCATAGATGCCGACAAAATCCAGCAGGCGCATTGCAAAGGCGGGAAACAGTCCCGCGACCGTGGCGAGGGTGCCGGCAATGAGAGTGCCGGTGGAACGCGACATCCGGGGCCACACGCCCTGAAAGGCGAGACCGGCGCGATAGATGGTGGGATTGGCCGTGGTCCAGCCGGCGATCACCACGCAGATCAGGCCGGCCCAACCCACCGCCGCGAACACCATCGGTCCCGGCGCATTGGAGGCGGACTCGCCGTGCCGCTGGACTTCGAGCGCGAAGAGGAGGGAGGCGCAGATCCACGCGACATAGTGGCCGAGCAACATGCCCGCGCTGGCGGCCCAGCCGTAGGTCGGTTTGCGGGCGTAGCGAAAGATCGACATGTCGGACATGCCCAGATGCATGGCGGCGTTGCAGAGCCAGGCAAAGAGCATGATGCCGACGAAACCGATGCCGGGTTTGCCGCCCAGGGCGACGCCGGTCCAGATTTGTGACGGTTCGAGCGAGGCGAGTTTGGGCAGGGCGGTCAACCCGCAGGCCACAAAGACCAGGAACATCCAGGGGGCGGCCAGATGACTGATGCGGGCCACGAACGAATAACCGCGCACCGCCACGAGGGTCTGCAATGCGCCCAGCACCACCACGACGATGCACCAGGCCAGGCCGGTGGGCAGGATATCCGTGAAGGTCGGCATCCGCACGCCGGGGAAGGGCACCCCGACGGCGGTGGCCGATACGGTCACCATCGCCCCGGCGAGAAAGCAAAACAGGATGCCATTGGCGACATTGTAGAGGGCCACGAGTTTGCGCCCGCAGATTTTTTCCAATTTGTAGTAGAGTGTGGTCCGCAGGTCCGTGGCGATCGGGGCGGTGAGATAACGCCACGTCAACACGGCGAGCAGATTGCCGAGCAACAAACCGAGGATGACGTCGAGGGCGGAGGCACCCCAGGCAATGAACAGCGGACCGAGCATGAACTCGGTGCCCGCCGTGTGCTCGCCGGCATACATCCCCCAGAAGGAACTCGGACCCTTGAGCGCGGAATCCGGCACACGCGTGCGCTCGTATTCGTTGGTGGCAGCCGGGAGATTGACGGGGACGGATTCAGCCATGGGGTGTGCTGGTTGCGGGGTGCGCTGGTGTAGGACCAACCCAACTTGCTTGGCAAGCGTTCGCTGAAGGGACCACAGCCGAACAGTCCGCAAATCCACTGCCGTCGCCGCGGGTGGAGCGCGTTTTGCCCCGCCCTTGTTCCCGAGGTGGACGGATGTGTCGGACTGTCTGAGGGACGGATTCGTTGTATATTCAGCCGGGGTCCTTTTGAAAGGAGATGCTAAAGCGTGCGACCCGCAAGGGCCTGCATCATCACAACCCCTGATCAAGCAAAACCCATGTTACTCCCCGTCAGCATTGTTGGTGAAGTCATATCCCAACCTGCCTCACGTGATTCCAGTCTCCGGTAATTTCAACACCCGCTCACATCATGACCCCGAACACCCACATCCCGCATTATGTAGTCCGACACCTGCAGGTGTCGTTGCTGGCCCTCCTCTTAATTGTCCCGCTTTCGGCGCAGGAAACCGGGACCCCGGCCAAGCCTGAAGTCCGCAAGTCCGACATTCCGACCACAGCCGAGGTCACCCTGGACACGGCCAGAACCTCCGATGAGGTGGTCCAAATGTCCCCGTTCACCGTGTCGACCGAAAAGGACTCCGGATATTTTTCCGCGAACACCCTGGCCGGCAGCCGCATGAGCACGAACCTGTCCGACCTCGGCTCCTCCATCTCCGTCATCAACAAGCAGCAGTTCGAGGACACGGGTTCCACCGACATCAACGACATCTTCCGTTATGAAGTGAACACCGAGGGCTCGCTGACCTACACCCCCGGCACCCTGAGCATGCGCGGCGACGGCGTGATCGACGTCAACGCAGGCGGCACCAAGGGCAACGCGGTCGAGTCCTACACCAACGCGCAGGCCAATCGCGTGCGCGGTCTCGGCTCCCCCAGCTCGGCGGTAAATTATTATCCGTCCATCGGTTCGCTCCCCTTCGACTCCTACAACACGGCCACGGTCGAAATCAGCCGCGGGCCCAACTCGATGCTCTTCGGTCTCGGCAGCCCCGCCGGTATCGTCAACCAGAGCACGGCCCAGGCGCAGTTGAACAAGAAGTCGGCCCAGGTCTCGTTCCGCACCGACCAATACGGTTCCTTCCGCAGCTCGGTCAATTTCAACCAGGGGCTGATTGACGACACCCTCGCGATCTATGGCGCCGCCGTCTACGACGACCGCCGGTTTGACCGCAAGCCGGCCTCCGACAAGACCACGCGCTATTATGGTGCGCTCACCTACAAGCCCTTCAAGAAGACCACGCTCCGCTTCAACGTGGAGAGCTATGACAACAAGAACAACCGGCCCAACACCCTGACGCCCCGCGATTACGTCACCGAGTGGAACACCGCCGGCCGGCCCTACTACGATCCCACCACCCACAAGATCTACAGTCTCAACACCGGGGCGGAATTGAGCATGCTCGTCGACAACGCCAGTTCGCCCTACGCCAACGACCTGCGCGCGTTCATCGAGTCGCGCCCGGGTTTTGATGCCTCCAAGTGGAATTCCGCCAAGACCCAATACAATGGCTTCAACATCTTCGGCCTGCAGAATCCCCCCACCAACTGGGTGGCCGGCACGCCGTCGCCCAACATCCTTTACGTCCCCGGCATCGGTGGCATTTCCAGTCAGGCCCGCAGCGTCATGCAGATCAACGGCGGCCAGCTGGTGAACTGGTTCCAGCCCACCTTTGGTTACCGCTACCTGCCGAATTTCGGCGTGACCGGCAACCCCGCGGGCAATCCCTCGGTCGGACCGACCACCGCGGCCATTTACGCCAACCCGACCTGGGCCGACTACTACACCCGCGCGGTCATGGGCTCCGCCGGCTGGTCCGCCACCGGCAACGGGGTCATCGGCGGCAACGCCGGCTACAAATACCCGGGCGTGACCAACTCGGCCATCTACGACTGGCGCAACGTCAACATCAACTCGATGAACTTTGGCTCGGCCAAGAACACCACCTACAACGTCGAGTTCGAGCAGGAGCTGCCCGGTGACCTGTTCTTCAACGCCGGCATGATGCGGCAGGACTACGCCCAGCGCACCAATTACACGGTGGCCCAGCTCAACGTCGCCACCCTCTACGTGGACACCAACAAATACAATGTGGACGGCTCGGTTAATCCGTATTTCGGCCTGCCCTACGTCTACGACCAGGATCCTGACAGCTACACGGCCGACGAGGTCGACGACCACTACCGCGCCATGCTCGCGTGGACGCCCGACTTCACCCAGAAGGACGGCTGGATCAAGCATCTCGGCCGCCACCAGGTGCTCGCGCTCTGGTCCAAGGACGAATACATGACCACGACCGCCCGCCAGCGCCTGCACTACACGGCGGCCACGAGCGACACGGCCACCTACCGCTACCTGCGCAATCCCAACAACAACGCGGACGGCACGCCCACCGGTTACAACATGAACACCACCTCGCTGATCCGCCAATACTACCTGGGCGCCCCCGGCGATCCTTACGGTGTGGTCAGCCGCGACGCCGGCACCTGGCAACCCCTGAGTTACTCCGGCAACATCTCGGCCTACAACTACGACACCAGCAGCTTCATCCCGCTCGGCGTGACCACGGAGTTCATTGACTTCGACGCCGGCACGGGCCGCAACCAGCGCATCGTGGACTCGGTCAGCTGGGCGATCACCAGTCACTTCTGGGAGGATCGCCTCATCACCACGTTCGGCTGGCGCGAGGACACCTACAAGGCCCGCGTCACCAACACCGGCACGGCCGCCGTGAAAGACTCCGCCGGCAATGTCATTCAACCCGCGATCACCAATGCGCAGAAGTGGGTCAACGGCGTGTTCCAGCGCGAGTTCCTCTTCAACCGCTGGGGTCCCTACAACGAGCTCAAGGGCCGCACCCGCACCGCGGGTGGCGTGCTCCGTCCCTTCAAGGGCTGGTCCGTGATCGACAGCCCGGCCGCCAACGGCTCGTTGTTCCACCAGTTCCTGCGCGACTTCGGCGTCAGCTACAACAAGTCCGACAACTTCAACCCGCCCTCCGTCGCCCTGGGTGACTTCTACGGCAACCCGCTGCCCAAGCCCACGGGCAAGGGTGAGGACTACGGCTTCCAGTTCTCGCTGGCCGACAACAAGCTGTTCGGTCGCGTGACTTGGTTCAAGGCCAGCAACGAGAACGAGAACATCTCCGCGCCCCTCGTGTTCGGTCGTCTGTCGAGCAACTTCGACACGACACTCTTCCAGAACTACGCCCGCACTATCGCCATGATCAACATGGGCATGGATCCGACGGCGGTCGGCTTTGGCACCAACCTGAGCACGGCCACGGAAGACGCGGTGCGGGCTGCGGCGGAGAAGATATGGAAACTGCCCTACACTTACTACGGCTCACTGCCGTATTCACTCGGGGCCACCCGCAACGCCGAGGCCAAGGGCATCGAGGCGGAGATCAACTACAATCCCACCCGCAGCTGGACGATGAAGTTCACCTTCGGCAAGCAGGACACCAAGTATGCCAGTGTCGTGAAGGAGTTCCTGCCCTGGGAGGCGGATCGCATGGCGGTGTGGAATGCCTCGAAGGCGGCCGACTACCTCCTGCCGCAGTATCAAAGTCTGGCCACTTACACCACCTCCGGTGGGCGTGATGTCGACCTGACCAGCTTCATGAGCTCCTACGGTTACCAGTCGAACCTGTTCCCGGAGGCGGCCACCGGTTTTGCCAATCCCGCGGCCTACTACGGCGCCATTGTCACCCCGCAGCTCGCGCTGGACCGCGACCTCCAGGGTCAGTCGGCCCAGGGTCAGCGCAAATACCGCTGGTCCTTCCTCACCAGCTACACGTTCGAGGACGGCATGCTCCGCGGGTTCACCGCGGGCGGCAGTCAGCGCTGGGAGGACAAGTCGGTCATCGGCTATTACGGCAAGGCGAGCGGCGTGAACAAATATAACGGTGTGCCGGTGATCGACTACTCCGACGTCAACCGCCCGATCTACGACGATGCCAACTTCTACACCGACGTGTGGATTTCCTATCGCCGCAAAATCCTCAACGACACCGTCGGGATGAAGCTGCAGCTCAACATTGCCAACGTCTTTGAGAGCGGCGGCTTGAAGCCGGTCGGCGTCAACTATGACGGCTCGACCTACGCCTACCGCATCATTGACCCGCGCCAGTATACCCTCACGGCGACCTTTGATTTCTAAACTGGTTTTGGTTTCATTATCAGGCAAAGCCCCCCGGTCTTCGTGCCGGGGGGCTTTTTTTGGCATGGGGCAGGGGCGCGGTAGCGCCGGTAGGGTCGGCCCGCTGTGGCCGACCACGAACGTGGAACTAAGCAACGGCTCGGTGAGCCGCGGCGGTGCGAGCCGCACCGCCCTACCTTCAATACCAACCGCTCATGTGATACGGGCCATATAAAATCGTAGGGCTGCGCCTTGGTGCAGCCTAGGCGCGACCAAGGTCGCGCCCTACAGGTCTTTGGCGTTAGGGACGTTGGTATCATAGGCACGCTTCAGTTGCCCAATGCCCTTTGGCAGTCCGCCAGCCATCATGTCCGCCCCCGCCAAGGCTCCCGCCTCCGCCAAGGCTATAGCGGACATGATGCCGGACAAGATGGCCCTGAGTGGAATCGAAGGGAACTCGAATTGAGTGTAGGGCTGCACCTTGGTGCAGCCTATAGGGCTTCGCCTATTGAACGGTTGCGCGTTTGTGGTGGACCGTGCGCTCCGCGCGCGGTGCTGTCGTAGGAGTTGTGC